>NZ_JBNHFF010000091.1:0-12130 GCF_059089965.1 Arthrobacter sp. SPT-J7
TGATTGTTTCACATTCTAATGAATATGTGAAAGTTGGGAAGGTTACTTTTCGGTAGATGTCTTCTTCGGCTTGAAGCTATTGCTGCTTCTGACCCTGGCAGCCCAGATGAGGGCAAGGCCGAGGACGAAACAGAGTACCGCGGTGTAATTGACGATGTACTTGGCCGCGGACCACTCCTCCGGTACCAGGGGGAACAGCAGAGTCAGGGCGATGGCCACTCCGCCTACTGCCAACAGCCCGGCGGCGAGCCGCACCAGTACGGGGAGCCTGCTGCCCACTGCGCGAACCATGACCGGCAGCAGGACCAGGGAAACGTAGGAAGGATAGGCGCGGCCCGCCGCTCCGTAGTACTCCACCAGGAGGAGGTTGCGCTCGCTTTTGCCTGAGGTTGCCGACAAACCGGCCGAGGATCCGGCCGTGTCCATCTGGAAGAACAGCAGCGTCATTACCAGCGAAACCGCCAGCAGGACGGCCATGCCTATTTTTCCCGTGATGAGCCGGTAAGCATGGTCGGCACCGAACCCACGGGTGACGCGGATTCCGACGAAGTAAATGGCGGCGAAAATGATGAAGCGAAGCAGCAGATTGGCGAGGTTGACGCCTCCGAGAGCCCTGTCCACAGCTATGTAGGGCGCCTCTATGCTCAAAAGGATGGCCACGGTCATCAGGGCGAAGATGTAGAAAAGCGACCTGTTCTCTCCGCGAAGGGCGCTGGGTATCCTGGCCAGAGCTATGAGGCCGCACGTGGCCAGCGTTGACCACTGAAGGATCTCGATCATCCCAGGTTCTCCCAAATCTTTTCTGTCTGCGCCTGGTCCTGCTCCTGGCGTCGTAAAACTTTGCCCAGTGCCTGCAGCCTTTCGCCGGCCAGGAGGGCGAGGTCGCCGTCGGACAGGCTGTCCAGCGCTGCCTCGCGTGCGCCCGGAGGCCAGCCTGCTTCTTCCTCCGTAATCAGGCCCGTGGCAACCAGCCCATTCGTCAGTCCAACACCTGCCGCTACGGCAGTGGCAACCGCCAGTCCGGCGGACAGCCGGTTGGCGGACAGCTGCGCGGAATAGTTCTGCGGTGCGATGCCGGTAGCGGCGGACACGCGGTGCCGCAGCTCGCCGTCGTCAATTGCATCGACCCAGTTCCTGACGGACGTGGCATGCGGCGCCGGCGACAGTGCTGGGCGCTTGCCGCCTGGTTCCACGGCGGGTTCCAGCCCCGGGCGTGCCACCATGGCGCGCAGGAGGTCGGCAGTTGAGATCTGGCTTACCAGCTCGTAGCGGGTAGGTGGCTGCTGGGGGCCAACCAGTCCGCGGTAGGGATCAAAGTCGGCCAAGGCAGCTACCGGGTTGATGTTGTAGGCGCGGCTGATGCTGACCACGGTGCTTACTGAAACTTTTCCACGGACCAGCTGCTGGGCAAGGGTGGTCCGCTTGATCCCGGAAATCCTGCAGACGTCTGCCGTGCTGACGTCCGGCGCAATGCCTTGCAGCCAGCGCTGGAACGCCTTGGCGGGGAGGGTCATAAGGGGCTCTCTGGAGAACGGGTGGTCTGTCGATTTTAGCCTGACGTCATCCCGCCGATTTTACCCGCACGCTTGTTTCGACTATGCTTGATGGTCGAGCCCGTTGGTCCGTACACCCCCCAAGTCCGGACCAGCGGGTTCTTTTATGTCCGGGCTCCGGGCGCCGTCCTCCTGCCGGAATGCGCGAGGCTTTGCGGGCCGAAAAGCGCCCAGAACTGCTGCGCGCTCCGAAAGGATGGACCATGACTGCGACCCTCGTGGCAAAGGATGTTTCCGGCGGTCACGACCACCGGCTGCTCTTTTCCCAACTTTCCCTCACCGTTGCCCCCGGCGACGTTGTAGGTGTGGTGGGTGCCAATGGCGCCGGCAAATCCACCCTGCTCCGCCTTCTCGCAGGCGTCGACCAGCCGCAGGACGGCAATATCAGCCTTGCTCCCGCCGACGCCTTCGTGGGGTGGCTTCCCCAGGAGCACGAGCGGATTCCCGGGGAATCAGTTGCCGGATACATTGCCCGGCGGACCGGCTGCGCCCAGGCCACGGCGGAGATGGAATCCACGGCAGAGGCGCTTGGCTCCGGCGCGCCCGGTGCCGATGATGCCTATGCGCGGGCTTTCGATCGTTGGATGGCTTCCGGTGCTGCCGACCTCGACGACCGTATCCCCGCCGTCCTGGCTGATCTGGGCCTGGAGACCGGGGCCGACGCCGAAATGGCAGGTTTGTCCGGCGGACAGGCAGCGCGCGTGGCGCTCGCAGCACTGCTGCTCAGCCGGTTCGACGTCGTCCTCCTGGACGAGCCCACCAACGATCTTGACCTTGCCGGACTTGCGAAACTCGAGGACTTTGTCCGCGGGCTGCGCGGTGGCGTTGTCCTCGTGAGCCACGACAGGGAGTTCCTGGCACGCTGCGTCACCACAGTGGTGGAACTGGACCTGGCGCAGAACTCCGTCGCCGTTTACGACGGCGGCTATGACGCCTTCCTCGAAGAACGTGCAGTGGCGCGGCGTCACGCGCGCGAGAAGTATGACGAGTTCGCCGCTACCAAGGCGGACCTGGTGTCACGGGCAAGGACGCAGCGGGAATGGAGCTCGCAGGGCGTTCGGAACGCCATGAAGAAGAACCCGGACAACGACAAGATCCGCCGCGCCGCCAGCACTGAGTCCTCCGAGAAGCAGGCCCAGAAGGTGCGGCAGATGGAATCACGGATCGCCAGACTGGACGCGGTGGAAGAGCCCCGGAAGGAATGGCAGCTCCAGTTCTCCATCGGCAAGGCGCCGCGCTCAAGCGCCGTGGTGGCTACCCTCCGCGACGCTGTGGTCCGGCAGGGCAGCTTCACCCTCGGCCCGGTAAACCTGCAGCTCAATGCGGGGGAGCGGGTCGGCATCACGGGACCCAACGGCGCCGGCAAGTCCACCCTGCTGCGCCTTCTGCTGGGCGACCTCGCACCCGAGTCCGGCAGTGCTGCCATGGGCGCTTCGGTGGCCATCGGTGAGATCGACCAGGCCCGCGGGCTGCTCGCCGGCCACCTGGCCCTGGCCGACGCGGTCGAGGCCGTCCTTGTGGACCTGAACCCGGCTGACGTCCGTACCCTGCTCGCCAAGTTCGGCCTCAAGGCGGACCACACTGCCCGTACCGTCGATTCGCTGTCGCCGGGCGAACGGACCAGGGCCGCCCTCGCCCTGCTGCAGGCGCGCGGCGTGAACCTCCTTGTCCTGGATGAGCCAACCAACCACCTTGACCTTCCGGCCATCGAACAGCTTGAGGAAGCGCTGGAAAGCTACGACGGTGCCCTCCTGCTCGTGACGCACGACCGGAGGCTGCTGGAAAACGTGCGGCTGGATGTACGTTGGAATGTGGACAACGGAAGCGTGATGGAGCAACAACAATGAGCATGGAACGGGTGGCCTGGGGCTCCCTATACAACATCACCCGGGCCAAGAGCGGTTCCAAGCCGTTCTCCAAAGCCACCCTGAAGCGTGTCCTGGGGTTTGCCCGGCCGCACCGCGGCAAACTCCTTGCCTTTGTGGCGTTGTCCATCGTCATGGCATTCCTCGCCGTGGCGACCCCCGTCCTCGCAGGGCAGGTGGTGGACGCGATCGTGGCCAAGGCCGCCACCGAGGAGGTGGTCCGCCTTGCCATACTCATCGCTGTCGTGGCTGTAGCGGAAGCAGCCCTTGGTTTGGTGAGCCGCTGGCTCTCTTCCACCATCGGTGAGGGGGTGATCGTGGATCTGCGCACCCGGGTCTTCGACCACGTCCAGAAGATGCCCATCGCGTTCTTCACCCGCACCCGCACCGGAGCCCTGGTCAGCCGGCTGAACAACGATGTCATTGGTGCCCAGTCCGCGTTCGCCGGCACCCTGTCCGGTGTGGTCAGCAACGTTGTGGCACTGATCCTTACGCTCATTGTTATGCTCGGCACGTCCTGGCAGGTGACGGTCCTGGCCATGATCCTGCTGCCGGTCTTCCTCATCCCCGCACGGCGGATGGGCTCCAAACTTGCCGACCTGCGCCGCGAGGCGGCGGAACACAACGCCGCCATGGGCACCCAGATGACGGAACGCTTCTCCGCCCCCGGAGCCACCCTCGTTAAGCTCTTTGGCCGCCCGGACGAGGAATCCCGGGAGTTCGCCGTCCGCGCAGGCCGCGTCCGGGACATCGGCGTCCGGACCGCCATGCTGCAGTTCACCTTCGTGACGGCCCTGACGCTGGTCTCCGCGCTTGCCCTCGCTCTGGTGTACGGCCTGGGCGGGTGGTTGGCCATTACCGGTCAGCTGGCGGCAGGCGACGTTGTGGTGCTTGCCCTGCTGCTCACCCGGCTTTATGCCCCGCTGACAGCCCTGTCCAATGCCCGGGTGGAAATCATGAGTGCCCTGGTGAGCTTTGAACGGGTCTTCGAAATCCTGGACCTCGAACCCCTGATCCAGCAGAAACCCGACGCCGTGCCTGTTCCGCCCGGCCCGGTTTCGGTAGAGTTCGACGACGTCCGCTTCGCCTACCCCTCAGCCGAAAAGGTTTCACTGGCCTCCCTGGAGGAGGTGTCCACGCTGGACACCCGCGGCGGGGAGGAAGTGCTGCACGGCATCAGCTTCCGGGTGGAACCGGGACAGACGGTAGCGCTGGTGGGATCTTCGGGCGCAGGAAAATCAACCATCGCCCAGCTGCTGGCCCGGCTCTACGATGTGGATTCCGGTGCCGTGCGCCTGGGCGGAACTGCTCCGGGAACCGGGCTCGACCTGCGCGACGCCACCTTTGACTCGCTGCGGGACACCCTGGGCATGGTGACGCAGGACGGCCACCTCTTCCACGAAACCATCGCCTCCAACCTCCGGCTCGCAAAGCCGGACGCGACGGAGGCGGACATGTGGGAGGTCATCCGACAGGCCCGGCTGGAAGCCATGATCCGCTCCCTGCCCGATGGGCTGGACACGGTGGTGGGTGAACGGGGCTACCGGCTTTCCGGCGGCGAACGCCAGCGGCTCACCATCGCCCGGCTGCTCATTGCCCAGCCCCGCGTGGTCATCCTTGACGAAGCGACAGCCGCTCTGGACTCAACCAATGAAGCCGCCGTGCAGGCTGCCTTGGGCGCCGCACTCGAGGGGCGCACCGCCGTCGTCATTGCACACCGCCTGTCCACTGTCCGTGCCGCTGACGCAATCCTGGTAGTGGAGGACGGCCGGATTGTAGAGCGCGGCACCCACACAGAACTCCTGGCCGCTGAAGGCCGTTACGCGGAGCTGTATCGGACGCAGTTCGCCGAAGCTACGGCAGTGGCGGAGGAAGCAGTTCCTGAGTTCTAGCCTTCGGTCCACACGGTTTGAGCCGTGGCGGCCAGCTCCGGCAGGATGTGATCGGTCAGGAGCGGGGCGAGGTCCCGGGGGAGGTCGCCTGCGCCCAGTTCCAGCCAGCGGATTTCCGCTATCTCGGCGGATGGCTGGGCCTCCCACGTGCCCGGCGCCAGGAACACCGTGGCTTCGATGTCCGTGGCGGCCTCGTTGGCGGCGTCGGCAATCCAAACGCCCATCAGCTGCAGGTCGCTTGGATCAAGGACGATGCCCACCTCTTCGGCCAGTTCCCGCGCGGCGGCCTGCACGGCGGTTTCACCGGCTTCGGGTTTGCCGCCGGGGTGCATAAACATGGACGTGCCGCGCTTCCGGACCGTCAGGAGCCGGCCGGCGTTGTCAAAGACGCAGACGGCGGACACCACGATGCGGTCCTTCAACTGTCCTGCTCCTGCCGCACCAGGCGCGAGGTCAGCAGGAGATCCTTCTGCGGCCCCTGTACGTCCCAGCTGTACCTGAAGCGGTGTGGGTCCTCGTACGTATAAGCCACGCGGTAGGTGTCGGGATCGCACCAGTGCCGGTCCAGGTTGGCCTCCGGCGTGAAGCTCATGGTGTGGAAGGGGCGCCCGTCCGGGAAGAATACGTCCAGGGCATCGGGCCGGTCGCTGGTCTTCATCAGGTATTCGCGGGAAGCGGGCCCGGTAAAGGTGGGCCAGCGCATGGTGCCTTCCTCCCGGAGGGCAAGGCCGCCGTCGTGCGTGGGAACAAAATGTACGACGCCGAAAAAAGTTCCGCGGGTGCCATTCGTCCGGTCCAGCAGGTCCCGCTGGACAGTCCACTGCCCGGTGTGGCCATTGGCCGCCCCGCCGAGCAGGTACGAGCGGAGCGCGAACTCCGGAGGAGGAAAGTTCAAGTGCCCTCGATTGGAATCGAACCAACGACACCGGCTTTAGGAGAGCCGTGCTCTATCCACTGAGCTACGAGGGCGGGCATCCGATGGATCGGCAAGGCCGGTCCGGCCGGACACGGATACAAGCATACAAGGTGCGGAGCCGTACTACGCTCAAAGCATGAGTTCAGCTCCGTCCACCGCCAAAACCTTGGCATTTATCCCGGACACCGCTTCCACCCGGCAGTACATCGGTGCCTGGTCCGTACTCAGCGTGCTGCAGTATTTCGCCGCGGAGGCCGCCGTCATCGGCGCTTGGGCCGGTCCCCGGCCCTATGACCTGCGCACCGGCTATATCAGCGACCTCGGTGCCATCAACTGCGGCGTTTTCGACGGCCGGGACGTGTGTTCCCCGCTGAACTGGCTGATGAACGCATCGTTCGTGGTTCAGGGGATGGGGATGCTGCTGGGGGCGCTGCTCCTAAGCTCGGGCCTGCTGTGCGTGGCTGCCCTGGCCGGCGCCCGGGTCCAGCCGGGCCGGCGGACACCTTGGCTGGCAGCCATCGCCGTGAGGGTGCTGATCGGAACGGCGGGAGCCGGAACGGTGGTTGTGGGACTGGTACCGGAGGATGTCGGCTCCGGCTGGCACTTTGCCGGCGCCGTCATGTACTTCCTTGCCGGGGCGGCCGCCCTGCTGGTCCTGGGCATCCTCTGGCTGCGGAAAACACTGATGGCCTGGTTTATCCTGGCCTGCGGGGCCGTGTCCGCTGCTGCCTTGGCAACGGGCGGGCTGACGCGCATGGACGTGCCCGAGCCCGGCACCTTGGAGCGGCTCATGGGCTACCCGGTGACCGTGGGAATGGCCACGGCGGGCCTGGTTATCGCGCAGCGGGTGCATCGGCACCGGAAGCGGGCCCGCGCTGCCGCCGCAGTTGGCCAGCCGCTTTAGGCTTCCTGGTTTCCGGGCTTTCGCGTCCGCAGAAACACCGCCGCAGCCCCTGCCAGCAGGCTCAGGACCAGCGAAACCCAGCCGGCGACGGTGAGGCCTGACGCCAGGGCGATCTGGCCGGCGTCGGGCGTTCCTGCCGCCAGCATGCCGTCGATGGCCGCGTTGCCCCACAGCCGGACCACTACAAACAGCAGGGGAAGTGCCCATAGTGCCCAGCGCAGGGCTTTCCTGGCGACGCTTGTTCCGATCAGCAGCAGCCAGGTGAACCCGAAGATCAGCGGGAACAGGGTGCCGGCCGTCCTGTGGACGTAGTTGAGCTGGCCGCGCGCTTCCTCGTTCATCGCCGGATGCAGCTGGTTGATGTAGGCCGGGTCGAACCCGCCGATCAGCGAATCCGGCATGGGCAGGCCACCGGAGAGCTGCCGCAGCTGGTCCAGCGTCAGCAGGTGGAGGTACCAGAACAGGAACAGGCTGGCCACCACGCCGGCGATCAGGATGAGGTTGCCGTTGTTTTCGGCTTTCTGCGGCGTGCGCGCCGTGGTGGGGTTGACCACGGGCGGTAGGTGGTGCTGCGGTACAGCCGCCTTGGAGCCGTGCTTTTTGATCCGCTGGGCAGGGGTTTTGGCCATGGCACCATTATCCCGCCCCATAAACTGAAGCCATGACCATTGGCCGGCACAGCGCTATTGAACTCGACCCCTCTTTGGATGATTACCAACTGGCTGCAGCCCTGGTCCGCGAAGCCGGGCAGCTGGCGCTGCTCATGCGGATGGCAGGCCTGCAGTCGCAGCAGAAGACCTCCGTTTCCGACGTGGTGACCGCCGCGGACCACGCGGCGGAGGCCTACGTGCTGGAACAGCTGCGCCGCTGCCGGCCCGAAGACGGGATCCTCGGGGAGGAAGGGGCCTCGGTGCAGGGGACCAGCGGACGTACCTGGGTGGTTGATCCTGTGGACGGCACCTACAACTTCCTGCATGGATCCACGTACTGGTGCTCGGCCATTGCGCTGAAGGATTCCTCCGATGTGGTGCTCGGCGCCATCTTCCAGCCGGAGGAGGACAAGCTCTGGCTGGGCGGCAGGGCGCATCCTGCCACCCTTAACGGCGAACCCCTGGTGGTGTTCGCCGAGGACGGGGGAGCGCGCAACGGCACTGCCGTAGCCGAGCTGGGCGCTGCCACGTACATCCACCCGAGTTGGCTTATGGACCCACTCTGCGCGATGCCCTGGCATGCTGCTGCCACCTCTGCTGCCGCCTTGCGGATGCTCGGCTCGGGTTCCTGCGACCTCGGCCGGGTAGCTGATGGGCAGCTCGGATGCTGGTTCCAGCACAGCTGCCCGGAGTGGGACTGGCTGCCTGGAAAGGCGATCGTCCGTGCGGCCGGCGGCGCCGTGGACACTGTCCGGGTGAACGGCCTGGAATGGTTCATGGCAGGTGGTACAACGGCGGTGCGAGAGCTGCGCGCTGCGCTCGAGTCCGGCTCGGTGGCCTGAAGACTCCGCGATAGCTTAGACACATAATCCACAGGCTGGAAGTGCGTGTCGGTCCCACCGCCTAGACTTGTAGGCACCATGGATATGTTGTTTGACCCGTACTCTGACGGACCTTTCAAGGCCGCTCCCGCAGCCGCTGCCCGCACCAAGGCCCGCCCTGAAGGCGTCGTCACCTCGGCCGGTCCCGGCGGTGGCCTGCCCTGGGAGAGCCAGCCGGGCGCCGGTATGCCAGGCAGCCGGGAGGACGAGGAGCAGCATGGCCAAGTGCGCCGCCACAGCAGCCACCGTCCGGATGCAACCCAGCTGCTGGAGGGTTTGAACCCGCAGCAGGAGGAGGCGGTCAAACACTCAGGGTCCGCGCTGCTGATCGTGGCCGGTGCCGGGTCGGGCAAAACCCGTGTGCTCAGTAACCGGATCGCCTACCTGATCGCCACCGGGCGGGCCCATCACGGCGAAATCCTCGCCATCACCTTCACCAACAAGGCCGCGGCGGAAATGCGGGAACGCATTGAAGTGCTGGTGGGCGGCCGCGCCAAGATCATGTGGATCTCCACGTTCCACTCGTCCTGCGTCCGGATCCTCCGGCAGGAAGCCGCCAACGTCGGGCTGAAGTCCAACTTCTCCATTTACGATTCCGCAGACTCGCTCCGGCTGGTCACGCAGGTCTCTAAAGCGCTGGACCTGGATCCCAAGAAGTTTGCGCCCAAGGCCATCCAGCACAAAATTTCCGCGCTGAAGAATGAACTGATCGATGCCGATTCGTACTCCTCCGCCGCGAACTACAGCGATCCTTTCGAACAGGCCGTGGCCGAGGTCTTCAAGGGTTATACCCAGCGGCTGCGCCAGGCCAACGCGATGGACTTCGACGACCTCATCGCGGAGACCGTCTACATGTTCCGTGCCTTTCCGGCACTCGCCGAGTCTTACCGCCGCCGGTTCCGGCATGTCCTGGTGGATGAATACCAGGACACGAACCACGCCCAGTACGCTCTGGTCCGCGAAATCGTGGGGGAAGGCCCGGGAGCGTCCGAGCTCACGGTTGTGGGCGATTCGGACCAATCCATTTACGCTTTCCGCGGCGCCGATATCCGCAACATCGTGGAGTTCGAAAAGGACTATCCCGAGGCGCGGACCATCAAGCTGGAGCAGAACTACCGCTCCACGCAGAACATCCTCACTGCTGCCAACTCGGTGATTTCGCGCAACCCCAACCGTCCCGAGAAACGCCTGTGGACGGCCGAGGGAGACGGCCACAAAATTGTTGGCTATGTGGGCGAGAACGAGCATGACGAGGCCCAGTTCATCGCCAAGGAGATTGACCGGCTCCAGGATGAGGACGACCTCCGCCCGGGGGATGTCGCCATCTTCTACCGCACCAACGCCCAGTCCCGCTCTATTGAAGACGTTCTGGTCCGGGTAGGCCTGCCGTACAAGGTAGTAGGCGGCACGCGCTTCTACGAGCGCAAGGAGATCAAGGACGCCCTCGCCTACCTTCGCGTCCTGGTTAACCCGGACGACGACGTCAACCTCCGCCGGGTGCTCAACGAACCTAAGCGCGGCATCGGCGACCGCGCCGAGGGAGCTGTTGCCGCCCTCGCCCAGCGTGAGCGTATTTCGTTCATGGCAGCAGCCCGCCGCGCGGAGCAGGCTCCTGCGATGGCAACCCGTTCCGTCAACGCTGTCCTCGGCTTCGTGAAACTGCTCGATGACCTGGCCGAGGTGGCCGCAGGCTCCGGCGCCGCAGCTGCCCTTGAAGCGGTCCTGGAGCAGACCGGCTACCTTGCCGCACTGCGCTCCAGCACGGATCCCCAGGACGAGTCCAGGGTGGAGAACCTGGCGGAACTCGTGGCCGTGGTGCGTGAGTACGAGCAGGAGAACCCTGAAGGGTCACTGGCCGCTTTCCTGGAGCAGGTCTCGCTGGTGGCGGATGCCGACCAGATCCCCGATGCCCCGGGCGGTGACGCCGAAGACACCGCCGCCGCGGTCGCGGAGGCCAAACGGCTGGGCGTGGTCACGCTGATGACACTGCACACCGCGAAGGGGCTTGAATTCCCCGTGGTGTTCCTGACCGGTATGGAGCACGGGCTGTTTCCGCACCAGCGCTCCGCCACGGACCCGAAGGAACTGGCTGAAGAACGCCGGCTCGCCTACGTGGGCCTCACCAGGGCCCGCAAGCGCCTGTATGTCACGCGTTCGGAGGTCCGGAGCATGTGGGGACAGAGCCAGTACAACCCCGCCAGCCAGTTTCTGGAGGAAATCCCCGCCGAACTCGTGGAATGGAAGCGCGAAGGAACCAGCAGGCAGGCCGGCGGCTGGGGCGGCGGTTCCATCGGATCAAACCGCTACAGCGGATCCTTCTGGGGCGCCGGAACAGCCCGCGGGGCAGCGGCTGATTCGTCGGCCGGTTTCAATGCGGATGTACCGGCCGTCATTGCCCGGAACCGGGTGCAACCGCAGAAGGAGATCGTTGCGGTCAGCGTGGGGGACAAGGTTAACCACACGAGTTTCGGTAACGGAACAGTCCTCGCATTGGAAGGTGCAGGGGATAAAACGGTGGCGAAGGTGAAGTTCGACGTCGGGGAGAAACGACTGCTGCTGCGGTACGCGCCGCTCACCAAGCTCGACGCCTAGGAGCGGAGGGGAGTCGGCAAGGGCCCCACAGCGCCAGGTGCCCAGGCGCCATGAAGCAGG
Source organism: Arthrobacter sp. SPT-J7 (assembly GCF_059089965.1). Classification (NCBI taxonomy): domain Bacteria; kingdom Bacillati; phylum Actinomycetota; class Actinomycetes; order Micrococcales; family Micrococcaceae; genus Arthrobacter; species Arthrobacter sp. SPT-J7. The sequence goes on from NZ_JBNHFF010000091.1 coordinate 11,314, forward strand.
GAGGGGCAGAACCACGAAGGGAACGGGCTTGCTGCTCGGCCTACGTCGGTGGCGTGGCCTGCGGAAACGTGTCCGCCGGCGCCGGAATCTTCGTTTCAAAGGACCGTTACGAGCTGATTTCCGACCTGCCGAAAGTGCCCCGCCGGCCCCGCCGGAGGCCTCAAAAACCCCGTAATCGCGCGGTTTTTCTACGCTTCATAGAATAGTGTCCTTACTCACATAAGCGGTAGTCTTGGCCGGGCCGGTCCATCCTAAGGACTAGAGTTCCCAGTGGAGCATCACGCCGCGTGGCTCGTTTCCAACAGGCCGCCGGTGCGTGCAATTCCGCAGCCCGGTCATCGTCTTCGATGGTGTCCGACTGTACAGAAACTACTTCGACGTAGAAGGACACTAAACCGTGGACCTGTTTGAATACCAGGCGCGCGATATGTTCGAGGCGCACGGTGTACCCGTGCTTGCCGGCATCGTGGCGCACACCCCAGAAGAAGCAAAGGCAGCTGCCGAAAAGATCGGCGGCGTAACTGTTGTCAAGGCACAGGTCAAGGTTGGCGGCCGAGGCAAGGCCGGCGGCGTAAAGGTCGCAAAGTCCGCCGACGAGGCACTTGAGCACTCCTCCAACATCCTGGGCATGGACATCAAGGGCCACACCGTCAACAAGGTGATGATCGCCCAGGGTGCCGACATTGCCGAGGAATACTACTTCTCCGTCCTTCTGGACAGGGCCAACCGCAACTACCTGGCCATGTGCTCGGTTGAAGGCGGCATGGAAATCGAACAGCTCGCCGTCGAGCGCCCAGAGGCGCGCGCCAAGAACGCC
>NZ_JBNHFF010000092.1:0-12037 GCF_059089965.1 Arthrobacter sp. SPT-J7
AGCAGCCCCACCGGCACGGCGGCGGCCAAAGCCCAACCTGCCGCCCCAAAGTACTCCAGGGCTACCGGAAGGGCGGACCGGAAGTCGATGAAGTCGTTGACGCCGTCCGTCATGCCGCCCAGTGCCCCTTCCAGGGGCTTAAGGAAGTCCCCCACCACCGGAGTTCCGGATAAGGACGGCGCACTGAGTTTGGACTGCGCGTCGCCGCCCCAGCGCCCGTCGGCCAGGTGGTTCAGGACATAGATCCCTGCACCCACACTGGCTGCGATGAACACCAGCAGCGAAACCATGACCGCCTGGTCCGGGCGGCGCGGACGCCAGGCACACATGGCTGCTCCGCATACGGCCGCAGCTAACCAGGTCAACCACTTGAGCCACTCAGTACTTACGCCCGCCAAAATATCCACACCTCCTATTCAACCGTGTGGACAGGCTTGACGCGGAATGAACGCCTGCCGTGCACGGTTGTAGCCGGGGCAAGCAGACCTCCGAAAGGAACCATGAGCACCATTCCAGCCGCAAAGGTGGAGCGCTGGCAGCGCTTCCGCGACAACCGGAACAAGGCTTTGGCCACCCGCCACGGCTGGCTGACCCTCACCTCCTTCCAGTGGCTGGAGGACTCCCCCACCGCCGTCGAATTGGCGCCTGGGCTGTGGTCAACGGACGGTACGACGGCGGCACTCACCGCAGTGCCCGCGGACGGGCTGTCCCTGGTGGAGTCGGGCAAACCGGTCCATGGCGCGGTTTCCGCCGCCCTCGCCGACGAGGAGTCGCTGATGTGGGTCCAATTCGGCGGCATGGATGGGGCGCAGGTTGTGGTTGAGCTGGCTATGCGGGGAGGCAGGTACGCCCTCCGCACCCGGGACGCCGGGTCGCCCGTTTTCACCGGATTCCACGGCGTTCCCACCTACCCGTATGACCCCCGCTGGGAGGTGACCGGGAAGTTCGAACCCTACCCCGAGCCCGTGGACGTGCCCATCGCCACAGCCAACCCTCTGGTGGACGGCATCCACCGCACGGTGGGCGAGGTGGTGTTCCACCTTCCTGGCAGCAGGCACGAGTTCCGGCTGCAGGCGGAGGAGGAAAGGCTCGGTGCCCTGACCGTTACCTTCCACGATGAAACAAATGGCGATACTACCGATGACTGGCGCAAGCTCGCCCTGCCCCGGCCCCGCCCCGACGGGTCCGTGATCCTGGATTTCAACCGCTCCATCAACTACCCCAGCGCCTTCACCCCCTACGGCACCTGCCCCATGCCCGTGAAGAACAACTCGCTGGACGTACGTGTCGAGGCCGGCGAAAAGCAGCCCTATGCGCCCGCCGGAGACTAAGGCAGATCACCCGCCGGGACTAAATGATTGCTGAGACTCCCGTGACGGCCCGGCCAACGATCAACGTGTTGATTTCGAAAGAGCCCTCATAGGTGTAGATGGCCTCCGCGTCGGAGAAAATCTTGGCCATCCGGTAATCGGTAACGATGCCGTTCCCACCCAGGATCGAACGGCCCAGCGCCACCGTCTCCCGCATCCGGGCGCTGAGGTAGGACTTGGCCAGGGCCACGCGCGGCATGTCAGCGGCGCCTTCGTCCTGCAGCCTCGCCAGCCCAACCATCATGGCCATGCTCGCAACGGCGTTGCCCAGCATGGTCACCAGCTGCTGCTGGACCAGCTGGAACTGTGCCAGCGGGCGACCGAACTGGTGGCGTTCGACGGCGTACTGCCGGGCGACGTCGAACGCTGCCAACTGCTGGCCCACGGCCTGCCACGCGACCATGATGCGTGAACCCCGCAGCAGCTCATTGGTGTCCTCGAAGCTATTGATCGAAACACAGCGGTCCGCTTCCGCCACCTTGACGTTGTCAAGAACAATGTCGGCGTTCTGGACTGTCCGCAGCGCAATCTTGTTTTCGATCCGGGACCGGCTGACCCCAGGCAGGGTGGCGTCTACGATGAAGCCGCGTACTGACCTGTCCGCCTCGTCCCGGGCCCACACCAGCATGTAGTCGCAGAACGTCCCGTTGCCGATCCACCGCTTGGCGCCGTTCAGCACCCAGGCGTCCCCGCCGTCGTCGGGCTGTCCGGTGGTGGATGAGATCCTCCGTGCCCGGGTCTCCATGCCTCCGGCGACGTCGGAGCCGTGGTCCGGTTCGGTCAGGGCGAAGGCGCCGGTGATCCGCAGGTTGGAGGCGTCTTCAAGCAGCCGTTGCCTCTGGTCCGCGGTGCCGAAGGCGTACAGGGACTCAACAAAAAGGTCGTGGTGGACCAGGAAGAAGGTGGCGATCGAGGTGTCCACGCGCGTCATCTCGGCAATCACCAGTCCGGCGAACAGGTGGCTGTAGCCGCGCTGCGCCGGCGTGCTGAGCTGCAGGGCTGCCAGTTTGGGCAGGATGTGCGCCGGAAACTCGGCCGTGTTCCACCACTCCCCCGCATACGGGGCGATCTCCCTTGCCAGGAACTCGCGCAGCTCGGCCAGTTTCTCCCGTTCGGCCTGGTCAAGCAGCGCTTCGACGTCGAAGAAGTCGGCCGAGGGCAAGCCGGATATGGTTGCAGCGGCTTCACGGGCGGTGTTTGTCATTTCGGCCCCATGCGGATGGCGCCGTCAAGGCGGATGGTCTCGCCGTTGAGCATGGCGTTGTCCACGATGTGCGCCACCAGGTTGGCGTATTCGTCGGGCTTGCCCAGTCTCGAGGGGTGCGGCACCTGGGCACCCAGGGAATCCTGTGCTTCCTGCGGCAACCCCGCCATCATGGGTGTTTCAAAGATTCCCGGGGCGATGGCTACCACGCGCACCAGCGAGCGCGCGAGCTCCCGGGCGAGGGGCAGGGTCATGGCCGCCACCGCGCCCTTGGAAGCAGCGTAGGCAGGCTGGCCAATCTGTCCCTCAAAAGCAGCCACGGAGGCGGTGTTGATGATGACACCCCGTTCGGGACCACCCAGGTTCGTGGTGGCCGGCTCGGTAGCCACCATTGCCGCTGCCGCCAGGCGCAGTACATTGAAGGTCCCCACGAGGTTGACCTGGACGACCCGGTTGAACGCCTCCAGCGGAAGCACCCCCTCCCGGCCGAGCACCTTCCCCGGGGTGGCGATGCCTGCGCAGTTCACCAGAATCCGCAATGGTCCGAGGGCTGTTGCGGCGTCGACGGCAGCCCGTACGTCCGCTTCACTCGTTACGTCCGCAGGCACGAAGACGGCTGATTTTCGAAGGCTCCCTGCTCGTTTCCCGGCTGGGCCGCTGGCGCCTCCGCTGTCCTCTCTCCCACTATTGGGCGCGATGTCCAGCGCGTTCAGCTCCTCCGCGAAGGCCGCACCCGCAGAGGAGGGAAGGTCAACAAGCACCACTGTTGCTCCGTCGTCGAACAGCCTGCGGGCAGTGGCGGCCCCCAGGCCTGAGGCACCTCCGGTAACCAACGCAACGCTGCCTGTGACGTCCATACATCCTCCTTGATGCGTGACTGCTTCGGCAGGAAACCGCGAAGCATTAGTTAGTGCATGTTAACTGAAACTACTGCGGGTCCGCACTATCGGCCCTCCGCCCGTATTCCGCGGTGCCCGGTTAGGGTGGAAGCCATGACTTCCGCGGATGCTTCCCCTCCCGTTGACTGGGCGGAACGGGCCAACGAGGCCGCACGGTCAGTGACGGAACTGTTCGGCAGGAAGCTGTTCTTCCTGCCCGGCACGCATCTGGGCGCGGTGGCTTGGCCTGTCCCAGCCTGGCGGGACGGCCTGAAACGCAAACTGCTCCATCCTTGGCATTACTGGTGGCAGGCCCACTATGCCGACTGCCTCGTGGATGCCGGCCGGCGTGAACTGCGTAAGGGCTCTGCGCCGGCAGCAGGATTCTACGGTGCCGGCACGCCCAGCGCCGGGCGCCTCGCTTCGCGGCTGGTGACCGGAATCTGGTTGCGCAACGCCTTTACGTTCGTGAACAACTACTACGACGACATGGCCTGGCTCGCCCTCGCCGCCCTCCGGCTCGACCAGCTGGCGGAGGAGACCTGCACGGCGGGCCGCCGCGGGAACGCCGGTCTCCGCAAAGCCCTCACCCTGCAGTTCGACGCGGCATGCACGAATGACCTGGGCGGGGGTGCTTTCTGGAGCAAAAAACGGGACTTCAAGAACACCCCCGCCACTGCACCCATCGCGCTCTACTACGCCCGCACCGGCCAGCGCGGAAAGGCGCAGTCGCTGCTGGACTGGCTGGACGCCACCCTCTTTGATCCGGACCAGGGCCTTTACCTGGACGGTGCCCGGCTGGATCCGGAAGGGAACGTGGTGATCGACAGGGCGGTCTACACCTACAACCAGGGTCCGGTCCTGGCTGCGCAGCTTGAGCTGGGCGGACGTGCGAACCTCGCCAGGGCGGCCGAAGTAGTGGAGGGGTCAGCACGGCTGCTGACGGTTCCGGTGCAGCATGACCCGGCAGCCACAGCCACCTCCGGTGCCCCCGGGAAAGCGCTGCGCTGCGAGGGAACGGGCGACGGCGGTCTCTTCACCGGGATCCTGTGCCGTTACCTTGGCCTCGCCGCCGTCGATGCCCGGCTTCCCGAGCGGACCAGGGCTACCGCCGCCCGGCTGGTGTTCGATACGGCAGGGGCGTTTTGGGAGGGGAAGCGGCCTGCTGCCCCAGGCGAAGAAGCCGGCAGCACGGGGCGGCCCGGAAGGTATGTTTTCTCGATGCACGCCGCCGTCCCCGCGGGCGTCACCTATCCGCCCGGGGCCATCGTCGAATTCTCCACGCAGCTGCAGGCCTGGATGGCTTTCGAGGCCGCCGCTTCGATCACCATGGCCGACTGATTACTGTGACGCTCCCGGTGGGCGCTTCTTCTGGGGGTACGGCGCCTCCCCACGGGCCAGCATCTCCACGAATCCGGCAATCTTCCGTTCCCGGGTGGAGGCCTGCTTTACCGAATTGGTCCGGTATATCAGGGCGAAGCGGTTGGTCCTGGTGAGGACGTCGAACATGGCCTGGGCGGCGGGAACTGCGGCTATCGCCGCTGCCAGGTCCGCCGGAACTTCGGCCGTTGCCTGTCCGTCATAGGCTTTGTCCCAGCGGCCATCTTCCTTGGCCGCGTTCACGGCCGCCCACCCGGCGTCGGTCATCCGGCCGTCGGCCTCCAGGCGGGCCACGTACGTGACGTTCCTTGCCGACCAGGGGCTTTTGGCTCCCCGGGGCGTCATGCGTTGGAAGGAACTTTCCGCGTCCCGGCGCCTGGCCTGGCCGTCGATCCAGCCGAAGCAGAGAGCCTCGTCCAGGGCCGCAGCATAGTCCAGCTCGGTGACCTTTCCGCCCTTCTTATGCAGTACCAGCCAGACGCCGGGGCTGGTTGCGTGGTTTTCCTTGAGCCAGCTACGCCAGGCGGGGGCGTCGGGCACCAGCAGCTCCTCAAGTTCAACAGCCATGGCCCTATTCTGCTCCTGCAGACCGCCAGCACAAGCGCGAACGACACGCGGCGGACCACGTGGCAGGATGGCACCAAAGTCCCGTTGGCTATCCGAAGGAGAAGTCATGCTGCGTGTCCGCCCGCTTCATTTCACCGCCCGGATCGAAGCCTGGGCGGAGCTGCTGACCGCCCTGGGCCTGGCCCGCACCGGGAATTCGCCCGGGTGGCAGGTCTTCGATGCCGGTTCGGGCCGCCTTGCCCTCCATGGCGTACCGGAAGGAGCAGCTGAGGACGGAAGGACAGTGCTGGCAGTGGAGGTGGGCGATGTGGCTGAATTCGCCCGCCGCACCAACCTCTCGGCACAGGATGACGGAACCACACCCGCGGAAATAATCACTGCAGACCACGGTGAAGCCTGCAGGATCACGGGGCCGGACGGTTTCAGTTTCCTGGCTGACCAAGCTGACTCCGGCGCTGCCGCGGCGGGGGGCGCTGACCCGGCCCTCGCCGTCGTCGGGGTTTGGTGGACGGAGGATCCCGCCGCCGCTTCCCAGACCCTGCGGCACATCGGGGCCCGCCCCCGTCCCGTGCCGGACAATGACGAGACCGCCGACTTCACCGCGAAGAACGGCGGCGTGCTTCTGGTGCGTCCGGCGTCCGGAGCTCCACGCTCGGGGCTCGGCTTTGAGTACGACGGCGGCCTGGAACCGTTGCAGGAACGCCTCGCCGCCGCCGGGCTCGAGGCCAGCATTACCGAGGAGGCCTTTGGCAGGACGCTCCACGTGCCCAACCCGGACGCCGGGCCCGCCACGCCCCGCGTGCCAGCCACCGTATGGATCTCCGAGCATCGTCCCATGGGGTAGAACTTAACCATGAACGTGCGCACTCCTGACCCGAATCCCGGCTGGCTTTCCGAAGAAGACCTCTTTGAGGCGCGCGGGCGGCTGCCCATGGTTTACGTCGAGGCAGTGCCTGTCCGGCTGGATCCGCTGGGCTTCGTCAATGAGGTCGGAACCCTTCTCCAGGCTGACGAGGACGGCACCATGGTCCGGTCACTTGTATCGGGCCGCGTCATCTACCGGGAGACCATCCGTGCGGCCCTTCTCCGGCACATGGAGAAGGACCTCGGCCCGCTGGCGTTCCCTCAACTGCCCATCAGCCCGGTCCCCTTCACCGTGGCCGAGTACTTCCCCGCACCGTCCCAGACCGGCTTCACCGATGAACGCCAACACGCCGTCTCGCTGGCCTACGTGATCCCCGTGACCGGCGAATGCGAGCCCCGCCAGGACGCCCTCGAACTGACCTGGATGACCCCGGAGGAAGTGCTCAGTCCCGGCGTCCAGATGGAGTTCAGCGGCGGGCGTGGTGGGCTGATCCGCCAGGCGTTGGCCTTCGCGGGCGTGGGGTACTGACACCCTCGGCCGCACCCGGCGTCCCCGACTTCCGGAACCCGCCTTTGTAGACTGTAGGGCGGACCGCAAGAGAACTTAAGGACTCCCATGACCGAAACACCAGCCGCCCGGCACCATCGTGAACAGCAGGCTGGAGCCCTGGCCACCGGCGACCACATCCTCCTGCCCGGCGGTGAACGGACGGCGGAGATCCATCAGGTGGAGCTGGAACCGGATGATTTCGGCGCGCCCGCCCTGGTACTCGCAAGTTTGGCCGGCGGCGGGACGTTGCGCATCGCCGTTGGCACCACCGTGACGGTAACGGAGGAAGAGGCCGACGGCGTGACGCAGCTTCCGATGCCGGGAAAGCCTTCAGAGGAGGCCGGGCAGGGGCAGCCCGGCGGAACTTCCGCCGCAGCACCGGCCATTCCCGCCGTCGTCGTACCTCCCCTGCCCCCGGTTCCGCCGGCGGCCAGCGGCCCCAGCGAGGAGGAACTCGCCCTGATCCCTGCCGCGGAAGGTACCCCGGAATCGGTGGTGGAAGCCGCAGCGGAAGCCCATCCGGACGCAATGGGAGTGCTGCTCCTGGCTGACCGCCTGGCCAAGGGCGTCAACTTCAAGTCCGGCAGCTGCCTCAAGGACCTGAGCGACCTCGCCCACGAACTCTTCATCACCCTCAAGGACGCCGACGGCTCCCTGGCGGTCGCCGACCTGCTCAACGTCCTGCCCTATGACGGCAATCCCGGCCGCTGGGCCTCGGTTGAAGCGTCCCTGGCTTTGTCCAGCTACATCTGCCGCCAGGAAGGCCAAAAGGAGCGGGCGGAGGTTTACGAACGGCTGATCCGCACCCCGGAACACCAGGAGACGGATCAGTTCAAGGCGAGGATGGCGGCAAAGGTCCGGCAGCGCTCGCTTAACGAGCCCAACCTGTATGACAAGGAAATCTTCAGGTCCATCGACAACTCGAACCACGACGCCGAGCGGGAATGGCGGCTCCTGCGGCTCGAATCCCTGCTGTTCCTCCGGGCCCATGGGGGTTCGGAAACCATAGGACCGGGCGAACTGGAACGGCGCATCAGCAACGAACTCGAGGCTGTCCGCTCCTGACTTTGGCCTCCGTGGCACCCTCGTCACTGGCGCGGACTGGCTGAAGTAATTGCCCCTACCCGGCGCCCGGTTGGAGTTGTACATTCGGGGCTATGACTAACAATCTGAGCGTGGTAATCAATGCTGACGCGCCGCAGGTTTGGACCATGCTGCGCGAACCGTCCAAAGTTGCCGAATGGCACGGCTGGCAAGCCGAGGACCTGGACGACGAGATCAAGGAAATCTACTTCTCCCCGGACGTGGAGGAATCACCGGACCACACCAGCCTGACACTCCACGGCGGGGATGTCTTCGAGCTCAGGCCAGTTCCGCAGGGGACCCTGGTGAGCGTGACGCGGGCCGCTGTGGACCACAACTCCGAGTGGGCGGCATGGGACGAGGACATCACGCAGGGCTGGCTCACGTTCCTGCAGCAGCTCCGCTTCGCCCTGGAACGCCACCCGCACGGCAAACGCCATACCTTGTTCCTGCAAGTGCCGGGCGGACCGGGTTCCGCGATCGAAAAACTCGGCCTGTCCGAGCTCCCGGCGCGTGGTGACAACTACCAGCTGACCCTGGCCACCGGCGAGGAAATCTCCGGGAAGGTCTGGTACCGGACCAACCATCAGGTGGGACTGACAGTCCACAGTTACGCTGACCATAATGACGGCCTCCTGGTGGTCGCCGATCAACTCGCCGTCGAGGACGTCCGGCCCGACGGCGGGTCCCTGGTGGTCATCTCGACGTACGGCCTGGGTGCTGCCAGGCTTGATTCGATCCGCACCTCCTGGGACTCTTGGCGGGCTGAGAACTACCCCACATCCGAACCAGTGAGCTGAGGGACCCCCGCGATTGCTGGCACACTGGTACGGTGCCAGCCAACCCTGCTTCTGTTCCTACCCCTTCGGCCGCTGCGACCGACCCGCGTCCCGGGCCTGCGATCCCTGGCGTCGCAGCCCGGCAGTCTGAGTTCGGCTTCCGGGTGGGCACCCGCCTTGCCGCAACCTGTCCGCCGTCGACTGCCCAGGTCGCATCCAACGGCGGCCAGTTCCTGGGGCGCACCGGGACCATCACCACACCCCATGGTGAGATCCAGACTCCTGCGTTTATCGCCGTCGGCACCAAAGCCACCGTCAAGGCCGTGCTGCCGGAGTCCATGTCAGGCTTGGGGGCCCAGGCTTTGCTGGCCAACGCCTACCACCTGTACCTCCAGCCGGGCGCGGACATCCTGGACGAGGCGGGCGGCCTTGGCGCGTTCATGAACTGGCCGGGGCCCACCTTCACCGACTCCGGTGGATTCCAGGTGATGAGCCTGGGCTCGGGGTTCAAGAAGGTCATCGACATGAAGTCCGTTGACGCGTCCGGGCCGGACGACGCCGTGGCCCCTGGCAAGGAGCGCCTCGCCCACATCGACGACGACGGCGTCTGGTTCAAATCCCACCTGAACGGTGACAGGCACCGATTCTCCCCCCAAATTTCAATGCAGGTCCAGCACCAGATCGGCGCGGACATCATGTTCGCCTTTGATGAGCTGACCACGTTGCAGAACTCCCGCGGCTACCAGGAGGAATCCCTGGAGCGGACCCGGCTGTGGGCACTTCGCTGCATCGAGGAGCACTTCCGCCTCACCTCATCACGGGTGGGCAAGCCGTACCAGGCGCTGTTCGGCGTCATCCAGGGCGCGCAGTACGAGGACCTGCGGCGGAAGGCGTGCCGGGACCTCGGCGCCATGCCGTTCGACGGGTTCGGCATCGGCGGGGCGCTGGAGAAGGAGAACCTGGGAACCATCGTGCGGTGGTGCAACGAGGAACTGCCGGAGGACAAACCCCGCCACCTGCTGGGTATTTCCGAGCCGGATGACATCTTCACCGCCATCGAGAACGGGGCCGACACCTTCGACTGCGTCTCCCCCACCCGGGTGGCGCGGAACTCGGCGTTCTACACACCCCAGGGCCGGTTCAACCTTTCGGGCGCCAAGTACAAGCGCGACTTCGGTCCGCTTCAGGACGGCTGCGACTGCTACACGTGCAATCACTACTCGCGTGCATACATCCACCACCTGTTCAAGGCCAAGGAAATGCTGTCCGCCACTCTGATCTCCATCCACAACGAGCGCTTTGTGGTGAAGATGGTGGACGATGCCCGCCTGGCCATCGAATCCGGCACTTTCTTCGACTTCAAAGCCGAAACGCTGGGCCAGTACTACTCCTGAGCCGGCACTCCGCAGTCGGAATCGCCGGGAAGGTGCCGGAACGCCGGAGTCTTCGGGCGGCCGGGCACCGTTCAGGCTCCTGGAGGTTCACGCGCCCGGGTTGCCGGAAGAAACGCACGACGGCGGGTGGCATCTACACCGTGCCGTTCGCGGAGGCGGCAGGAACGCCGTAGCTCGGCTCGCGCTTCTTGACCCACCCGATCACCAGCGACGTTACCGGCACGAAGATGAACTCCACCAGGGTCTTATAGACGAAGCCCACCACCAGGTAGTTCACGAAGGTTCCGAAGTCGGAGATGCCAATGACTGACGCTGCGATGCTGCAGAAGATAAGGGTGTCCACGAACTCGCCGGCGCCCGACGATCCCATGAGGCGAGCCCAAAGGGACTTCTCACCCGAGCGGGCCTTCATCTTGACCAGGATCCACGAGTTGATGGTCTGCCCTGCAAGGAACGCGAGTAGTGAAGCAAGCACAGTCTGCGGTACCGGGCCCAATGCGCCTTCCAGGGCGGCCTGCTTGGACGTTCCGAACTCGTCCTCGAAACCGGGCAGGGCAATGATCACCCAGTAGCAGAGGACGCGAAGACGGACAGCGCAAAGGTGGTGAAGATGGCTTTGCGGGCAACCTTGAAGCCGTAGACCTCGCTGATGACGTCGCCAAGGATGTATGCCAGTGGAAAGAGGAAGAAGCCGCCGTCTGTAATGATCGGTCCGATGGCTACGCCTTTGGACGCACCAATGTTGGACAGGATGAGCACCACTGCCATGGACGCCAGCATGATCCCGAAGTAGGGGGAACCGATCGAGGCGAACCGGGCTGCGCTGCCTGGCGGGGTTGTTTCGGGCAGGGCGTTGTGGCCTGAGGCTGAGGGCATGGGGAGTCCGTTCATAGTGGTTCGCTCGGCGTCCGGAGTCGGGAGGGGCCGCCGGCTGTATTAGCACTGTCCGCCCAATTGTCCCATCCAACGTCCCAGAACCTGCCCAACAAGGATCAGAACAGGTTCAATTCGTGCGATACTTTTTGAACATGTTCAAAAATGCGAGGAGCGGCAGGTGACCAAGAGCGAGCAGACCCGCCAGCTGGTGGCGGACGTCGCCCTGAGGATGTTCCGCGAGATCGGCTTCGCGAAGACCACCATGCGGGCCATCGCTGCGGAGGCCGGCATATCGGTGGGCAACGCCTACTACTACTTCGCATCAAAGGACGATCTTGTCCATGAGCTGTATCTCCGGGTACAGGCGGAGCATGCGGTAAAGGCTGCCGAAGCGCTTGACGATGCTGCTGACCTTACGAGCCGGCTCAAGGCCACCCTCCATACCGGCCTGGACGTTATGGCTCCCTACCACCGCTTTGGCGCCGACTTCGTAGCTACCGCCATCCGTCCCACATCTCCGGTGAACCCCTTCGCAGCCGGCTCGACGGCTGCGCGCGAGGCTTCCCTGGACATCTTCCGCAGGGCCGCGGAGGGCGCGAAACCTCAGGCCCCGAAAAGGCTCAGGGCCGATCTTCCGGAACTGCTGTGGCTTTGCTACATGGGTGTCACCCTCTTCTGGGTTTACGACACCTCGGAAGGGCAGCAGCGGACCAGGCGGCTGGTGGACGGAGCCGTCCCACTGATCACCAAGGGACTCGCACTGGCACGGATTCCAGGGGTCAGCAGGATTTTGGACGACGTCCTCAGCTTGAGCCGCAGCATCCGTGGCTAAGTATCGAAATAACACAGGGGGAAATATGAGCAGCACCAGAACGGTGGTACTGGCCGGAGCTTCCGGATTCATCGGCGGATACTTCCGGGATCGATTTGAGCAGGATGGCTGGACCGTACGCACTATTGGCCGCGAGAGCGCCAAGAGTTCGCCGTCGGCCACGTGGGAAGACGACGACGGCACCATCGCCAGGGTGCTCGAAGGAACAGAGCTCCTGGTGAACTTTGCCGGGCGTTCGGTCTCCTGCCGCTACAACGCCC
>NZ_JBNHFF010000093.1:0-11995 GCF_059089965.1 Arthrobacter sp. SPT-J7
TCGCCTCGGCGCCGGTCCGTTCAACAGCGCTTCAGCACGTTAGCGGCGAGTGTCAGCGGCGCTGGTCCGGGTCGACGCCGTGGCCGTCGGCCTCGATGTGCTCCTTGCGGACTTCCTCGTTGATGGTGACGTTGTCCTGGACAACGTCTTTGTCCAAGCGGACGCGCTCTACCGGAACCGCCTCCTTCTGCACCACGGGGCGTTCCTCGTGCAGGACTACCTCGTGTTCTTCCTCGCTGATGTCAGGACCATCAAGGGCCGCGCCGCGGTTGGCGTCCGTGATGGGCTCCCGCTCCAGGCGGACCTCTTCGCGCTGCACGGGAATTGTCTTGGTGACGTTTTCCGTGGTGACGTACTTGCGGAGCCTGGCCCGGCCTGCAGCTTCACGCTCGGTACCGACGCGGAGCTGTTCCTCGGAGCGGGTCATGGCGTCATCGGTGGTGGGCCCGGAGGTGTCGTGGCCCACGGTGTCGCGGTCGGAAGCGTAGCCCGCGGTGCCGGTGCCGGATGCGTAGCCGGAGGTACCGGCACCGGGAGTGCCGGCGTTCAGGTCTGCGTCGCCCTGCAGGTCCACATTGCCACTCGTGTCATCGCCACCGGTGTCGCGGCGGGTCTCGGAGTAGCTCTGGGCGCCGCGGTCGTAGTAGCTGTACAGGCGGTCCTCTTCCTCGGGGGTGAGGTGCCCGTCGACGTCCACGCGTGGAGCGTCCTTGACGTGGTCCTTGCTGTACGGAACCACCAGGTCGTCGCCTTGGCTGTGGGCTCCCTCAACAGGGACAAAGGACTGCGACGTGCCGAAAAGCCCCGTCTTGACGGTGACCCAGGTGGGCTCGCCCGTGTCGTCGTCCGCGTACAGCTGGCCGATCGAGCCGATCTTCTCGCCATCGGAACCGACGACGTTGCCGCCCTTGTTGAGCAGGCTTTCAATATTTTCCCGGTTGAGCATGACGTCTCCTTGGATGTGTCGTTGCGCTGGGCTTAGCTAGCCATGGATGTTCCGGCACCGGTTGCCCCGGCCCCGGCCTCCACCCCCTTTGCTGAAGGCTTTCCGCTAGCTGCCCCCATACCGTAAGCATGCTTAGCATCAAAAGGGAAGCCTACTTAGTACTTTTTCTTCGCACCGAAACGCCCAAACCGGCGCTGACGAGCCTCTTTGCCCAAAAAAAATTCAGGACTTTTCCCGGAGCGACACGTGCCGGTGCTCGATGCCCAGCAGGGACGCGGCAGCTCGGAGGTCGGCCGCGCGGTGCCCAAGGCACAGGGCCCAATGGTGGCCGGTTCCGGTCTGGCTCCAGCGATCCACCCAGAGGCCGGGGTCGCCACCGAAATTTACGCGCGATGTGGTGTTGCCGATGGCCAGCAGCGGCCCTGGCACCACGTCCCCTTCCGATGTCACGAAAACGTAGCTGCCGTCCGGGTCCTGGCCGAGACCAAGAGTGGTTACCGGTCCGGGCTGGACGTCAAACTCCACTGAAACTCCCCAGCCGCGCTTGCCGTGATAGACGCCAAGACCGCGCAGGAGAGGCTCCTTGGAAGAGACGGCCAAGTGGGCAGGGCCGTCATGCCCCATTTCCACCACGTTATCGACGAAGTTCAATGCCTGGATTTCAGTGAAGGAACCGCCGGCGCCGATGGCTTGGACAGCCAGCATGGCGATGGAGGTCCGCAGCTCGTACTCCCCGGCCATGGGGATACCGCGCGCCGTCAGGATGGAGGACCCCAGGATCATTCCGGCGCCGAGCCGCTCGTGCTGTTCTCCCGCCAGCCCCCGGTGGTAGTAGGCCACCGAGTCCAGGTCGAAGTCCTCCACCAACCGGTCCAGGCCCACGGAGACCCTGGCACCCCAGGCAAAGTCGTCGTCGTTGACAGACGCATCCAGCACAAACAGCTCCCGCGCCAGCGTGAGCCGTTCGGACACCTCGGCGTCGGTCACATCCTTCACGCGCTCGCGCAGGTCGTCAAACTCGAGCACTTCAACGTGTGATCCGAAAGTAGTGGAAACCGTTGTCAGGTCGGTGGCGACGTCCAGCATGCCCGGATAGAGGTGGCCCATCAGGCCGTGCCGAGCATTCCGGAGCCTGGCGCGGACGCCTGCAGCGTGTACCCACTGGTTAATCCGATCCCAGGCGGATTCCTGCTTCAAGTGCCCGGAGACGGACCGGAAGTCGATTCCCGCCCGGCGGAAGACATTTGCCACCTCCGGCACCGGGCATTGGCCGCAGTAGGCGAGCCAGGCGCCCGTATCAAAGTTCTCGTGGTCCATTGCTTCGGTGGGCTGGAGGTCGATGACCAGCACTGGGCTTCCGGAGCGCTGGGCCACCGGCAAAACCATCGAGGAGGTCAGGTAGGTGGCGAGGAAGATGACGATCAGGTCGCAGTCAGCCTGCCGAAGTTTCTCCCCCGCCTTAACGGCCTGGGGGGCATCGGAAATGAATCCCGCATCCACGACTTCCGCGTCCAGCTCCTTGAAGCGCGCCGTGACGTACCGGGCGGATTCCTGCAACTGCGGCAAAAGCCCAGGGAACTGGGGCCAGTAGGCTCCGAGTCCTCCTGATACCAACCCGATCCGGGTGGGCCGCCGCCGGTGGGGCTCCAGTAAAGCAGCAGCATTCCTCTTGGTGGGCGGCATAACAACCTTCCCTTCCGCTGACTTCAGGCAGCGCGGTGCACGGAAGGCCGGGCGGGCCGGAGGAGCCCGCCCGGTCCGGGCACGGCAGCGCTAGAAGTTGTACTGGTCGATGTTCTGGGCGTTGAAGACGGTTGGCGGGCCAACAATAACGACGCCGCCTTCTTCGATGGTCCGGTCACCCAGTTCCCCTGCCGTGAAGGTGTCACCCGCGGCACCGGTGATCTTGCCCTCCACAAGGGCCTTGCCGGCGAACGCCGCGACGTAGCCGAGCTGGGCGGGATCCCAAAGGGCGAACTCCTTCACCGTCCCGTCCTTCACGAACGGACGCATCTCGTTAGGCAGCCCCAACCCGGTGAGCGCAACCTTGCCCTTGTACGCCGAGGTGGAGAGGTACCGGGCGGTGGCGGCGATACCCACGGTGGTGGGCGAAATGATGCCCTTCAGGTTCGGGTGTGCCTGCAGCAGGCCCTGGGCTTCCTGGAACGACTTGGTGTCATCATCGTCGCCATAAACCTTGGCCACCAGCTTGATGTCCTTGTACGCAGGGTTGGAGGCCAGATCCTCCTCCATGAACTTGATCCATTCGTTCTGGTTGGTGGCGTTCGCCGTGGCGGACAGGATGGCGATTTCACCCGATCCGCCGATCTGATCGGCGATGAGCTTCGTCTGGATCAGGGCCACTTCCTTGGCCACCACCTGGCTGATGAACACGTCGCGGCAGTCGGGGTTGGCGTCGGAGTCGAAAGCGACGATCTTGGCACCCGCGGAGCGCGCCTCACCCAGGGCGGTGCAGACGGCGTCGGGATCGTTGGCGGCGATGACGATGACGTTGGTCCCCGCCTGGGTTTCGGCGTTGATGAACGAGACCTGGCTGGACGCCGACGCTTCGAGCGGCCCAACCACCTGGGAGGAGGCGAAGCCAGCCTCCTGGGCACCGTCCTTGCCGCCACCCAGGACGACGTCGGTGTAAGGGTTGTTCAGCTGCTTGGGGATGAACGTGATTTTCTGCTCCTCCACCGCGGCGGAGGTGCCCCCCGTTGTTCCACCACCGCCGCTGCACGCGGTCAGGGCCAGCGCCGTGGCGGCCGTGATGGCCACCAACGGCGCGAAGCGGGCGCGCCTGCCGTTGCTTTTTCGGTTCAACATCATTGTTTTTCCTTTTCCCTTGTGTGGTCGGTTTAGGGTGCGCCTTGGCTGAAGCTCTGCCGGACCCGGCGGGTGTGCCGCCATTCCCGGACGGCGGCACCGATGCTGGGTGCCACCACTGAGAAAATGAGCAGCAGGCCGGTCACGGTGATGAGGACGACGTCGGACACCCGTCCCAGGCGCAGGGCGTAGTTCAGGCTGCCGATCAACAGCACACCCGCAACCACGCCGGGGATGGTGCCTTTGCCGCCAAAGATCGAGACGCCGCCGAGGAGCACGGCAGCGATAACGGCCAGTTCCAGCCCGGAGGCGTTGTCGCTCCGGGCACTGGTATAACGCAGCGTCCAGTAGATCCCGGCCAGGGCTGACACTGCGCCGGAGCCCAGGTACAGCCAGAATTTGCTCCGCGACACGTTGATGCCCACGAAGTTGGCCGCCTCCTTGCTGTAGCCCATCGCGTACAGCCCGCGCCCAAAGGGCGTGAAATGGAGCAGCACTCCGAAAAACACCATGATGAGTACGACGCCGATCATCACTGTGGGGATGCCGGTGGCGCCGAGCTTGGAGGTAAAGAAGGCTGTCAGCGGCTTGGGGAAGTTGGCTACCGCGTTGTCCCCGATGACCACCAGGGCCAGGCCCCGGAAGAGCGCCAGCGTACCGATGGTGACCGCCAGTGAGGGCAAGCCAAGGACGGCAATAAGGAAGCCGTTGAACATGCCGGCAGCTATACCCGCCAGAAGGCAAAGGGCCAGCACAAGCCAGATGTCCAGCCCGGCCGCCCAAAGCACGCCCATCAACGCGCTCGTCAGCCCAGCGATGCTCGCCACCGACAGGTCGATTTCTCCTGTGACGATGATGAGCGTCATTGGCATCGCGATCAGCAGGACGGGGATGACATCCAGGAGCAGGAATCCGGTGGTCACGGGTGACGCGAAGCGCGGGATGGCGATGGCGGCATACATCAGGAACGCCAACAGGACGTAGATGGTAACGGCGTCACGGCTGGCCAGGATGCGGGCAGCCCCCGTCTTTCCTTTCGGCTCGCTGGCCAGCGGCGCCGTGCTGTCGGCTACCGGCACCGCGGCGGGAGTGCTGCTGGGAGTGGTGATTTCAGACATTCCGCGCCTCGCTTATCCGCAGTTTCCGGGCCGTCCGCAGGCTGGCCAGGCGGTCAATGACGATGGCCGTGAGGATCAGGATGCCCACGATGGCCTGCTGCCAGAACTTGTCTACCCGAAGAGCGGTCAGGGAGCTGGTGATGGTGGTCAGCAGGAGGGCTCCGAGGGCGGCGCCGGCAACCGTCCCGCTGCCTCCGAAGATCGCCACTCCGCCCACCACGGCGGCGGCCACCACGTCGAGTTCCATTCCGGTCCCGGTGGTGGCGCCGACCGAGTTGAAACGGCTGGCGTAGAGCACTCCGGCCAGGCCGGCCAAGGCTCCGTTGGCGAGGAAGGCCAGGAACACGCGTTTGGACACTTTGATGCCGAGCACCCTCGCCGCGTCCGGGTCTGATCCTATGGCGTACAGGTCCCGCCCGGGACGGGTGCCGGCCATGTAGACCGCAACCGCTGCAACCACCGCAATGGCGAGCAGGGTGATGATGGGGAAGCCCAGCACGGTGTCCACGGACAGGGCCCCGAAGGCCTCCGGCCGGTCTCCTGCGAAGTACTGCTTCCCGCCGGCCCAGGCGTTGTTCAATCCGCGGAACACGTAAAGAGTGCCCAGGGTGATGACCAGGGCCGGCACCTTGGCCACTGTTACCAGAAATCCGTTGAACATCCCGAGCAAAGCCCCGAAGGCCATGCCCAGGAGCAGGACCGCCAGGATGGGAAGGTGGGGCATTGCGGCGAAGATCGAGCCCGTGCCGAAAGCTACCAGCCCCAGCATGGAACCGACGGACAAATCGATGTTCCGCGTGATGATGAGCAGGGTCTGCCCTGCCGCAAGGATCACAATGATGGTGGCGTTGAGGAGCAGGTCCTTGATTCCCTGCGGGGACAGGAACAGCGGGTTGTTCAGGAAGGTGATGAGCACCAGCAGCACCAGTGCAACCAGCACGGGAAGTTCGCGCAGCCGCAGCAGCGGGCCGAACCCGCCCCGGGCGCCGCCGGCGCGGGCCGCCGTCGTGCCTTTTTCCTCGTGTTTCAGCGTGGAACTCATTCCGTAACTCCTGCCGGGGACGTTGCCGCGTGCATCACGGATTCCGGGTCAGCATCCGCCCTGTCCAGCTCGGCGGTGATCCTGCCCTCCCTCATCACGAGGACGCGGTCTGCCATCCCCAGGACCTCCGGGAGCTCGGATGAGATCATCAGGATGGCGATGCCACGGCCGGCGAGGTCGGAGATGAGGCGGTGGACTTCGCTCTTGGTGCCGACGTCGATGCCGCGGGTGGGTTCGTCAATGATGAGCAGCTTCGGGTCCGTGGCCAGCCACTTAGCCAGCACCACCTTTTGCTGGTTGCCGCCGGAGAGGGTGGAGACGGCGTGCTCCTGGGAGCCGGCTTTGACCTGCAGCCGCTTGCTCCACTCGTTCGCCGCCGCGCGCTCTTTGCCGCCGTTGATCAGCCCGGCGGTCACGAATTTGTTCCGGAGCGTAAGCGTCACGTTCCGAGCCACGGACAGGTTCATCACCAGGCCCTGCTTGCGCCGGTCTTCCGGGACAAAGCCGAGGCCTGCGGCGATGGCGGCCTGGGGGTTCCGGGCTTTGAGTGGCTTGCCCTCCACCGATACAAAACCCGAATCGTAAGCGTCGATGCCAAATACTGCGCGGGCCACTTCGGTCCTGCCGGCGCCCACCAGGCCGGCGAGGGCAACAATTTCACCGGCACGGACCTCGAAACTGATGTCACGGAAAACCCCGGACCTGCTGAGCCCGTCAACCTTGAGGACGGTATGTCCGATGTCCGCCTCGGCTTTGGGGAAGAGCGATCCGATGTCCCGGCCCACCATTTCCCGGACGATCTTTTCCACGGTGACCTCGGCGGTCCGGTGGGTTGCGATGTAGCGTCCGTCCCGCATCACCGTGATCCGGTCGCAGAGGTCGAACACCTCATCGAAGCGGTGCGAGATGAACAGGATTCCGGTCCCTTTGTCCCGCAGGGCGCGGGCCACGGCAAAGAGCCGGTCCACCTCCACCCCGCTGAGCGCCGCAGTGGGCTCGTCCATGACCAGTACCTTGGCCTCCAGGGAAATGGCCTTGGCGATCTCGATGATCTGCTGGTCCGCGATGGATAGCCCCTCCGCCGCGCGGGACGGATCGATGGGGACGCCCAGCCGCTCGAACAGTTCACTGGCCTGCCGGCGCATCTCGGCACGGCTGATCAGCCGCGACCGTCCCTTCGGCTGCCGGCCAATGAAGATGTTTTCCGCCACCGTGAGGTCCGGGAACAAGGTTGGCTCCTGGTAGATCACGGAAATGCCGGCGGCCTTGCTCTCTGCCACACTGCGAAAGTGGACAGGTTCGCCGCTCAGCCTGAAGTCCCCGGAGTCCGGGTGGTAGAGGCCCGCGAGGATCTTCACGAGGGTGGACTTTCCGGCCCCGTTCTCCCCCACGAGCGCGTGGATTTCCCCGGCCCGGATCTCCACCGTGCCGTCTGCCAGGGCGACCACCGGGCCAAAGGTCTTGGCAGCGCCAGTCAGTGAGAGCACCGGCCCGCCCTGCCCGGTCCCGTGGCCGGGCCCGGGAATTTCACTGCGCTCATGCTGCATCAATGAACCGCGTCTCTGAGGTTTATGCTTCGCCAATGAATCGTTTCACAACATCCACGTGATTTGAATCATAAGTCCCGCTGAACAGCGCGGTCAATAGAATTACCGGGCCCCGGGGTATTCGTGATTGATCCGTGTTCAAGAGGTGCAGACCGGCATCCCGATGTTTCCCAAACCTTTCCCCCCGCGTCACATCCGGTCCCCCGCGCGGCAACGCCCGCCAACCACCGTGGAGGGGTGAGGATCGCAATTGTCGCTGAATCATTCCTGCCGCTGATGAACGGCGTAACGCATTCCATCCTGCGTGTGCTGGAGCATCTGGAGGACCGGGGCGACGACGTCCTGGTCATCGCACCCTCCACGCTGGACGGGGAAGCGCCGGACCGCGTCAGGGGCGCGGAGATCCACCGGCTGCCGGCGGTGCCCCTGGCCGGCTACACAAACGTCAGGGTGGCGATGGGTGGTGTGTACCGGGTCAAGCGAATCCTTGCCGACTACGCGCCGGACGTCGTCCACTTGGCCTCGCCGTTCGTCCTCGGCTGGCGGGCGGCCCAGGCGGCCCACCAGCTGGGCATCCCTACCGTGGCCATCTACCAGACAGAAGTTCCCAGTTACGCGGCGCGGTACGGTGTGCCCTTTCTGGAGAACTGGGCCTGGAACCGCGTGGAAAACATCCACCTGCTCGCCACGCGCACCCTGGTGCCGTCCACGTTCGCGCTGAACCAGTTGCGCGGCCGCGGCATCCCGAGGGTGCAGATGTGGCGCCGGGGCGTGGACACTGCACGGTTTTCGCCGGAAAAGCGCGACGACGGGTGGCGGGCCGCCGTAGCTCCCGGTGGTGAGCGGATCATCGGCTACGTGGGCCGGCTGGCCGTGGAGAAGCAGGTGGAGGACCTGGCTGCCCTGGCCGGTGTGCCCAACACCAAACTGATAATTGTGGGCGACGGACCGCAGCGGGCGGCACTGGAGGAAGCCCTGCCGGCCGCAGTCTTCACCGGGTTCCTGGGCGGCGAGGAACTGGCACGCGCCGTCGCCTCGTTTGACCTGTTCGTCCACCCCGGCGAGTTCGAGACATTCTGCCAGACCATCCAGGAGGCCATGGCATCGGGCGTGCCGGTGGTGGCAACGGGCCGCGGCGGGCCCCTGGACCTGGTGGAGAACTCGCGGACAGGCTGGCTGTACGAACCGGGGGACCTGTCCGGCATGCGCGCCCGGGTCCTGGACCTGATGGGCGACGACGCCAAGCGCCGCGCGTTCGCGGCAGCGGCCCACGCCTCGGTGCAGGACAGGACGTGGCCTGCACTCTGTGAACAACTGGTCAGGCATTACCACTCGGTGATCATTGGTGGGCAGGTGGTTGCGCTGGGCCCACGCCCGCCGGCTTCCCTGGCCGAGCCGAGGTTAGGGCGCGGGTGGGGACAGTGAAAATCTCTGTCATCGGCTGCGGCTACCTTGGCGCGGTCCACGCCGCCACGCTGGCGTCCATGGGCCACACAGTGGTGGGCATCGACGTCGACGCCGGCAAGGTGGAGCAGCTGTCACGCGGTGTGGCCCCCTTCCACGAACCCGGGTTGGACGAACTGCTGCAGGACGGGCTGGCCACCGGCAGGCTTACCTTCGCCACCACAACGGCTGCCGCCAAGGGCGCGCAGGTGCACTTCCTGTGCGTGGGCACGCCCCAGCACAAAACGTCCGACGCCGCCGACCTCACCTACCTGGTCTCCGCCGCGCGGGCCCTGCTGCCGCACCTGGCGGCGGGCGCCGTCGTCGTCGGAAAATCCACCGTGCCGGTGGGCACGGTGGACATGCTTCACGGTTTGCTGGCCGCACGGCCCGACGTGGAGCTGGGCTGGAACCCCGAGTTCCTTAGGCAAGGCACCGCAGTCAAGGACTCGTTGGTGCCGGACCGGCTGGTCTACGGCGTGGAAGGCGGCCGCACCGCCGCGTTCAACCTCCGGAACGGAGCGCCCCTCGGAGTGACGGCCGCCCTGGACGCGGTGTACGAGCCGCTGCTCGCCGCCGGGATTCCCCGCCTGGTCTGCAACTTCGCCACTGCGGAACTCATCAAATCGGCAGCAAACGCCTACCTGGCAACCAAAGTCAGCTTCATCAACGCCATGGCCGAGCTGTGCGACGCTTCCGGCGCGGACGTTGCCGAACTGAGCGAGGCAATGGGGATGGACCCCCGGATCGGCGGGCGCTACCTGCACGCGGGGCTGGGATTCGGTGGCGGCTGCCTGCCCAAGGACATCCGCAGCTTCCGGTCGCAGGCATCAGCCCTCCGCGTCGCTGCCGTGGAGGACTGGATGCGGCTGGTGGACTCCGTCAACCTGGGCCAGCGCGGGCGGACCGTTTCCCTTGCCGCTGAACTCTGCGGCGGCAGCCTGGCAGGGCGCTCCCTTACGGTGTTGGGTGCGTCCTTCAAACCGGACACGGACGACATCCGGGATTCCCCCGCCCTTGACGTTGCCGACCGCTTGGCCGCTGCCGGTGCGCATGTGACCGTCACGGATCCCAAGGCGGTGAACCACGCCTGGCGCCGCTATCCCCGCCTCCGGTTCGAGGCCTCCACTGAACGGGCGCTCGAGGGCGCGGAGCTGGTTTTGCTCCTCACCGAGTGGGACGAGTACCGCCGCCTTTCCCCCACGGTTGCCGGCGGGCTGGTACGACGGCGGGTGGTGCTGGACGCGCGCAACGCGCTGGACGCCACGGCTTGGCAGGCTGAGGGTTGGCTGGTGCGTGGCCTCGGGACAGGAAGCACCGAACATCAGGCGTTGGAGAGGGCACTCCCCCAGGCCTAGACAGAAAGGAGTGCCAGTTCAGGAGGGAGGACTAGTTCAGGAGGCCGAGCTCGGCGAAGGCGAGCGCCACTCCGTTTCCGGAAGGACCAGCCGTAGTGCGGTCAGCGACCGCCAGCACAGCCGGGTGCCCGCCTTCCACTGCGATGCCCACGCCCGCGTACTCAAGCATCTCGATGTCGTTGGCGCTGTCTCCGATGGCCACGATGTCCACACGGTCGAGGCCGAGGTGCGCCTCCACCACCTGGATGCCTACAGCCTTGTGGGTCCCGGCCATAAAGATTTCGCCGGCCCTGTCGCCCAGGGCGGAAAGCGAACTGGGGATCAATCCAACCTGCGGCCCGAGCCCGTCAACCAGCTGCTGCAGCGGCACCGGCGAATCGAAGCAGGATATTTTGGCGTACGACGTGGAGCGCAGGTCATCGCGGTACTGCATGGGGCCCAGGATGTCTTCGAGGGGATCCACATCGGTGCTGAGGATTCCGTCGTGCTGCGGGCGTCCGGCGAAAATAGGTCCAAGCACCTCCCGCAGCCTCCGGTCCACGCCCGTGCGGCCGTGCAAGGCCTCGGGTGCTTCCAGGATGTAGGCAGCGTCATGCGCGTCCAGCGCCTCGACAATCCTCGCGGCCAGATCCGGCTCGAAGCGCGTGTCCTTCAAGATCTCTCCCCCGAACTCTACGCGGGCACCGGCTCCGGTGATGCTGCCGTCGAAACCTGCTTCCAGGATGTGGACGGGGACCATCGAGAGGGGCCGGCCCGTGCAGACGAAGACCAGGTGCCCCAGCCGTCGGGCGGTGCGGACGGCTTCCACATGGGCTTCCGGGGCCAGCCCGTGGTCAGCGTAGGTGCCGTCGATATCAAGGAAGATGGCGCGTGGCCGGACGGTTTGCTGGCTGGACATGCCGGATCTCCTGGGTAGATGGCGGGACAGTCAACTCTATCGAAGAGCGTTCCCTCCGCTAAAAGAGCCTGCATTCCCGCCGGCCAAACTGACAGCCATCCCGTGATAAACAAAGTCTTGAAGTGTAGTAAGCACACTGCTTGAATTATGGAACCGGAAATGGGGGCCCGGCACAACTTAACTGATTAAGGAGTGACAACATGGGCATTCTAGGATTTCTCATTTTGGGCCTGATCGCCGGAGCTATTGCAAAGGCCATCCTGCCGGGCCGTCAGGGCGGAGGATGGCTGATGACGCTGGTCCTCGGGGTTGTCGGCGCTATTCTGGGCGGCTGGATCGGCTCCCTGATCTTCGGTGGCGGGCTGGCTGAATTCTTCGATATCCGCACCTGGCTCCTGGCAATTCTGGGCGCCATTATCGTACTGCTTGTTTACGGGGCAGTCACCAACCGCAGCCATCGCGGGGTGTAGCCACCACCAAGTTTTGTAAGGGCAGGCGTCGCTCTCCGCACGCGGAGGACGGCGCTTTTGCTTGCCCGCCTGCCGAGGGCGCTCAGCGGCAAAACTTTTTTGTTTCAGAAACTGCTTCCGCCGGACCCATCAATTTCCCGACCGGCACCTAATGATGTGCGAGGGGGGACATGGCTGATTCTCTTTCGGGGCAAGCCGGGAAGAATTGCCGGGACGGAACCATCAGGCGCTGCTAGCGGAGGGTTTCAGCGGCGGCGAGGGGTTCCTGTTCTCCCTGCCGGAGCCAGGCTCGCACCTGGAGTACGCCCTGCACCAGGCGGAGGAAGCCTTTTACGCTCTCAAGG
>NZ_JBNHFF010000094.1:0-11976 GCF_059089965.1 Arthrobacter sp. SPT-J7
CGGGCCAGGGATTTGTTGCCCATCATGGCGATGGTCTCCGCGTTCGGGCCCACCCATGTCAATCCTGCGTCTGCCACCTTCCGGGCAAAGTCGGCATTTTCCGAGAGGAAGCCGTAGCCAGGGTGGACGGCATCGCACCCCTGCTCCCGGGCCGCGGCGACGAGGGCGTCCTGGTTCAGGTAGCTGGCGGCTGCCTGGGCTGGACCAACCACGACGTAGTGGTCGGCTGACCGGGCAGCCAATGATTTAGCGTCGGGCTCACTGACCCCCAGGACTGTCTCGATGCCCATGTGGCGGGCGGTCCGGGCGATCCTTACTGCGATCTCGCCGCGGTTGGCAATGAACAGTTTCATGGGCTGCCTCTATCCTTCCCGGATGACGACGATTGAGTCTCCCGGGTTGACCATGTCGCCCTCGTTGACTTCAAAGGACTCAAGCGTCCCGGCGACGTCGGACTGGATTTCCGTGAATTGCTTCATAATTTCTACGATGCCGATGGTCTGCCCCACTTCGATGGTGTCGCCTTCATTGGCGAAGGGGGGTTTGCCCGGTCCGGGCTTGCGGTAAAAGACTCCGGGAAGGGGTGAAACGATCGTGGCCATGTGCTGCTCGCTTTCAGGAGTGGGCGGGTCGGGGCGAGTTGAGTGCGTTGCGTACTGCGGAGGCGACGGCCACGGCATTGGGTGCATCGGAATGGACGCAGATACTCTGGAATGAGATGTTCAAAGGGGTGCCGTCGACGGCGGCCACGGCCTCGCCTGCCACCGCCCGGCGAACCCGTTCTGCGGCAGCCTCGGGGTCTGTGGGCGCGGGCCGGCGCTGGATGAGGAGTTCGCCGGCCGGGCCGTAGTTGAGGTCAACGTACAGTTCCGCAATGAAGCTAACGCCCATGGCACGGCACACTGATTCATGGGCAGTGCCTGCGAGGCCGTAGAACGGAACGCCAAACTGTTTCGCTGTTCCGGCGGCCGCCTGCATGAGGTCTTCGTCTCCGGCGAGCATGCCGTAGAGGGCGCCATGGGGCTTGATGTGATTAAGGGACATCCCGTTCTTCATCAGGAAGGCGGTCAACGCCCCCGTCTGGTACAGGATGATCGACTCCACCTCATCGGGGGTAAGGACCATGCGGCGGCGGCCAAACCCCATGGGATCAGGAAGCCCGGGATGGGCTCCGACGGCAACGCCATGTTCAGCGGCAAGGGCCACGGTCCGATTCATGACATCCGGGTCCCCGGCGTGATAGCCGCAGGCGACGTTGGCGACGTCAATGATCTCCATCAGGGCAACGTCGTTTCCGAACTCGTGCAACCCAAATCCTTCGCCCAGGTCCGAATTCAGGAGCACCTGGGCAGCGGTGGTCTGCGTCACATTTTTATGCATGCAGGCTACGGTACAGAGGCGATGTTCCTGCAGGAATTGGGCAGAACGCCGAATCTGGGCCGGTGAATTATGATGCTTGCACTAGCAGGAGGCATTCTTATGCGTATTGCCGATCTCGTGGCAGATCCGGCGTTGAACATCCGCCTTGCCGTGCCGGGCAGTGCGGGGCGCCTTGCGCGCCCCATCGCCTGGTGCGCGCCCTCAGAGCACATGGATCCCACGCCCTTTCTCAGCGTCAATGCACTGCTGCTGACCAACGGGATGGGCCTGAACGTTAAGGACTATCGGATCTGGGATGCGTACGTCGAGCGCCTGATGTCCGTGCCCGTGTCAGGGCTGGTTTTCGGACTCGGCGCAGCGCACCGGGAATTGCCGGCGGGCTTGGTGCGCGCCTGCGAAGCCTATGGCCTTCCGTTGCTTGAGTTGCCTCCGGAGGTGCCGTTTGTCCTGGTGATGAGGCATGCGGACCAGCTCATCGCGGCCGAACGGTATGCCGAGCTGCGCGCCGGGTGGGAGCTCGCGGATGAGTGCACACGACTGGCAGCGGGCGGCCACTCCCTCGCACAGGTTTTGGAGCGGGTGGCCACGGCCGTCAGGGCGCGGGTGGCCGTCCTTGACCACAACGGCTTTGAACTCATTTCCGCAGGAACAGCCGGGGGCGGGACGGCCAGGACCACCCTGAGCCTGCCCAGCGGCGGTATCCTCCGGTTCAAGCTCGCGATCGAGGGAATCAAAAGCAGCGTGGTGCTCCAGCCTCTTCTGGGGCCGGTTGCTGCCGTCATTGCCATGCAGCTGAGTTACACCCTTGGTTCCCGGTCGCCCCTGCATTCGCGGGAGGCCGCACGCTTCATGGAGGCGCTTTACGAGGTCAGGGGGACGCCGACGCCGGCCCTGGAGCGCTATGCCACGGAGGCAGGGTTCGAGCCGGAGGGGGAGTGGGGCTCTGTGCTGATCGGCGGCGCAGGTGACGTTGCACCGGTCAAGCTGAGGACGATCGCCTGGCGGGTGCGGGTTGGCCTGCAAGGTGAGTTCAGGACCGTGCGGTTCATGGAAGAGGCCGGCCTCACCACCTTGCTTGTGCAGCGCGGCGAGGCGGGTATGGAGCTGGTGGAAGCCGTCCGGAAGTCCTTCCAGGACGCGCCGGAACTTTCCGCCGTCGTCTCCGAGTGCGGGAGCCTGGGCGAACTGCCGCTGGTGCTGCAGCTGGCGCGCCGCCGGGTCGGTGAGCCGGGGCTCCATCAGGCGCCTGTCGCAGACCTGGCCGGCGTGGTGGAGGGCCTGCCCGGTCCGGGGCTGGTGGCCATGTCCCGGAGGCTTCTCGCTCCGTTGATGTCCGACGGCGGCACCGCCTTGCGCGCAACGCTTGACGTGTACCTTCGGCACAGCGGGAATACCGCCGAGACCTGTAAGGAGCTCTTTATCCACCGCAATACCTTGGCCTACAGGCTGCGCAAGATCGAGGAGCTCCTGCGGCTTGACCTGAGTGATGGCGAAGTCCGCGCGACCTGCCTGCTGGCGTTGAAGATTGTGGCGGCCGGGTCCTAGGTGGCGGCCGCGTCCGCCGTCACCCTGGCAGCGCTGCTTTCCCGCACGTACAGCGTGGGTTTGAGCCGTGCAGGTTCGGGTTTTTCGCCCTTGAGCACACGTTGGATAAGTTGAACTGCCGTCCGCCCTATGTCCGCCATGGGGGAGTGAACCGAAGTTAATTGAATGGGAAGTTCGGCCGCCAGGGAGGTGTCGTTGTACCCCACCACGGCCACGTCCTGCCCCACGGTGAGGCCGTGGGAGCGTAAGGCTCCCATCGCTCCAATAGCTGCAAAATCGTTGACGGCGAACAAGGCAGTGGGCCGCGGTTCGCCTCTGGCGAGGATTTTTTCAGCAGCCTCCCGGCCGCCGGCCGTATCAAATGTGGACCACACCACGCCGTCGTCGGGGATGGTGCCCCCCAGGGAACGCCAGCGGTCCAGGAAGCCGGCAGTCCGGTCGATGGCGGTGCTTGCGTACGGCTCGCCGGCAATCACCGCCACCTGCCTGTGGCCCATCTCCCACAGGTGTCCGGCCACCAGCTCGCCGCCCACCACGTCGTCGCAGGTGGCAGAGGGATAGCCCGGCACCCTGCGGTTCATCAGCACGAACGGGACCTTCCGGTCCGTCAGTTCCTGCAGGAGGCTGCCGTCAAGGCGGGCGTCGCCAATAATCAGGCCATCCACCCGGCGCGCCAGCATGAGGTCGATCTTCCGCCGCTGTTCTTCAGGATCGTCGCGCGAGTTCATGACAAACGCGGAGTATCCTACCTCGGCTGCCGCTTCATCAATTCCCTCATACATGATGGCCAGGACCAGGTCCGAAAGGCGAGGGACTATGACGCCGAGCAGCTTGGTCCGCCGGGTCCGCAGGCTTGCGGCCTGGGGGTCGGGGGAGTAACCGAGCTTGCGCGCCAGTTCACGGACGCGCTCCGCGGTGGCAGCGGAGGCGGCTCCTCTGGCCACGTCGGAACCGGAATGCAGGACCCTGGAGACAGTGGAAGGATGGATGCCCAGCTCCCGGGCCAAATCCTTCAGCGTGACCGTGCGTCCGCCGTCTGCCTTTTCTTCCATGTCCCTCCCCCTGCTCACCGAGGTCACTGTAGCCCAGGTCTGCTCTGCCAGGCCCGCGGGCAACCCTTGACGTGACCCGCTTCACATTCTAAAGTCTTTCATCAACGCAACCCAATCGTTTGGGTAGATCTTTATGAACGCCCTTTGTTAGCACGCCCCCTTCGCCACTGACCTCTCTGCCTGTACATGAACCCATTTCCACGGAACGTTACCCAATCGATTGGGTGCTGTAAGTTTCATCCATCTATCGGAGCTGAGATGACTGATACCGACTCCCACGTCGTGCTGCTGGCCACCGGAGGAACTATCTCTTCGCGGTCATCCTCTGCCGGTGGCGCAGTCGCCTCCGATACCGGGGAACAGGTATTCGCAGCCTTGGGTCCGCGCATCTCCCATCCTGTCCGGGTGCTGGACGTATTCCAGAAAGGGTCTTACCTCCTGACCTTCGACGACATGGTCCGCATCTGCGCCACCATCAAAGAAGTCCTGGAGGACTCCAGTGTCATGGGGGTGGTTGTGACGCACGGGACGGACACCATGGAGGAGACCGCCTACCTCGCCGACCTGACCCACAGCGACCCGCGGCCGGTTGTCTTCACCGGCTCACAACGCGCCGCTGACTCCGAGGCTCCCGACGGGCCGGACAACTTGGCCCGCGCCATCGCCATCGCGGGTTCGAAGGACGCCAGGGGAAGAGGCGTCCTGGTGCACTTCGCAGGTTCCATTTTCCCTGCCGCCGGCGTCCGGAAAAGCCAAACTGTTCGGCTCAACGCCTTTGCTAACCCCGATTTTGGGGTGTTGGGCCGGGTATCAGCCGAAGGAGACGTTGCCATGGCGGGCAGTGGCAGCAGGCTTGAGGCCCTGCCCCTGCCCCAGCCGGGCAGCGGCTCCCCACGTGTAGACCTCGTTGCCGCCTATCCCGGTGCCGACTCCGTCCTGATGCACGCCGCCCTTGAAGCGGGAGCGGCGGGCATCGTCCTGCAAGGTACCGGGAGCGGCAATGCCAACTCCAGCCTCTGCTCCGAGGTCACCGCCGCGGTGGCGTCCGGCGTCGTGGTGGTCACGAGCACCCGTGTGGACGCCGGACCCGTGGTCCCGATCTACGGGGCCGGCGGGGGCGGTGAAGACCTCCGCGCTGCCGGGGCCATCGGGTCCGGTCACCTGCGGCCGTCACAGTCGCTGATGCTGCTCAGCCTCCTGCTCAGGATCAACCCGGACCGGCAGCGGATCACCGAAATCTTCGCCCAACGCGGGAGGCCTCCTGAACCTTCCACCTGAAATCCAAAAACACCCCCGGTTTATCCGAATTGAAAGGAAGATCTAATGGCTAAAGACATTCAAGTCGCCTTCGGTGTGGACGTTGATGCAGTGGCGGGCATGCTCGGCTCCTATGGAGGCGAAGACTCCCCGTGTGACATTTCCCGGGGGCTGTTCAGCGGTGAAGTCGGGGGACCGCGGCTGATCCGGTTGTTCCAGAAATACAACCTCCCGGCAACCTGGTTCGTGCCGGGACACTCCATCGAGACCTTTCCGGAACTGACACAGATGATTGTGGATGCCGGACACGAGATCGGTGTCCACGGGTACTCCCACGAAAACCCGATCGCCATGACCCGGGAACAGGAGACCGCCATCCTGGACCGCTCGATCGACCTGATCGAGAAGGTATCCGGGCGCCGGCCCACGGGATACGTTGCGCCGTGGTGGGAGTTCTCGCCTGTCACCAACGAGATCCTCCTTGAACGGGGCATCAAGTACGACCACTCCCTGATGCACCGTGATTTTGAACCGTACTACGTCCGCGTAGGCGACTCGTGGAAAAAGATCGACTACACCAAAAACGCCGAAACATGGATGGAGCCGCTGGTGCGCGGGCAGGAAACGGACCTGGTGGAGATACCGGCCAACTGGTACCTCGATGACCTGCCTCCCATGATGTTCATCAAGGCAGCACCGAACTCGCACGGGTTCGTCAATCCCCGCGACATCGAAGAGATGTGGCGGGACCAGTTCGACTGGGTCTACCGCGAAATGGACCAGGCTGTCTTCACCATGACCATCCACCCGGACGTTTCCGGCCGCCCCCAGGTGCTGCTCATGCTCGAGCGCCTGATCGAACACATTAACTCCCACGACGGCGTCAACTGGCTGACCTTCGACCAGATCGCTGACTCCTTCCTTGCCCGCAGCCCCCGAAAGGAAAGCCACTCATGACTACGCAACAGACCGACGTCGATCTGTCTCAGCCGGGACCGGGTGAAAAGCGCAGGTTCCCTGTTTTCACCAAGCGGCACACCACTACCGCTACGGTCCTTGCCTTGCTGGCGTGGACCATCGCCGTCTTTGACTACGGTCTTTTCGGCACGCTTTTGCCCGCGATGCAGGAGGAGTTCGGCTGGAGCGAACCGGAAGCCTACGCGATCAACACCTGGATCGCCGTCGGCACAGCCATCGTGTGCTTCGGTATCGGCCCTATCATTGACCGGCTGGGGCGGCGCAAAGGCATGATGGTCACCGTAGGCGGAACCGCCGTCGTCTCCGGCCTGACGGCACTGATCCCCACCGGCATCCCGGTCCTGAGCAACGCCCTGCTTGTCATCGTCCGGTCCTTCGGAGGCCTCGGATTCTCCGAGCAGGCCGTGAACGCCACCTACATGAACGAGGTCTACCAGGTCACCGAGGTGCCCGACAAGCGCAAACGGCCCGGCTTCCACTACTCCTTCATCCAGGGCGGGTGGCCGCTGGGCTTCCTGCTCGCCAGCGCCCTCGCCCTCGTGCTGCTTCCATCCCTAGGCTGGCGCGCCCTCTACCTCGTGGCCACAATTCCGGCCGCGATCATCGTCTGGGTCATCGCCAAGAAGCTCAAGGAGACACCCCAGTTCGAACTGCATCACAAACTCACCGAACTCGAGAAGAGCGGCAAATCAGGGGAAGCACACGCCCTCGCCCACGCCTATGGCGTCGAGCACTCCTCGGCTGCCCCCCTCAAGCGCATCTGGGAACCGCACCTGGCCCGGAACACTGTGGTCTTCTCGCTGGCCTGGATCTTCAACTTCTTCGGCATCATGATCTTCAGCGTCCTGGGCACCTCAGTGCTGAAGAATGCCAAGGGCGTGGAGCTCGCTGACGCGTTCTGGATGCTGATCATCATCAACCTGCTGGCCTACTTCGGCTACGTCTTCCACGGCTGGATCGGCGACAAGATTGGCCGCAAACGCACCATCATCGGCGGCTGGATCCTCTCCGGTATCTCCTTCGCCATCATGCTCAGCCCCATTGCCACCAGCCCCTTCATGATCATTCTCACCTACGGCGCAGGCTTGTTCTTCCTCGTTGGACCCTACGCCGCGATCCAGTACTTCATGGCCGAGTGCTACCCCGTAAGCTGCCGCGCTACCGGTACCGCCTTCATCGGCGCCATGAGCCAGCCCGGTACCATCCTCGGCGGTGCGCTGTTCACGGCAGCGGCCGCCAGCGCCGGCACAGGCGCTGCAGCCCTATGGGTCGGCGCGGCCGGAACGCTGTTCTCCGGGCTCCTGATGATCGCAGCCAAGCCCCCTGTCGAAGCTCTCCTGGAGGACCACCCCCATGACATCCCGTAGCAAAGTTGCCATCATCACCGGAGCTGCGAGCGGCATCGGGCGCGCCCTCGCCGTTTATTACGCACTCAAGGAAGTGGTGTCGGTTATCGGCACCTTCCCCGGCGACCCCCACGACCCGGAAGAAACCCTCCGCCTGGTTAAGGAGGCCGGCGGTGAAGCGGTGATCCACGAAGTGGACGTCCGCACCACTGCATCCGTGGACGCGCTGGCCCAGCGGGCCGTGGACGAGTACGGACGGCTGGACTACGCCATCGCCAACGCCGGGATCCTCCGCAATTCCCCTCTGGGGGAGATGACGGACGAGCGCTGGCACGACATGCTCAACGTGGACCTCACCGGGGTCCTGCGCACGCTGCGTGCCGGTGCAGAGAGGATGACCGACGGCGGCGCGCTGGTTGCGATCTCCTCCATCGCGGGCGGGGTGTACGGCTGGGAGGAACATGCCCACTACGCCGCGGCCAAGGCCGGGGTCCTGGGTTTGGTCCGCAGCGTGGCCGTGGAACTCGGTCCGCGGCAGATCCGCGCCAACGCCGTCATACCTGGCCTGATCGAGACCCCGCAGTCCCTGGACCCCGTGAATTCACTGGGGCCCGAGGGGCTGCAGCGGGCCGGGAAGGACATCCCTTGGGGCCGGGTAGGGA
Source organism: Arthrobacter sp. SPT-J7 (assembly GCF_059089965.1). Lineage (NCBI taxonomy): Bacteria > Bacillati > Actinomycetota > Actinomycetes > Micrococcales > Micrococcaceae > Arthrobacter > Arthrobacter sp. SPT-J7. The sequence continues at coordinate 8,221 of NZ_JBNHFF010000094.1, forward strand.
CCCCGGACGAGGTGGCCAGTGTGATTGGATTCCTCACCTCTGACGAGTCCCGCTACATCACTGGGCAGGCGCTGGTGGTTGACGGCGGCCTCACCGTGAAGATGCGTGCCTGACGGCGAAGGGACACCATGAACACATCGACTAATGCTCATGCTTCCGGGAACGGCCGGGCAGTGGTTGTCACCGGCGGTTCCAGCGGGATCGGCAAGGCCATCGCCGGCGCCTTCCTAGCGAACGGGGACCGGGTGGCCGTGCTGGACCGGGCCGGAGATGACGGCACCATCCGCGTGGACGTCGCGGATGAAGCCAGCGTGCGGGCGGCCTTCACTGAGGCCCGGAACCGGCTGGGCGGCATCGACGTCCTGGTCAACAGCGCGGGCCTGCTGACGGAGTCTCCGCTGGAGGACATGTCCCTTGCCATGTGGAATGAGACCCTCACGGTGGACCTGACCGGTGTGTTCCTGTGCTGCCGGGAGGTGGTGGGGGAGATGCGGCAGCGGAAGTGGGGCCGCATCATCAACATCGCCTCCCAGTTGGCCATCAAGGGCGGCGTGGGGCTGACCCACTACAGCGCTGCCAAGGCCGGCGTCGTTGGCCTTTCCAAGGCCCTCGCCCTGGAAACGGCGGCGGACAACGTCCTGGTCAACTGCATCGCCCCGGGCCCCATCGAAACGCCCCTCGTGGAGGGCATCTCGGAAAGCTGGAAAGCCGCGAAACGCGCCGAACTACCGCTCGGACGCTTCGGGACGCCGGCTGAAGTGGCACCTGCGGCCCTGCTGCTGGCCAGCGACCCGGGCGGAAACCTGTTCGTGGGACAGACGCTGGGGCCCAACTCCGGCGATGTCATGCCTTAGCGAAAGAGAGCGACATGTGCGGTGCCTGCGGTAGGACTACCGTTGCCGATCCTGCCTTGGGACCGGTGCGGACCATGAGACAACACCTGATCGTGGCCGGCACGATCAACGCGGTCTGCACTGGGCTGCCAGGATCCCCGAAGGTGACCGCACTCAAGGACGGCTGGATGATGACAGGCCCCTCCGGGGCCTCAACACAGTGCCAGACCCTTGAACAACTGTGGTCTGCAGTGCTCAACTGCTTCACTGACGCGCCGGTCCTCGACCGGTTGCGCAGACGCCGGCAGGCCTACGTGGCTGATCCAGCCAATGCGGGCCTGCCTGCGCAGGCAGCTGGAATGATGCCAGACCAACCTGAAACCAACTGCTCCCAAGGAGATTCATGACGAATTACACCCCGCTCTGGTCACCCATTCGGATCGGTCCCACAGAACTGGATAACCGGGTTGCCCTGGCTCCCATGACGAGGATCAGCGCAACCGAGGACGGGCACGCCACCGAAAGGATGGCTACCTACTACCAGACCTTCGCGCGCGGAGGCTTTGGACTCCTGATTACGGAAGGGATCTATCCGGACACTGCCCACAGCCAGGGCTACCACTACCAGCCGGGCATCGCCACCAAGGAACAAGCCCAGTCCTGGGGGAAAGTTGTGGAGGGCGTTCACGCGGCGGGCGCGAAAATCTTCGCCCAGCTGATGCATGCCGGGGCGCAGAGCCAGGGCAACCGGTTTGTGGACTCGTCGGTAGGGCCATCGGCGGTTGCACCGAAGGGGGAGCAACTTGGCTTCTACCGGGGTGAAGGCCCCTATCCCGTTCCATCGGAGATCACCGCGGCCCAGATGAAGGAGGTCCGGGATGGCTTTGTGACGGCCGCCCTGCACGCACAGCAGGCAGGCTTTGATGGTGTGGAGATTCATGGTGCCAACGGGTACCTTCTGGACCAGTTCCTCACGGACTACCTGAACCAGCGCGACGACCGGTACGGCGGCTCACTGGACAACAGGGTGCGTTTTGCCGCTGAGATCTGCCGCGATGTGCGCGAGGCCGTTGGCCCGGGCATGACGGTGGGGATCCGCATCTCCCAGTCGAAGGTCAGCGACAGTGACCACCGGTGGAGCGGAGGAGTGGGAGAAGCCGAAGTTATTTTCGGCACGCTGGGCGCTACGGGAATCGATTTCGTCCACACCACCGAGTACAGGGCCACCGAGCCCGCGTTCGAAGATGCTGACGAAACCTTGGCTGCGCTGGCGAAGCAGTACTCTGGCGTACCCGTGATCGCCAACGGCAAGCTTGATGATCCGGACACCGCCGTGTCCATGCTGGTGGATGGCGCAGCTGACGTGGTTGCGCTGGGCAAAGCCGCCTTGGCCAACCGGAACTGGCCGCACCTTGTCCGGAACAACCTGGAATTCGAGGAACTGGACCCTTCGGTGTTCGCTCCTTTCGCGGACGTCAAGGATTGGGAATTGGAGGATCCAGCCTAAGCAGACCACTATTGCGGCCCGTTGTAGTTCCGCCGCGTAGCTGTTCGGGGAGCCCCGGCACGTTCACTGTGCCGGGGCTCCTCTGTGTCCGGCCGCGCGGATTATTAAGCGCGAAAGTGTGAGTGCGACAAGCAAGCTCAAGATCGCATCAAGAAGAGCTCAACGTTGTCGCAGGACCTTGGCAATTTGGAAGCCTGCACATGGTAACGAAATAGGCTTGACGGACTACATTCGCTGGACTAGCAGCGAACCAGGGCCCCTATGCGGCCCGCTTCATGGGGGAAAGAATTGCCGAACTACCGCGCCTTTTTGAGTCCGTCGCCGTCTGCGCCTAAACCGCCGCGCAGATTACCTGTCTCAACCCTTATTGTCGGGGGTATCACCGCGCTTTTTATGCTTCTGGGAGCGATGAGCAGCGGGGTAGGACTTGCGCTCGTCTTCCTGGCCATTTCCGCCGCGCTTACAGGGCTCTACGTTCTGGTGACGGGACGCCGCTCCTGGGCCATGTTGCCGGCAAGACGCAGAGCGGGTGCCGTCGCACTCGCCACCTCATTCGCCCTCTTCATCGCCGGCGGCCTCGCCCTGCCGCGGGTGGCCACCGCGGACCTGGAAGCTGCCGCTTCGGACACCATCGTGTCAGCGGCGACCGTGAGTGCCAGCCCAACGGCATCAGCCAGCGCCGCGCCGTCGGCCACTCCCACTGCGCAGGAGACCGGCGCGCCACTGGACCCGGAGACGGCGGCCGGGGTGGCAAACGGCACCTCGGTGTCGGCACCAAACCAACAGCCCGCTTACGCAACGAAGGCGCTGGACCTACTGGCAACCCTTCCTATCAAGGGCAGGGCTCCTAAGACGGGGTATGACCGGGCGTTGTTCGGGCAGGCATGGGCGGACGTGGACCGCAACGGCTGTGACACCCGTAACGACATGCTCAACCGCGACCTCACTGCCATTACCTACGTCAACAGCGTGCCGTGCAAGGTGAAGTCGGGGATGCTGGCGGATCCGTACACGGGCACGAGCATCAGTTTCCTTCGCGGGCAGGCCACCAGCACCGCAGTGCAGATCGACCACGTAGTCGCACTCAGCGATGCCTGGCAGAAGGGCGCGCAGCAGCTGACAACGGACCAGCGAACGGCGTTCGCAAATGACCCGCTGAACCTGCAGGCGACGGACGGCCCCACAAACATGAAGAAGGGCGACGGCGACGCCGCTACCTGGTTGCCGCCGAACAAGGGGTTCCGATGCGAGTACGTCGCACGGCAGATTTCGGTGAAGGCGACGTATGCGTTGTGGGTGACCCAGGCCGAGCACGACGCTATGGCGCGGATTCTGGGCAACTGCTCGGGCCAGCTGGCGCCTACGGGCGCGCAGGCTCCTGCGCCCGCCCCTGCTGTGGCTCAGCCCGTCCCGGCG
>NZ_JBNHFF010000095.1:0-11937 GCF_059089965.1 Arthrobacter sp. SPT-J7
GCAGCTGTTCTTCCCCAACCAGAACGAAACCACCCAGCTCCTGAGCTCCTTTGCCGTGTTTGGCGTCGCATTCGTCGCCCGCCCGCTCGGTTCCATCGTCTTTGGCCACTTCGGCGACAAGTTCGGCCGCAAGGGCACCCTGGTGGCTTCCCTGCTGACCATGGGTATCGCCACGTTCCTCATCGGCTGCCTGCCCACCGCGCTGGTACCCGGCTGGGAATTCTGGGCTCCGGCACTGCTCGTCGTGATGCGTTTCGCCCAGGGCCTGGCCCTGGGTGGCGAATGGAGCGGTGCCGCGCTGTTGGCCACCGAGAACGCTCCGGCCAACAAGCGTGCCATCTACGGCACTTTCCCGCAGTTGGGTGCCCCCATTGGCTTCATTATCGCCAACGTGATCTTCCTGGTCTTCAGCTACGCACTGTCCCCGGCTGACTTCCAGTCCTGGGGCTGGCGCGTGCCGTTCCTGCTCAGCGCCGTTATGGTCATCATCGGCCTCTACGTCCGCCTGAAACTGATTGAAACCCCTGCTTTCACCAAGGTGATCGAGTCCAACGAGGTTGCCAAGCTGCCCCTGGGCCGGGTGTTCAAGACCAGCTGGCGCCAACTGATCCTCGGCACGTTCATCATGCTGGCCACGTACGTGCTCTTCTACCTGATGACCACGTTCACCCTGACTTATGGCACCCGTCCCTCCAGCCTCGAAGCTGCCCGGGCCGCTGCCGAGAAGGCCGGAAGGCCGATGACGGACGCTGCCGCGGCTGCCTTCGTTCCCGGCCTGGGCTACACCCGCAACGACTTCCTGTGGATGCTGATCGCCGGCGTTGTGTTCTTCGGAATCTTCACACTGGTTTCCGGCCCGCTGGCCGAAAAGTACGGCCGCCGCAAGATGCTGCTGGCGGTCACCGGCGGCATCTTCGTCTTTGGCCTGCTCTTTGTCCCGCTGTTCAGCGGCGGCTTTGTGGGCACCATGGCCCTGCTGGTCATCGGCTTCTCCCTGATGGGTCTGACCTTCGGTCCGATGGGTGCGCTGCTGCCGGAACTGTTTCCCACGAACGTGCGCTACACAGGATCGGCTGTGAGCTACAACTTCTCCAGCATCCTGGGCGCAGCAGTGGCTCCGTTCATTGCCGTGGCGCTGTGGGAACTCGCCGACGGCAGCCCGGTGCTGGTGGGGATCTACCTGACCTCCATGGCCGTGCTGACCCTTATCGCCCTGTTCGTCAGCAAGGAGACCCGCGACGTGGACTATGAGAACAACGTGGCCTGATATGGCCGCTTAGGTGATCAGAACTGCCCGGCGTGGTCTACTGACCCGCCGGGCAGTTCTATGTGCCCGAGGCGTAGCGGGCCACAAAATTCTTCAGGATGTTCATCGGCTCGGTAACGGTGAACTGCCGGGCCTGCGCCATCAGTTGCTCTGCCGACTCCGGCGGAAAGTAGCCGGCATGGCGGTAGATGTCGATCCTCGTCACCAGCCCGTCCACGTCCAGTTCAGGGTGGAACTGGGTGGCGTAAAGGTTTCTGCGGATGCGGAACATCTGGACCGGGCAGGCGGCGGACCGGGCAAGCAACACGGCGTGCGGCGGCAGGACCGTGCAGGCTTCCTTGTGCCCGGTGAAGGCGGTGAATGTCCTGGGCATTCCGCTGAGCACCGGATCCTCCAGGCCCGCGTCCGTCAACTCAATTTCCGCAGCGCCGAGTGGTTCGCCGAACGTCCTGTCGATCACGGCGCCCTGGTGCGTCCCGAGGGTGCCAACGCCGTAGCAGGCACCGAGGAACGGGAAATCCCGTTCCACCAGCTGGTCCAGGAGTCCGGACAACTCACGTTCCACACGGTGCTGTGTGGGCGTCTTGTGCTCCGGCGGGTCGCTGGACGTGAACGGGCTGCCACCCACGATCACCCCCGAGTAATCCGCAAGGTCGAGCTCAGGAAGGGGAGCAGCCTCCAGCCTGATGCGCCGAAGCTCAGGGGGCTCCAGTCCGCCGTAGCGCAGATAGGCGGCGTACTCGTCCTCGGCAGCGGCGTCTTCGGCCCTGGACGCCAGGAGCAGGAAAGGCAACATCTGCTAAGTGTGCCTTTTCCTGCCGTACCTGTCAGCTGTTGGCGGGCTGGCTCAGGGACCTGCGGGACTGCGGCCGGGCAGCGGGATCAGCGTGGCGGTGCACAAGTTTCCAGTACCCCTCCTCGCGGCGGAAGACGCTGGTCACGCGGAGCGCGAACTCCTCGGGCACTGCGGCACCGTCCAGCCGCGCGCGGAAATGTTCCGTTTCCACCAGGAAGGCAGTGTCGCGCGCGGTGTAGGAGGTGATGGTGTCGAACCCGAGCATCTCGCCGTCCTGGAACTGTCGGGCAGCCTGGTCCAAGCGGGCTTCCACCTGCGCCCAGCCGCGGGCGATGCCGCCGAACGGGTTGGCCAGCGTCACGTCGTCAAGCTGCGAGTACAGGTCCTTGACGGGTCCGGGATTCCCGCGGGTGATTTCGGGGACGGCCAGATGGTAGCGGTCCACTTCTTCTTCAAAACTGGGTGCGAGCATGGGGGCCTCCGTGCGCTTGCTAGTCTTCGATGGTGGCGATGACGGCGCCGGCCGACACCGTTTCGCCGGGTACGGCGGTGAGGCCGGTGATGGTACCGGAGCGGTGTGCGGTCAGCGGCTGCTCCATCTTCATCGCCTCAAGGACCACAACCAGGTCGCCCTCGGCTACAACATCGCCGTCCGCCACGGCTACCTTGACGATGGTGCCCTGCATGGGCGAGGACAACGCATTGCCGGTCGCTGCTGCCGTACCGCCCGAGCGGGAGCGCTTCTTCGACTTGCCGGGCTTGGGCGCGGTGCCGGCGGCGCCGGTTCCCACGGCACCGAGCGAGGCAGGCAGTACTACCTCAAGCCGTTTGCCGCCCACTTCAACCACCACACGCTGCCGCTCCCCGGCGTCCACATCGGTGCCGGCGCTGCCGTCGGGGGTCCAGGCCGGGAGGTTGTTGTCGAACTCGGTCTCGATCCAGCGTGTGTGGACGCGGAAGGGGCCCTCTGCCGGCGCGAACGCGGGGTCCGAGACCACGGCGAGGTCGAACGGGATCACCGTCGGGATGCCCTCTACCACCATCTCTTCCAGCGCACGGCGGGCGCGCTGCAGGGCCTGCGGTCGGCTGGCTCCCGTCACGATGAGCTTGGACAGCATGGAATCGAAGTTGCCGCTGATCACATCGCCCTGCTCCACACCGGAGTCAATGCGGATGCCGGGGCCGGTCGGGTTCTTCAGGACCCGGAGCGTGCCCGGGGCGGGCAGGAAGTTCCGGCCGGGGTCTTCACCGGTGATGCGGAATTCGATGGAGTGGCCGCGTACTTCGGGATCGCCGTAGCCGAGCTCCTCGCCGCGGGCCAGGCGGAACTGCTCGCGCACCAGGTCGATGCCGGTGACTTCCTCGGATACGCAGTGCTCCACCTGCAGCCGGGTGTTCACCTCAAGGAAGGAGATGGTGCCGTCCTGGCCCACGAGGAACTCACAGGTTCCGGCGCCCAGGTAGCCGGCCTCCTTCAGGATGGCTTTGGAGGAATCGTAGAGGCGGCGGTTCTGCTCCTCGGTAAGGAACGGGGCCGGGGCCTCCTCCACGAGCTTCTGGTTGCGGCGCTGCAGGGAGCAATCGCGCGTGGAGACCACCACAACGTTGCCGTGGGCGTCCGCCAGGCACTGGGTTTCCACGTGGCGGGGCGAATCCAGGAAGCGCTCGATGAAGCATTCGCCGCGGCCGAAGGCAGCGGTGGCCTCGCGGACAGCGGATTCAAAAAGTTCGGGAATCTCATCACGGCTGCGGGCGACCTTGATGCCGCGCCCGCCGCCGCCGAAGGCGGCCTTGATGGCCACGGGAAGCCCGTACTGGTCCACGAAGTCAAGGATTTCTTCAGCGGACTTGACGGGGTCCGCTGTGCCCGGGACCTGGGGTGCGCCCACCTTTTCCGCGATGTGCCGGGCCTGGACTTTGTCGCCGAGGGCGGAGATGGCTTCGGGGGAGGGACCGATCCATGTGATGCCGGCCTCGATCACGCGGGCAGCAAACTGGGCGTTTTCGGCCAGGAACCCGTAACCGGGGTGGATGGCGTCGGCGCCGGACTGGCGTGCGGCGTCGATGATCTTGTCCATCACCAGGTAGGACTCGGCGGCGGTGTTTCCGCCCAGCGCGTAGGCTTCGTCAGCAAGGCGGACGTGCAGCGCGTCGCGGTCTGCGTCGGCGTAGACAGCAACGGAGGCGATGCCTTCATCACGGGCGGCGCGGATGATGCGTACCGCGATCTCACCGCGGTTGGCGATCAGCACCTTTGTGAGGGTCGACTGCGTGGGACGTGTGGACTGCTCCAAATTTGCTGACAAGGCGTCTCCTTCTTTCCTTCAGGGAGCCTAGCGCGGTTTTGAGGGTTCCGCCGATATTACTTGCGGATTCCGCGTGTAAAGAGGCCACGCTTTGTAGGGAAGCTACAAGACGTCCCTAAATCACCTAGCTTTACGCCGCCTGCCAGAGCTCGGTGATCCGCACCTGCGCCTGGGCCAGCAAAGCGCGGAGCGTGGAGACGGACAGGCCTACGACGGTGTGCGGGTCGCCGTCGACCTTTCGGATGAACGCCCCGCCCAGGCCGTCGATGGTGAAGGACCCGGCGCAGTGCAGGGGCTCGCCGGTGGCGATGTAGGCGTCGATCTCCGCCGCATCCATGTCAAGGAAGGAGACCTCGGCGGAGGCTACCGTCCCAAGGGTGGCGCCCGTCCCGGGGGCCGCGCCGTCGTCGGGGTCTGTATCCCGGCAGTCCACCAGCCAATGACCCGTATGCAGCACGCCGGTGTTGCCGCTCATCCGCAGCATGCGTTCCCGGGCGACTGCGGCGGTGTACGGTTTGCCGTGCGCCTCGCCGTCGAACTCGAAGACGGAGTCACACCCGAGTACCAGTGCCCCCTCCGCTTCCGGCAGCGCAGCCACCGCCTCCGCTTTCGCCCGGGCCAGCAGCAGGGCGGTGTCGTGGGGGTCGGTGACGCCGTACCGTGCCTGGACCGCGTCCTCATCGACGTCCGACACCAAAACAGAATGGCGGATGCCGGCCTCGGCGAGGAGCTTGGTACGGGCGGGGGACTGGGAAGCGAGAATCAGGCGGATCACGGATTCAGCCTAGTGGACCAGCGTGCCTGGCACCGGGGCTGCCTCGGGCCGGCTGAGCTTGGCGCCTTCCACATCGACGTCCGGCAGGATCCGGTCCAGCCATCGGGGGAGCCACCAGGACTTCTCGCCCAGCAGGTACATCACGGCAGGAACGATGGTCATCCGAACCACAAAGGCATCAAGCAGCACACCGAACGCCATCGCGAAGCCAAGCGGCCGCACCATGGTGAGGTGGCTGAAGACGAAGCCGGCGAAGACGCTGACCATAATGATTGCCGCCGCCGTCACCACGGCTGCTGCATGCCGGAAGCCCACCCGGACTGCCTGCTTGGCGGAGGAACCGTGCATGTACGCTTCGCGCATCCCCGAGGCGATGAACACCTGGTAGTCCATGGCCAGGCCGAAGAGCACGCCGATGAGGATGATGGGCAGGAAGCTCAGCACGGCGCCGGGGTTGGCGACGTCGAACACGCCGCCCAGCCAACCCCACTGGTACACGGCAACCACGGCCCCGAACGCAGCGGCGAGGGAGAGCAGGAAGCCGCCCGTTGCGAGCAGCGGGACAACGATGGAGCGGAACACCAGCAGCAGGAGGACCAGGGAAAGACCGACGACGATCGCCAGGTAGGGCGGCAGGGCGTCACCGAGCTTCGTGGAGACATCCACGTTGCCGGCCGTCTGGCCCGTCAAGCCCATCACCACGTTGTACTCGGACTGGATTTCGTCGTTGAGGCTCCGGAGTTCGGAGACCACCTGCACGGTGCTGGCGCTGGCCGGGCCTTCCTTGGGGATGACCTGGAATACCGCGGTGCGGCGGTCGTCGCTGAGCGCGACGGGAACGGCGGCCACCACGTTGTCCACCGCGCGGAGCTTGTCCGCGACGTCGTACTGGAGCGCCTGTACCTGGGCCTCGTCCAGATCCGGGGGGAACTCGCCCACGGCCACGATGGGGCCGGTAACGCCTTCGCCGAAGCTCCGCGCCGTGAGGTCATAGGCCTGGTAAGCCTCGGAGTCCACTGGTTCGGAACCGCCGTCGGGCAGTGCAAGCTGCAGTTGGGTGGCGGGCAGGGCCAGCGTGCCCAGGAGGAGCACTCCGCCCAGGAGTGCCAGCACGGGCTGCCGGGTGACGAGGCCGCCCCAGCCTCGGGTGCTGCGTTCGCGGTCCTGGGCTTCATCGGCAGCTTCATGGCCGGGTTCGGCGTTGTGGTCTTCTGCTGCGGCCCATGCGCGCCGGGAGATGATGCGGCGCCCAATCAGGGACAGCATGGCCGGAGTGAGCGTGATGGCCACCAGCACGGCTACTGCCACGGTTCCGGCCGCGGCCAGGCCCATCACGCTGAGGAAGGGCAGGCCCGGCACTACCAGCGCGGCCAGGGCGATGATCACCGTGAGGCCCGCGAAAACCACCGCGTTTCCTGACGTGCCGGTGGCACGGGCCACCGATTCCTCCTGCGCCATGCCGGCAAGGAGTTGCGTCCGGTGCCGGTTGACGATGAACAGTGAGTAGTCGATGCCCACGGCCAGGCCCAGCATGAGGGCCAGCATGGGGGAGATGGAGCTCATGTCGAAGAGGTCGGAGAGGGCGAAGGTGATTCCGACACCCACGCCGACACCGACCACTGCCATGAGCAGCGGCAGCCCGGCGGCGATCAGCGTCCCCAGCATGATGATCAGTACCAGGGCTGCGATGGCAATGCCGATGATCTCTGCTGCGCCGAAGAGTTCGGAGATGTCCTCGGTAATTTCCTTGCTGGCATAAGCGGTGACCCCGGCAGCGGAGGTTTCATGGGCGATGTCCTGGACCTGCTGGCGGATCGCGGGGCTCAGGCCGTTGATGGAGGTGTTGAACTGTACCTGCGCGACGGCGGCGCGGCCGTCTTCGGAGACGAACCGGATGGCGGAGGAAGCTTCTGCCTGGCGCTTGCCCAGTTCCAGCTTCGCCTGGCCGGCTTCCAGTTCCCGGGCTCCGGCTTCGAGCCTTGCCTGTCCTTCAGCCAGTGCGGCCTTTTGCTGGCCGAGCTGCGCCTCGATAAGCGCAGCCGGGGCGCCAGCTGCAGCAAGTTGCTGTTCGGCCGCTGCGAGCTGTGCCTTGCCGGCGTCCAGCTCTGCGCGGGAGGCGCCCAGTTGTGCCTCGCCTGCGGCAAGCTGCTGTTCGCCGGCGGTAACGGCCTGTCCGGCCTGGTCCACCTGCGCCTGGGTGGCAAACGGATCAACGGTGCCGCGGACGTCCGGCACGGCTTCAAGCTTCTTCAGCACGTCGGTGATCGCGGCGCGGCTTTCGGCGGTGAACCCGCCGTCGGGCGCTTCAAAAACGATGGTGGCGGTGCCGCCGGATGCTGAGGGGAGCTCTTCCTTCAGCTTGTCCGCAATGCGCTGGGTTTCGGTGCCCGGAATCTGGAAGTTGTTGGACAGCGTGCCGTGGAAGGCAGCGGCCGAACCACCCACGGCCACCAGGGCGGCCAGCCACAGCGAGATGACCAGCCAGCGGCGGCGGTAGGAGAACTTGCCCAGGCGGTAAAGAAGCAGTGCCATGAAGGGAAACCGATCTGATCAGGAGGAACGGGAGTCGGAACGTAAAGAGGGAGGAGGTTGAACTGCAGTGAAACCGGACCCCAGGAGCGCCATGGCGTCGATCAGCAGTTGCCGGAGTTCCGCGAGCGACGCGGGTGAGAGGTCCGCGCCGCGGCGGGCAAACCAGACTTCCATGGCCGCTTTGCCGCAGGAAATCACGGAGCCCGCCAAAGCACGGAGGTATAGCTCGTCTCCGGCGCCACGCGTTCCGGCCGCGCGTTCCCTGGCCACCGCCGTGATCTGTTCCCGGCAGTGGTCCCACGCTTCAAGTTCGGAGTGGGACATCAGGGTGCTCTGCTGGGTGAGGGTAAACAGCTCGGCCAGCGGGGCAACGGTCATGGGATCTGCGAGCGCCATCAGGGCGGCCTGGGCCGACTGCAGGATAGGTTCCTCGGCCGGGCGGAGCCGAAACTGCTGGATGGCATTGTCCAGGAAACCGTGGGTGACGGAAGCGAGGGCGGCGTCGGTGCTGCTGAAGTAATTAAAGAAGGTGCGCCGCGAAATTCCTGCGGCATCGGCGATGTCCTCCACGGTGAAGTTTCCGGGGCCACGGTTTCGCAGCAGCGACAGGGCAGCTTCGGTGATTGCCTGCCGTGTGGCCGCCTTGTTCAATTCGCGCCGGGAAGGGCCGGGGGGCGGGGGAGCGGCGGGGCTGATGGAAGTGGTCACGCGCTTACACTACGTGCAAGTTTGCACCCTGTGCAACTGAATGGACGCCAGCTTCACAGGAAAGTGAAAGGTTCCGAACAGCTCTTCCAGAACCTGCGCCGGGATGCTGGTGATGCCTCGGGAGAGGCGTACCATCAGCAGCCGTCACCGACGGCGGATCCAGGAGACAAGAAAATGTCACGCACAAAGAAAATGACCCTCGGCCTGTCAGCCGCAGCGCTGGCCCTTACTGGCGGAATCGGAGTTGCCGGCGTGGCCTCCGCCACCACAACTCCGGCTCCCTCACCCAGTGCCAGCTCCAGCGCATCCGTGGACGGGACCACCAGCACCGCGCCGGGCGGAGGCATGGGCAAGCACGGCGGCCGCGGTGGGGAGCGGGGCATCGCACAGGCATCCGTGCTTGCAGAAAAGCTCGGGGTGGAGGAAGCCAAAGTCACGGAGGCGCTGCAGGCCTTCCGTGAAGCGAACAAGCCCCCAACTTCGCCCACGGAGGGCACGAAGCCGGATGCCGCAACTCGTGACGCGGCCTTGGCCACATCTCTGGCCGGGGTGTTGGGCATTGAGGAGTCCAAAGTCACCGAAGCCTTGGCGGAGCTCCGCGCTGAGAAGCAGGCAGAGAAGGCCGCTGCCCTCAAAACGCGGCTGGACCAGGCCGTGGCGGACGGAAAGCTGACGCAGGCTGAAGCTGACACCGTGGCCAAGGCGGTGGAAAACGGCGTCATCGGCGGCGGCCGCTGACCTGTTGAAGGCATGAAAAAGCCCCCGGGAAAATTCCCGGGGACTTTTTCTACCGCAGGGGTGAGCAGAGACCGTTAGGCCTTCGCGTCCTCAAGTTCACGCGTTGTGGTGTCTGTGGAGGTCCCATCGGACGGGGCGGCAGCGGCGGTGTCCGCAGCGTCGTCAACAAAGGGCGTGCCGTTGCGGGGTGCGTTGTACAGCTTCTCGTCCAGGATGCCCTGGCGCTTGGCCACGATGGTGGGGACGAGCGCCTGGCCGGCGACGTTCACCGCGGTGCGGCCCATGTCCAGGATGGGATCGATGGCGAGGAGCAGGCCGACGCCGGCAAGCGGCAGTCCCAGCGTGGACAGGGTCAGCGTGAGCATCACGACGGCGCCGGTGGTGCCGGCCGTTGCGGCCGAGCCCAGGACCGATACCAGTGCTATCAGCAGGTACTGGGTGAAGTCGAGCGGGATGCCGAAGAACTGGGCGACGAAGATGGCGGAGATGGCGGGGTAGATTGCCGCGCAGCCGTCCATCTTGGTGGTGGCGCCCAGCGGCACGGCGAAGGAGGCGTAGCCGCGGGGGACACCGAGGCTGCGCTCGGTCACACGCTGGGTCAGGGGCAGGGTGCCCACCGAGGAGCGGGAGACGAAGGCCAGCTGGACGGCAGGCCACACGCCGGAGAAGTACTGCTTGACCGACAGGCCGTGGGTGCGGACCAGAATGGGGTAGACCGCGAACATGACCAGGGCTAGGCCCACGTAGATGGCGAAGGTGAACTTGCCCAGCGAGCCGATGGTGTCCCAGCCGTAGACCGCCACGGCGTTGCCGATGAGGCCCACGGTACCCAGCGGTGCGATGCGGATGATCCACCACAGCACCTTCTGGATCACGGCCAGTGCAGAGGCGTTCAGGTTCAGGAAGGGCTCGGCGGCCTTGCCTACCTTGAGCGCGGCAACACCGATGGCGATGGCGATCACGAGGATCTGGAGCACGTTGAAGCTGACGGAGGTGGTGACGGCGCCGGACTCCGCAACGGTGGAGCTGGCGCCCAGTCCGAGGAAGTTCTTGGGGAAGAGGCCTACCAGGAAGGCCCACCAGTCACCGGACTTGCCGGCGTACTTGGCTTCCTCGGTGATGCCGGTGTTGGCACCGGGCTGCAGCAGGACACCCAGTCCGATGCCGATCAGCACGGCGATCAGGGAGGTGATGGCGAACCACAGCAGGGTGTTCCACGCGAGTTTGGCGGCGTTGGACACCTGGCGCAGGTTGGAGATGGAGCTGACGACGGCGGTGAAGATCAGGGGTACAACGGCGGTCTGCAGCAGGGAGACGTAGCTGGACCCGATGGTCTGCAGTGTTGCGCCGAGGCCGTTGGGGCTGGCTTTGGTGCTGCCGGTGTACTTGGCCAGCAGGCCGAGGCCAAGCCCGACGATGAGGGCGGCGATGATCTGGAAGCCGAACGAACCAGCCCACTTGGGGAGCTGGAAGCCGGTCTTTCCTGCGGATTCTGGGGCGCGGGTTTGAGTGCTCACCCGAATACGTTATGGTCTGCGTCCATATCACGGCGAACGAACATTGAGAAATGTTACGCGTCCCAGGTTTCGTCAAAAGCCAAACTTCCCCATGAAATCAAGGGTTTCGAGGCGCTTTGTTAAGTATTCCCGGCCCTGCTGTGGTTAATGTCTCGCTGGTGCAGGGGCAAAAGGCCCGGAGTCAGGAAAGCAGTGCGCGCCGCAGGGTGTCCAGTCCGACGGAGCCAATGTTCAAAGCCCTTGTGTGGAACTCCTTCAGGTCGAAGCCCGGGCGGGTTTCGAGTTCTGCGCGGATCTGTTCCCAGAGGCGCTGGCCTACCTTGTAGGAGGGTGCCTGTCCTGGCCAGCCCAGGTAGCGGTTGAACTCGAAGTTGAGCTGCCCTTCGCTGATGGGGAGGTTCTGTTTCAGGAATTCATAGCCCTTGTCCGCGGTCCAGGTGCCGGAGCCCCAGCGTTCGGGGACTCCAAGTTCGAGGTGGACGCCGATATCAAATACCACGCGGGCGGCGCGCATCCGCTGCATGTCCAGCATGCCCATGTGGTCACCGGGATCGTCCAGGTAGCCCAGTTCCTGCATCAGCTTCTCGGCATAGAGTGCCCAGCCTTCGCCGTGGCCGGAGGTCCAGCAGACGTTCCGGCGCCATTTGTTCAACAGTTCCCGGCGGTAGGTGGCAGTGGCCACCTGGAGGTGATGGCCGGGAACTCCTTCATGGAACACCGTGGTGGTTTCGGCCCAGGTGGTAAAGGTGTCCTCGCCGGCGGGCACGGACCACCACATGCGGCCGGGGCGGCTGAAGTCGTCGGACGGGCCGGTGTAGTAGATGCCGCCCTCATCGGTGGGGGCGATGAGGCACTCGAGCTTCTTCATCACGTCCGGGATGTCGAAATGGACGCCGGCCAGCTCCGCTACGGCTTTGTCGGAGAGTTCCTGCATCCACTCCCGGAGCGCTTCCTTTCCCTTCAGCTGGCGCGCCGGATCGTTGTTGAGGATCTCCTTGGCTTCAGCGATGGAGGCGCCGGCTTTGATGGTGCGGGCCACCTCTTCCTGCTGGGCGATCAGGCGGTCCAGTTCCTCAACGCCCCAGGCGTAGGTTTCTTCCAGGTCTACGGTTGCGCCAAGGAAGGAACGCGAGGCCAGCGCGTAGCGGGCGCGCCCCACGGCGTCCTTTTCAGGGGCGGCGGGCAGCAGCCCGGTCCGGAGGAACTCCGCCAGTCCGGCGTAGGCGCGCCTGGCGGCGGCAGCCCCGGCGTCGAGCTCTTCCTGAACAGCGGCGGACAGGGGCCCGGCGGGGGTGGAT
>NZ_JBNHFF010000096.1:0-11761 GCF_059089965.1 Arthrobacter sp. SPT-J7
GGAGCTCGGCGGCAAGTCCCCCTGCGTGGTGTTCGCCGATGCGGACGTGGACGCCGCTATCGACTCAGCCCTGTTCGGTGTCTTCTCCCTCAACGGTGAACGCTGCACCGCAGGCTCCCGCATTCTGGTGGAGCGTGCCATCTACGATGAGTTCTGCGGAAAGTACGCAGCCCGCGCCAAAAACATCGTGGTGGGCGATCCGCACGATCCGAAGACCGAAGTGGGGGCCCTGGTACACCCGGAACACTACGAGAAGGTCGCCTCCTACGTGGAGATCGGGAAATCCGAAGGCCGACTGCTGGCCGGCGGCGGACGGCCCGCAGGCCTTCCCGAGGGCAACTACATCGCACCCACAGTGTTCGCCGACGTCTCCCCCGACGCCCGGATCTTCCAGGAGGAGATCTTCGGACCCGTCGTCGCCATCACCCCGTTCGAGAACGATGACGAGGCCCTCGCCCTGGCCAACAACACGCGTTACGGCCTCGCCGCGTACATCTGGACCCAAAACCTGACCCGCGCGCACAACTTCTCCCAGAACGTCGAGGCCGGCATGGTGTGGCTGAACAGCCACAACGTCCGCGACCTGCGCACCCCGTTCGGCGGCGTGAAGGCTTCGGGCCTGGGCCACGAGGGTGGCTACCGCTCCATCGACTTTTACACCAACCAGCAGGCAGTGCACATCACCCTCGGCACCGTCCACACCCCCAAGTTCGGCAGCATCGAAGACTCCGCCGCCAACGAGGGCTAACCCCCTCCCCCTTCACAAAACTCAAGAACCTGCTCGAAGAAGAGAGACCATGATGACCGACTTTGTTCCGACCCCTTCAGCCCCGGCACCGGACATCGTCCGCTGCGCCTACATGGAGATCGTGGTCACCGACCTCGCCAAATCCCGCGAGTTCTACGTGGACGTCCTGGGCCTGCACGTCACCGAAGAAGACGAGAACGCGATTCACCTGCGCTCCCTGGAAGAGTTCATCCACCACAACCTGGTGCTCCGCAAGGGACCCGTCGCCGCCGTCGCCGCGTTCGCCTACCGGGTGAAGTCCCCCGCCGAGGTGGACGCCGCCGAGGCCTACTACCGCGAGCTCGGCTGCCGGGTTGAGCGCCGCAAAGGCGGCTTCACCAAGGGCGTGGGCGATTCCGTCCGCGTGGAGGACCCGCTGGGCTTCCCGTACGAGTTCTTCTACGACGTAGAGCACGTGGAACGCCTCACCCAGCGCTACGACCTCTACTCCGCCGGCGAACTGGTCCGCCTGGACCACTTCAACCAGGTCACCCCGGACGTCCCCCGCGGCCGGGCCTACCTGGAGGACCTCGGCTTCCGCGTCTCCGAAGACATTAGGGATTCCGACGGCGTCACCTACGCCGCGTGGATGCACCGCAAGCAGACAGTCCACGACACCGCCCTGACCGGCGGCAACGGCCCCCGCATGCACCACGTCGCCTTCGCCACCCACGAGAAGCACAACATCATCCAGATCTGCGACAAGATGGGCGCCCTGCGCATCAGCGACCGGATCGAACGCGGACCCGGCCGGCACGGCGTCTCCAACGCGTTCTACCTCTACATCCTGGACCCGGACGGCCACCGCATCGAGATCTACACCCAGGACTACTACACCGGCGACCCCGACAACCCCACCATCACCTGGGACGTCCACGACAACCAGCGCCGCGACTGGTGGGGCAACCCCGTCGTCCCCTCCTGGTACACCGAGGCTTCCCTGGTCCTGGACCTGGACGGCAACCCCCAGCCCGTCATCGAACGCACCGACGCCTCCGAAATGGCCGTCACCGTCGGCGCCGACGGCTTCTCCTATACCCGCAAGCCAGGCGAGGGTGCTGAACCCGAGGGCTTCAAGCTTGGCGCGCAGCTCTAGCCATGCTGGATGCCACGACGATTGAGGCGATCGCGGACGAGCTGGTGGAGGCCGGCCGGACCCGGACCCCGGTTCCGCGACTGACGGCCCGCTACCCGGGCATGACCGTGGAGGACTCCTACGCGGTGCAGCAGTTGTGGCGGCGCCGCAACGAGGAGGCCGGCCGGACCCTGGTGGGCCGCAAAATCGGCCTCACGTCCAAGGCCATGCAGGATGCCACCGGAATCACCGAACCGGACTACGGCGCCATCTTCGCTGACATGGTCCTCGAAACCGGCTGCTCAGTGGAGTGGGACCAGTACACCCATCCGCGGGTGGAGGTGGAGCTGGCGTTCGTGTTGAAGGACGGGCTGAAGGGTCCCGGCTGCACCATTTTCGACGTCCTGAACGCCACCGACTACGTGGTTCCGGCCCTCGAAATCCTGGACTCCCGGATCGAGATGGAGGGCCGGACCATCGTGGACACCATCTCCGACAACGCAGCAATGGGCGCCATGGTGGTCGGCGGCCGCCCGGTGAAGCCGGACGCCGTGGACCTGCGCTGGGTCTCCGCCATCCTCTACAAGAACCAGACCGTGGAGGAAACAGGCGTGGCGGCCGGGGTCCTGGACCACCCGGCCAACGGGGTGCACTGGCTGGCCAACAAGATCGCTGCCCACGGCGACAGCATGAAGGCCGGCGACATCATCCTGGCCGGCTCGTTCACCCGCCCCCTCTGGGTCTACAAGGGAGATACCGTCCACGCCGACTACGGACCCCTCGGGAGTGTCACATGCCGCTTCGAATAGAAGACACCTTCCGCGACGCCCTCGCCACCGCCAACCGGCCGCTGGCCGGGATGTGGGTATGCTCCGGCAGCCCGCTCATCGCCGAACTCTGCGCCGGCTCCGGCCTGGACTGGCTCCTGGTGGATGCCGAGCACAGCCCCAACGGGCTCGCATCCATCCTCGCCCAGCTCCAGGCCATCCACGGCTACCCGGTCCGTACCCTGGTCCGCCCTCCCGTGAATGACACCGTGATCATCAAGCAGTACCTGGACCTCGGCGTGCAGAACCTGCTCATCCCCATGGTCAACTCTGTGGGAGAGGCCGAGGCGGCGGTAGCGGCAACCCGCTACCCGCCCCAAGGCGTCCGCGGCGTCGGGTCAGCGCTGGCCCGCGCCGCCCGCTGGAACCGGGTCCCGGACTACCTCGCCCGAGCGAATGAGACCATCAGCGTCACCGCGCAGGTCGAATCATCGGCGGCGGTCGACGCGGTGGAGGACATCCTGAAAGTCGACGGCGTCGACGCCATCTTCGTCGGGCCCTCCGACCTCGCCGCGTCCATGGGCCTGCTCGGACAGCAGGAACACCCCGAGGTGCGCGCCGCCGTCGAACACTGCCTCGCCGCCGCCACGGCGGCCGGCAAACCCGCCGGCGTCAACGCCTTCAACCCCAGTACCGCAAGCCACTACCTGAACAACGGCGCCAACTTCATCCTCGTGGGCGCCGACGTCGCCCTCCTCGCCAGAGGCTCCGAAGCCCTCGCCGCCCAATACATCAAGGCCACCGACGGCGACACCCCCACCAGCTACTGACTGCGGTTGAGCCGGGCAAGGTTAGGGAGTGGTTGGGGAGCGACCCCTTGGACTACCCCACGGCAGGGGCCGCGGCGATCCGGCCGGTGAACTGTCGGCGGGCCCGGCGGATAAGCTTTTTGCCCTTGCCCTTCCAACACCGAGCGATCAGGACCGTCAGGCCGCAGGCGATGATGGACGCAACGGCAGCACGAGCAGTGAGTACTCGTCTTTCCGATCAGGACGTTCCCCGGTACTCAAATGAGCAGTGCCTTGCGAACGTCAGCCGCGGAACCGGCACCTCCTGCCCCTGATGAGGAGACCCTTCCGGCCGAGAGGACGTAATAGCTGTCCGCGGCCTGCAGGGCAAAGCCGATGTGCTGCTCCACCAGGAGGATGCTCATTCCGTTGCGCTGGGAAAGCGTCATGATGGTTGCTTCTATCTCGGCCACGACGTTTGGCTGGATGCCTTCGGTGGGTTCGTCGAGGATCAGCAGGCGTGGGTCCGTGATGAGTGCCCGCGCGATGGCCAGCTGCTGCCGCTGGCCTCCGGAGAGCAGCCCGGCCCGCCGCGCCAATAGTGGCCGGAGCGCCGGAAACATGTCCAGGGCCTCCGCTACGCGCCCTGCGCCGTTCCTGCGCCCGTCCGCCACCAGCTGCAGATTCTCCAGGACGGACAGCTGCCCGAAGGACTGCTGGCCCTGCGGCACATACGCCATCCCACGGTCCACCCGCCGGTGTGGGCGGAGTGCCGCGATGTCCTCCCCATCCAGCCTGATGTGCCCGGCGGTGGGTTTGAGAAGTCCGACGACGGCGCGCAGGAGCGTTGTTTTGCCGGCACCATTGTGCCCCAGGACGGAGACGACGGCTCCGTCCGGGACCGTCAGGCTTACCCCGGAGATTACCTGCGTACGGCCGTAACCGGTCTGCAGTTTTTCAATTTCAAGCATTGGTAGCTTCTCCCGAGGACCCCAGGTAGACGTCCTGCACCTTTTTGTCCGCCTGCACCTGCGCCACACTTCCCTCACTGAGAACCTTGCCCGCTGCCAGGACAGTGACCGACGTTGCGAACTCCCGGACGAATTCCATGTCGTGTTCAATGACCAGTGTGATGCGGCTGGCGGCAATCCGGCGCAGCAGCTCCCCGGTTTCCGCGCGCTCGTCCTGGCTCATCCCGGCGATTGGCTCGTCCAGGAGGAGAAGGTCCGAATTCTGAACGAGGAGCATGCCGATCTCCAGCCATTGCTTTTGGCCGTGAGCGAGGATCCCCGCCTTCTTCCCGGCCGCGCCCTCCAGTCCACTGATTTCCAGCGCTTCTTCCACCGCCGGTTCCACGGTCTTGCGGCCCCGAAGCATTCGAAGCGGGCCGCGGCCGGCACCGGACGCGATGTCGAGGTTTTGGAGTCCGGATAGATTCTCAAAAACACTGGCGGTCTGAAACGTACGCCCTACGCCCAGCCGGGCGATCTGATGCACTTTTCGTCCGAGGATTTCCGTGCCGGTGTGGTTCACTGACCCCGTGGCCGGTACCAGGCCGGTGATCGCATCGATCACGGTGGTCTTCCCGGCACCGTTGGGGCCGATCAGGAACCGCAGGTCGCCCTGGATCACGTCGAGGTTGACGTTGTCCACGGCGAGGAACCCGTCAAAGGAGACCGACAGGTCACGGACTTCAAGGTACTTCGCCCGGCCGTGGCGCAGCCCTCCGGCGCGCGGCTCACCGTCCGGGAGCAGGGTGGGCATGGTCATCTGCGGGCCTCCTCAGGCATGGTCACTTTTTCTTCAGCTTCCGGCGTTGCCGCCTGGGCCGCCGGGGCCGGGGTTCCCGGCGTTGCCGTCATTGATGCTGTGCGGGGCCTGCGCTGCCTGCCCAGGAGCGCGGGCAAAGAGGCCAGCCCTCCCGGCATGAACCCGATGACCAGGACAAACAACAGGCCCTGGAAGTACACCCAGAAGGAGGGAAAGGTGGAGGACAGTGCGGACTGGGCGGCGGCGACGCTGACAGCACCAAGGACTGGCCCCAGAAGCGTGGCACGGCCGCCGATAGCAACACCGATGAGGAAGGCGATGGAAGGGATCACGCCTACGTCAGCCGGTGAAATGATTCCAACGAGCGGGACAAATAAGGCACCCGCAATGCCTGCCAACACAGCGGCCACCACATAGGTAACCGTTTTGATGGTGGCCGGGTCATACCCGAGGAAGCGGACCCGTTCCTCCTGGTCCCGGACCGCAACCAGCAGCTCGCCAAACCTGCTGTGCATCAGCTGCCGGGCAAGGGCTATGGACAGCAGGAGGACTACCGCCGCGATCAGGTACAGCATCACCTTGTTGCTCGGGTCCTTCAGGTCGAAGCCGAAAAATGACCGGAACCCGCTGAGTCCGTTTGAACCACCGGTGGTGGCCTGTTGCCCGATCAGGAATACCGCGAAGGCAGCCGCCAGCGCTTGGCTCAGTATTGCGAAATACGCGCCTTTGACACGGCGTTTGAAGACTGCCAGGCCAAGGACAAGGGCCACCAGCCCCGGTATCAGCACCACCGCCAGCAACGTTACGGCGGGGCTCCGGAACGGTTCCCACCAGCCGGGCACCTCGCCGCTGCCGTAAAGGGACATAAAGTCCGGAACCCCGGAGCCGCCGAAGAGCGAGGCGTCCGCCAGCTTCATATGCATGGCCATGATGTAGGCGCCAAGCCCAAAAAACACCCCCTGGCCCAGGGTCAGCATGCCGCCGCGTCCCCAGGCCAGGCCGATGCCGACCGCCACAATAGCAAAGCAGAGGAACTTCCCCAGCAGGCCCAGGCTGAAGGCCGGAAGCACCGCGGGTGCAACCACCAGCAGCAGGACTGCCCCGAGGGCGAATCCGGCCGCAGTACCAATTCGTCCTCGCAGCAGGCCCCTCATGCCAGGCTCCTTGTCTTGAGGCTGAAGATGCCCTGCGGCCGAAGCTGGAGGAACACCACGATCACGACCAGGATGAGGACCTTGCCGATGCTTGCCGTCGTCGAGTACTCGAAGACAGACTGCAGCACCCCCAAGGCGAAGGCCGCGATGACAGCCCCCTTGATCTGGCCTATGCCGCCGGCCACTACCACCAAGAAGGCATCCACAATGTAGTTGGTGCCGAGGTAGGGGCTGGTGGAACCGATGAGGGTGACGGCGACACCGGCTACTCCGGCCAGGCCGGAGCCGATGAAGAACGTCAGCTGGTCGCTGCGTCGGGTTGAGACGCCGCTGGTTTCTGCCAGGTCCCTGTTCAGCACCACGGCCCGGATGCGACGCCCCAGCGGCGTAGCCCTGAGGAGAAGGACCAGGCCGGCCAGGCACACCAGCGAGAGTGCCAGGATAAAGAGCCGGGTCAGCGGGATCGGTGCGCCCAGCACCTCGATGTTTCCCTGCAGCCAGGCCGGCGCGCGCACGTCCACGCTGGGGGCGCCGAAGATGTCCCGCGCGGCCTGCTGCAGAATGAGCGCCACCCCGAAGGTGACCAGGAGCGTGTCCAGTGGCCGGTGGTACATGCGGCGCAACAGCACCGCCTCGAGTACCAGCCCCAGGACACCGCCCACCAGGAAACCCGCGGGAACGGAAACCAGCAGTGAAACGCCGGCATCGGAGATGGCCTGCTGGACCACGAAGGCTGTGTACGCCCCGGCCATCATGAACTCGCCGTGGGCCATGTTGATGACCCCCATCTGGCCGAAGGTCAACGACAGTCCCAGTGCTGCCAGGAGCAGCACGGAGCCGAGGCTGAGTCCGGCGAACATCTGCCCTATCAGGAGTTCCATTCCAGCAGGCCTTTCCTCGGTGTTTTCGGCGGCCGTTACTTGGCCAGGTCCTTTGCCCAGTCGTAAGTGGCCAGGAAAGGATCTGGTTCAACTGCCTCCGGCGAGGACCAGACGGTGTCGATGAGCCCCTCCGAATTTATTTTCCCGATCCGGGGGGTCTTGGTGATGTGGTTGTTTTCCCCGTTGACCGTCACCAGTCCCTCGGGCGCTTCGAAGGTCACGCCGTCCGCGGCGGCCTGTACCTTGTCCACCTCAAAGGACCCGGCCTTCTCCACCATGGCTTTCCATAGGTACAGGGAGGTGTAGGCGGCTTCCATGGGGTCGCTCGTTACGCGCTCAGCGCCGAACTTCGCTTTGAAGGCGGCAACGAACTTTTTGTTGGCCGGGGTATCCAGGGTCTGGTAGTAGTCCCAGGCGGTCAGCTGGCCTTCCACATTATCCAGGCCGACGCCGGGAACTTCCTCCTCGGCGATGGAAACTGAGACCACGGGCATGGTGTCCGCTGTCAGGCCAACGCTCTTGTACTGGCGGAAGAAGGCCACATTGCTGTCGCCGTTGAGGGTGTTGAAGACCGCATCGGCTTTGGAGTCCCGGACCTTGTTAACAATGGTGGAGAATTCCGTGGAGCCGAGCGGGGTGTATTCTTCGCCAAGTATTTCGATGCCCTTGGCGGCGGCGTAGGCCTGGATGATTTTGTTGGCCGTCCGCGGGAAGACATAATCGCTGCCAACCAGAAAGAGTGACTCGGTTCCTTGCTCGGCCAGGTAATCCAAAGATGGAATGATCTGCTGGTTGGTGGTGGCCCCGGTATAGAAGATGTTCTTGGATGCTTCCAGGCCTTCATATTGCACGGGGTAGAACAGCAGCGCGTCGTTGGCTTCGAACACCGGCAGCATCGCTTTCCGGCTTGACGACGTCCAGCCGCCGAATACCGCGGCAGTGCAATCCTGCTGAATCAGTTTCCCTGCGCGCTCGGCAAATTTGGTTGGTTCGCTGGCGCCGTCCTCACTGACCACCTGCAATTGTTTGCCGAGGACACCGCCGGAAGCATTTATCTCCTCGGCAGCCAGGGTCAGGGAGTCGAAGACGGTGCTCTCGCTGATGGCCATGGTGCCGGACAGAGAGTTGATGAACCCCACTTTGATGCTGCTGCCCGACGTGTCCACGCAGGAAGTACCGGTGCTGGCGGTGGAGCCGGCTGATGCCGGATCTGCGATCTGGCTGCCGCAGCCCACCAGCACCGTGGCCATGGCGGCCGCCGCCAGGGGGAGGAAAGCGCGTTTATTAACCGAAACCCTCATGTGTACCTGCTTCTCACTCCGCCGCTGCGTGGGCAGCGGCTCGCCTCCGGGGTCCTGGAAAGTAACCCCTTGCGATGAATGTAGGAGCGGATTGTTTCGCCTGTTGCGATGGTGGGTTTCGAAACCGTTTCGTCCCTGCTCCCCGTTGCCGCCCGGGCTCTGTGGACTGCCGAAAATGCGGACGAATGCGGGAAAAGCGGGGGAAGGAAAGTTAACTTACGGGAAACGTGGAGCGGCGTAACGTTGGCCCGCCGGCCGGACATAAACCAGCGCGTCGTCGATGATTGAGCCTGACCCGCGGCTTCACGGGCCGGCGGGAGCTACTGTCCGAGCGCCCGGGGCCGCCAGAGCACCACAGCCTGTGAGCGGGGACGAGGGCGCTGGCCGCGTGCCAGGCTCACCACGTCGCCCGCTGCGCCCGCCGCAAAGATTCGTGAGTCAAAGGGCTGCGGGCGCCGGCTGAGTTCCTCGGTGAGCTCGGAGACCCGGCGCTGAAGGGCAGCCACCTGGTTCTCCAGTTCGAGAATCCGCTTGATGCCCTCCAGCGAGACGCCTTCCTGTGACAGCCGCTGCACCTCGCGCAGCATGGTGATGTCCCGCTGGGAGTATCGGCGGGACTTGCCCGGCGCACGGCTGGGCGAGACGATGCCCATCCGGTCGTACTGCCGGAGTGTCTGGGGGTGCATGTCCGCCAGTTCAGCCGCCACCGAGATCACAAAGATAGGCAGATCTGAGTTGATGTCCACGGCTCACCCCGCTGCTAAAGCCGGGCCTTGGCGGCCAGGCCCTCTCGGACGTCTGATCCGGCCGTGGCATCGGCGAACGCCTTCACTGCTGCTTCAGCTTCCTTGTTCATGTTCTTGGGCACGGCGACGTCGATGGTCACCAGCAGATCGCCGGCCCCCTTGGACGTCTTCACGCCCTTGCCCTTCACCCGGAGGGTACGGCCCGACGGCGTACCGGCCGGGACGCGGACCCGCACCTTTTCACCCTCGATGGTGGGAACTTCGATGTCCGCGCCCAGCGCAGCCTCGGGGAAGGTGACGGGAACGTGGATACGCAGGTTGTCGCCGTCGCGCGTATAGAACGGGTGGGGCTGGACCGAAACGGACACCACCAGGTCGCCATTGCCGGCGGCACCGGGCTGGCCCTTGCCGCGGACGCGGACTTTCTGGCCGTCCTTGATGCCTGCGGGCACACGGACGTCGATGACCTCACCGCTGGGTTCCCGCAGCCCGATGGTGGTGCCGCGGATGGAACCCGCGAAGGAAATACTCGTGGAGGCAGTGCGGTCAGCGCCCTTCTGCGGGGTCCGCTGGAAACCTGTCTGCCCAAAGCCGCCGCCGAACAGGTCCGCGAACTCCGGCGGGATGCCTCCTGCAGCGGGGTTGAACCCGCCGGCGTGGCGTCCGGTGTTGCCCGTGAACAGTCCACCGAACATGTCCTCGAATCCGCCGTTGCCGGCACCGGCGCCGCCGGGAGCGAAGCGTGCTCCGCCGCCCATGGCCCGGATAGCGTCATACTGCTGGCGCTCTTCGGGATCGGAAAGTACAGAGTAAGCCTCGGAGATGTCCTTGAACTTCTTCTCGGAAGCAGAGTTCCCCGAGTTCGTGTCAGGGTGGTGCTGCCTGGCCAGCTTCCGATAAGCCTTCTTGATGTCGGCGTCGGAAGCGTCCTTGGCGATACCAAGGATCGCGTAAAAGTCCTTGTCCACCCAATCCTGGCTAGCCAATGGCGTTTCCTTTCAAGTCTTCTAACTAACAGCTCTGCGCGGCACAGGGGCCCCCGCCCCTACGCGTGGCCGGGGCCCCTGTACCGCTCCGAGCTTTGTGGTTACCTCACCTTAGGCGAGATAACCGCCCCCTATCCGGCGTAGCGCCAAGCCAACCCGGACTAAGCCGGAACAGCCACAATCACCTGCGCGGCCCGGAGGACGCGGTCGCCCGACTTGTATCCGGAGCGGAGGACCTGGCTGACGGTGTCAACGTCGATGTCCTCGCCGGGCTGCTGGATGAGGGCCTCGTGGATCGTGGGGTCGAACTCCACACCGGTCTCATCGATGCGTGCCAGGCCGTAGGTACTCAGTGCGTTCTCCAGCTTGGTGGCGATCGCAGCGAAGGGGCCGTCGGTGAGGTCGCCATGCTGGCGGGCGGCGTCGACGTCGTCCAGGACCGGAAGCAGGGAGTTCAGGACGCCGATGACGGCCATCTCCCCAGCCACCGCGCGGTCGCGCTCGACGCGCTTGCGGTAGTTGACGTACTCGGCCTGCAACCGAAGAAGGTCGTTCTTCAGCTCGGCCGCCTCAGCGGTGGTCGAACCTGCCGGAACCCCCTGGGCCACGGATTCCTCAGCCGGCACCTCGACGCCGTTGAGGATTTCCTCGGCCTGGGCCAGCGCGTCGCCGTCAGACTCCGCTTCGGAGCCGTCACCCGGGGCGGACTGGGCGCCCTCGGGGTGTCGGGCCTGCCCGGTCACCGGGTCAACCTTGCGGTTGTCCCTGATGACCGGTTCCTGGTGGCCGTTGCCCTGCTGCTCCTGGAGGTGCTCTTCACGGGGTGACGTGTTGTGCTCTTCCTCGTTACCGTGGTGCGGCATGGTTACTTCTTCGCTTCGTCTTCGTCGATGATCTCGGCGTCGACGATGTCCTCGTCGGCAGCCTTCTCCCCGCCTGCGGCACCTGCGGCGCCTTCAGCACCTGCGGCACCGGTAGAGCCGTTGGGGGAACCAGCCTGGGCGTAGATGGCCTCGCCCAGCTTGCCCTGGGAAGCCTGCAGCTTCTCGAAGGCAGCCTTCACCGCCGCGTCATCCGTGCCTTCGAGTGCCTTCTTGAGGTCGTCGACGTCGGCCTGGACCTCGGTCTTGACCTCTTCAGGCAGCTTGTCGGCGTTGTCCGCGATGAGCTTGTCCACCGAGTAGGCGAGCTGCTCAGCGGTGTTGCGGGTGTCGGTGGCCTCGCGGCGCGCCTTGTCCTCGGCTGCGTGCTCCTCGGCATCGCGGATCATCCGGTCGATGTCTTCCTTGGAGAGGCTGGAGCCGCCCGTGATGGTCATGGACTGTTCCTTGCCGGTGCCCTTGTCCTTCGCGGAGACGTGGACGATGCCGTTGGCGTCGATGTCGAAGGTGACCTCGACCTGCGGGACGCCGCGCGGAGCCGGGGCGATGCCGGTCAGCTCGAACGTGCCCAGCGGCTTGTTGTCACGGGTGAACTCGCGCTCGCCCTGGAAGACCTGGATGGCCA
>NZ_JBNHFF010000097.1:0-11464 GCF_059089965.1 Arthrobacter sp. SPT-J7
GCTCCACGGCGGATCGGTTCCCGCGCCCGAGCAGAAGGTCCCCGGACAGTAGCACGGCAGGTCTGACAGGCAACAAGGTCGAGCAGCAAGGAATATCAGGGTGGCGCAGAGGACCGGCAAGGCAAGAAGCGGCAAGGTACCCAACGCCAAAAGGCGCCTCCGCCTGGGCCTTGGCATGATGCTGACGCTCCTGCTGGTGGTGGGCGGGAAACTCTTCCTGGTCCAGGGACTGGACGTCGGGGGAATGGCCGAGGCCGCGCTGAACAGCCGGATGAAGCGGACCGTCCTGCCTGCCGAGAGGGGCAGCATCCTGGACTCCCGCGGCACGGTGCTGGCCAACAGTGTGATCCGCTACAACGTGGTGGTGGACCAGCGGGTGAACACCAAGACGGAGACATTCAAGCGCCTGGACACGGTGGACGGCAAAGAGAAGCTAGTGGACGTCAGCCGGGACCAGGGGCTCACCGAGCTCGCCGCTGCGCTGGGCATGGAGAAGGACGCCATCCAGGACGCGGTCACTGGCGAGCAGCCCTATTACATCGTGGCCAAGGATGTGAAGCCGGACATCGAGGACCGGATCTCCAAGCTGCAGATACCCGGCATTGTCACGGAAGGCGTCAGTAAGCGGGTCTATCCCAATGGTTCTGTGGCGGGCGGAATCATCGGGTTCCTGCAGGACGGCACTACCGGCCAGGCAGGCATAGAACAGACCCAGGACGGACTGCTGAAGGGCGAGGACGGCGAACGCCTGTTCGAGATAGGCGCTGACGGCCTCCGTATCCCGGTGGGCGTGGATGAGCTGACTTCGCCACAGGACGGCAAGGACGTTAAGCTCACGCTCAACTCGGACCTGCAGTACTTCGCGCAGCAGGCCATCCAGAGCCAGTCGGACAAGCTGGGTGCCGAATGGGGTGTCATCATCGTGATGGACGCCAAGACCGGCGACCTGGTGGCGATGGCCGACACCAATTCCCCGGATCCCAATGACCCCGGCAGGGTGGCGGCCAAGGACCGCGGCGTCCGCGCCGTCACGGCAGCATACGAGCCCGGTTCCGTTGAAAAGGTGATGACGGCAGCTGCCCTTATCGAAGAGGGCAAGGCCAAGCCGCTCGATTCGTTCACCCTCGGGCCCACCTACACTGTGGACGGACAAACCTTCAGTGACTCGTTTGCCCACGGCACCGAGGAGCGTACCCTCGCAGGCATCCTGGGTTATTCGATGAACACCGGCACCGTCATGGCCGGCCAGCGCCTCAGTAAAGAGCAGCGGTATGACTGGCTGAAGAAGTTTGGCATCGGCGAGGCTCCGGACGTAGGGCTGCCGGCCACCGCCTCGGGCATCCTCACGCCCTGGCAGCAGTGGGACGGGCGCCAGGAATACACCGTGCTGTTCGGCCAAGGCGTGTCCCAGTCCACGCTCCAGACAGTACGCGCGTTCCAGTCCATTGCCAACAATGGCGTGATGCTGCAGCCCCGGCTCATCGACGCGTACATTTCCCCGGACGGAACCGAGGAAAAGGTGCCGGCCGCACCGCCCCGGCAGATCGTGTCGGAGAACACAGCCCAGCAGGTCCAGGACATCCTGGAAAGCGCTGTCACCGAGGGTCAAATCAAGGATGCGGCCATCGACGGCTACCGGGTGGGCGCAAAGACGGGCACTTCCGAATCACCGTGCGATGACGGCAAGTCCGGGTTCTGCGGTTACACCGCCTCCATGGTGGGCATGGCACCGATGGACGATCCGCGGTTTATTGTGGAGGTGGTACTCCAGCGGCCCAAGGGCAGCATCTACGGGATTACCAACGGGCCGGTCTTCCGGTCGGTCATGAGCCAGGCTCTGCGGACCTACAACGTCCAGCCGTCCACAGGCGAACCGGCCCGGCTGCCCCAGTTCGCCGAGTAGCAGTCCGCACCAGCAGCACCACCGGTTCGTCCACGCCGGGCACGATCCACTAGCACCATCGGAGATTCCTTGTCTGAGCTCAACCCGTCCGATAGCCGCGCCGTCCCGGAGGGACCGTCCGGCCAGGGCCGCTTCCGCCCGTCAACTGTTGAAGCGGTCCGGCTGGCTAGCATTTGCGATGCCATCGACGTCGCAGTTCCCGGCCCGGCGGCGGAGGTGGCCGTCACCGGAATCACGTTGAACTCACGCGCCGTGGAGCCGGGGGACCTTTACGTAGCCCTCCCGGGCGCCACCCGCCACGGCGCCGACTTCGCTCCGCAGGCTATCGAAGCGGGAGCCGTCGCCGTTCTCACCGACGACGCCGGCGCCAGGCTGCTGGCGCTGTCCACCGACATTCCGGTACCGGTGATCATCGTAAACTCACCCCGCAACGTGGTGGGGCCGCTGTCCGCCTTGATCTACCGCAACCAGCCTGGTGCCGGGCAGCCGCAGTTGTTTGGCGTGACGGGCACTAACGGAAAGACCACCACCACCTACTTCATCAACTCGCTGCTGCGTGCGCTTGGCAGGAAAACCGGGTTGATCGGCACCATTGAGATCCATGCCGGCGGTGACCCTATTCCCAGCCTTCTCACCACCCCCGAATCCACGGACGTCCATGCGTTGCTGGCCCTCATGCGGGAGAGGGGACTGGCAGCTGCGGCCATGGAAGTCTCGTCCCACGCCATTTCCTATCAGCGGGTGGACGGGGTGCTGTTTGACGTTGCGGGCTTCACGAACCTGACCCAGGACCATCTGGACCTGCACCTCACCATGGACGACTACTTCAGCACAAAGGCGGAGCTTTTTACGCCCGGCCGTGCCCGTGCTGCCGTCGTGATGGTCGACGACGAGTGGGGCCGCCGACTTGCGCGCGGCACAGAGGTGCCGGTCACCACCCTCGCCACCTCCGCCGGAGCCGTGGCCGACTGGACTGTCACGAAGACTGCCGCGCGCGGGCTCGGTACGGAATTCACACTAAGCGGCCCCGACGGTGCTGTGCTCACAGTGCACACCGGACTTCCCGGCAGCTTTAACGTGGCCAACGCGGCGCTGGCGGCAGTCATGGTCCTGACCGCAGGCGTGGACGCCGGAACGCTGCAGGCAGCCCTGGATGAGTCCGACCCCTTCACCGTTGCGGTGCCCGGACGCATGCAGCTGGTCTCCCAAGAGCCCGCCGCCATCGTGGATTTCGCCCACAATACCGATGCTCTGGCCAGGGCCTTGGAGGCAGTACGTTCCCCGCAGCCGGGGCCCAACCTCATCGTCGTGTTCGGTGCCACGGGCCAACGTGACCAGGGAAAACGCCCCGCAATGGGTGCCATCGCCGCCAGGCTCGCGGACACCGTCATCATCACCGATGACGACCCCCACGATGAGGACCCCGCTGCCATCCGCGCCGAAGTCCTGGCCGGAGCCCGGAAAGCGATAGAAAAGGAGTCCCTCGCCTCGGAAGTCCTGGAGGTCTTCCCCCGCGCCGAAGCGATCCGCCATGCCGTCGGGCTCGCCCGGCCGGAGGACACCATCCTCGTGGCCGGCCGGGGCCATGAAGTGTGGCAGGAGGTCAAAGGCGTCAACCTTGCCCTCGACGACAGAGTGGAGCTGCGTAGTGCCTTGACAGCCAGGGGATTCAACGTTCTTCAAGACGACCGGATAGAGTCCTAGACCGAGATGATTGCATTTACTGCGGCGGAGATCGCCGAAATCACTAACGGGCGCCTGGACGCCGATCCCGGGATCACGCCCCTTTCGGTGGTCACGGACTCACGCGAATCCACAGCTGGTTCGCTCTACGTCGCAAAGCCGGGTGAGCACGCAGACGGCCACGACTTCGTGGCAGCCGCCTTCGCAGCGGGCGCCACCCTTGCCTTGGTGGAGCGTCCGGTGTCCGCGCCGGACGGGACTCCTTATCCCTCGGTGCTGGTTCCGGATGCCGTGCTTGCCATGGGGGCACTGGCCGCAGAAGCTGTGCGCAGGATTCGTGCTGCGCGCGCCCGGGAAGGCAGTGAACTCACAGTAGTGGGCATTACCGGCTCGGCCGGAAAGACCACCACCAAGGACCTGCTCGCAGGAATCCTGGCTGCCCAAGGAAATACCGTGGCCCCACAAGGGTCCTACAACGGCGAGATCGGCGTTCCGCTTACCGTCTTCCGCGCCGGAACAGAAACGCGCTACCTCGTCATCGAGATGGGCGCCACCGGAATCGGGCACATCCGATACCTTGCGGAGATGGTCAAACCCGATATCGGCGTGGTTCTCGCCGTGGGAACCGCCCACGCCGGGGAGTTCGGAGGAGTGGACAACATCGCTTTGGCCAAGGGGGAGCTTGTCGAAGCCCTTGCCCCGTCCGGTACCGCCGTCGTTAATCTCGACGACGAGCGGGTGGCCGCCATGCGCACACGCACCGCTGCGTCGGTACTCGGCTTTTCCGCGGAAGGCCGCGGGGACGCCGCCGTACAGGCACTCAACACCGACACCAATGCCGGGGGCCATCCCGAGTTCGACCTTCAACTGCCCGACGGCGAAACCGGCCTGCACGTCAGCAGCCGCCTCATCGGCGCCCACCATGTGGGCAACCTCCTGGCAGCCGCAGCCGCTGCCTGGGCTGCCGGTGTGGGGGGACAGGACATCGCGAACTCCCTGAGCAGGCAGACTGCCGCCAGCCGATGGCGCATGGAGCGCACCGAGCGGGCAGACGGCGTGACCATCATCAACGACGCTTACAACGCCAACCCCGAATCCATGCGCGCCGCCCTGCGGACGCTGGCTGACCTTGGCCGCGGCAGGCGGACCTGGGCCGTGCTGGGGGCAATGCTCGAACTCGGTGAGGACTCCATCCGGGAACACGCTGCCGTGGGCACCCAGGTGGTCCGGCTCAACATCTCCCGCCTGCTGGTGGTAGGCCGGGAAGCCCGGGCGCTCTACGTGTCAGCTGTGCAGGAGGGCTCCTGGGGGGATGAGTGCCTTTTCGCGGAAACACTCGAAGAGGCCTACGAACTGCTCGACTCCGAACTCCAGCCAGGCGACCTGGTGCTGTTCAAATCCTCGAACAGTGTAGGACTTCGCCATTTGGGCGATCGGATAGCATTACCCCGACAAACCCCGCAACCCGCCGATGAAAGGAGCACTCTGCTGTGATTGCACTTTTGATCGGCGCCGGACTGGCACTTTTATTCGCCTTGGTGGGGACGCCGCTCTTTATCCGGCTGCTCGTCCGCCGCGGCTACGGCCAGTTCATCCGGGACGATGGCCCCACCTCACACCACACCAAACGCGGCACACCCACCATGGGCGGGACGGTGGTGGTGGCGGCGGTACTGCTGAGTTACGGCCTTACCCACCTGATCATGCTGATGGTGAACCCGGACTCGCCAGGCCCCTCCGCTTCGGCCCTCATCCTGCTGTTCCTAATGGTCGGGATGGGGCTGGTGGGGTTCCTGGACGACTTCATCAAGATCTCGAGGCAGCGCAGCCTTGGCCTCAATGCCAAGGCAAAACTGATCCTGCAGGCAGCGGTGGGCATCATCTTCGCTGTGCTTGCCCTGAACTTTCCCAACGGCGCCGGCGTCACGCCGGCCTCCACCAAGATTTCGCTGGTCCGCGACCTGCCCTGGCTGGACCTTGCCTTCGGCGGAACGGTCCTCGGGGCCATCTTGTTCGTAGTCTGGTCCAACCTGATTGTGACCGCAGCGACCAATGGCGTAAACCTGACTGATGGCCTCGACGGGCTCGCAGCGGGTGCCTCCGTGATGGTCTTCGGCGCCTATACGTTGATGGGAATCTGGCAGAGCAACCAGGCCTGCGGCTCACCCCGCGAGGCCGGCAGCGGTTGCTATTCGGTCCGTGATCCCCTCGACCTGGCGCTGCTGGCAGCCATCATGAGCGCCGCGCTGGTGGGCTTCCTGTGGTGGAACACCTCCCCGGCCAAGATCTTTATGGGTGATACCGGTTCGCTGGCCATCGGCGGCGCCATCGCCGGTTTCGCCATCCTGTCCCGGACCGAACTGCTGCTGGGCATCATCGGTGGCCTGTTCGTCCTGATCACCCTGTCCGTCATCATCCAGGTGGGCTACTTCAAGGCCACCGGCGGCAAGCGCGTGTTCAAGATGGCACCGCTGCAGCACCACTTCGAACTGCAGGGCTGGGCCGAAGTGACAGTGGTGGTCCGGTTCTGGATCCTGGGCGGGCTCTTCGTTGCCGTGGGTCTTGGCATTTTCTACGCTGAATGGGTTGTGCTGCTGTGACCGTTTCCTCCCGACTCGAGAACCTCACCAGCTGGGACTCCGACTGGGCCGGGCTGCGGGTCGCCGTCACCGGCATCGGTGTCTCCGGATTCGCGGCGGCCGACACCCTCATCGAACTCGGTGCCCGCGTGGTGGTGGTGGACGCGGCCACCAGCGCGACGGCCAAGGCCCATGCAGAAACCCTCAAGATCGTCGGTGCCGCCGATGTTCTCCTCGGCGAGGACGCAGTAACCCGCATCCCCCGGATCGACGGCGAACTTCCCGAACTCATCGTGACCTCACCAGGTTGGCGCCCCGACCAGGCCCTGCTGGCAGCCGCCGCAAGGGCGCACATCCCTGTGTGGGGCGACGTCGAACTCGCCTGGCGCGTACGCGTCCGGGAAGGCCGCAAGACGGCGGACTGGCTAGCAATCACGGGGACGAACGGAAAAACCACCACAGTCGGCCTCACCGAATCCATGCTTCGGGCAGCCGGCCTGAAGGCCATCGCCGTCGGAAACGTGGGCACACCCATCCTGGACGCCATCCGAGATCCTGTGGAGTACGACGTCTTCGCCGTCGAACTCTCCAGCTTCCAGCTCCACTGGGCCGAGTCACTCTCGCCCGTGGCCAGCGTCTGCCTGAACGTTGCCGAGGACCATGTCGACTGGCACGGCTCCTACGATTCCTACCTTGCCGACAAGGCGAAGGTCTATGAGCAGACGCAAAAAGCCTGCATCTACAACGCCGAGCAAATCGAAACCGAGCGCATGGTGGAGAACGCCGATGTAGTGGAGGGCTGCCGCGCTGTCGGTTTCACCACCGTCACGCCGGCCATCAGCATGCTCGGCGTGGTGGAGGGACTGCTCGTTGACCGGGCGTTCATCGCCGAACGCAAGGACAGCGCCGCGGAGCTCGCGTCAATGACCGACCTGGGAGCTTTTGCGCCTCGGCATATGGTGGCCAACGCCCTGGCCGCTGCAGGGCTGGTCCGTGCATACGGGGTCGAGCCAAAGGCCGTGCGGCAGGGCATCCAGGACTACGTCCCGGGTGACCATCGCATCCAGCCGGTGGCCCGCCAGAACGGTGTGCTGTGGGTCAACGATTCCAAAGCCACGAACCCCCATGCAGCGGCCGCCTCGCTGGCTACGTTCAGCAACGTCATCTGGATCGCCGGGGGCCTTTCCAAAGGGGTGACCTACGACGACCTGGTCCGGGAGCACGTCCAGCGGCTCAAGGCCGTGGTCCTCATCGGAAGGGACACCTCGGCGCTCACCGAGGCCCTCCAGCGACACGCGCCGGATGTCCCCGTGATCTTCCCGCAGACGGGTGAAACTGAAGAGGTGCAGACTGCCGCAGCGGCTGGTGCCGTCCAAACCGGTACTTCCGTGCCCGGTGAGACGGCGATGGCCAGGGCTGTGGCGTCAGCAGCGCAGCTCGCCGAACCCGGCGACACTGTGCTGATGGCTCCGGCAGCTGCTTCCATGGATCAGTTCTCTTCCTATGCTCACCGTGGTGACACTTTCATCGAAGCTGTCCGCGAGCTGGTGGAAGGGCAGGCCCAGACCGGCGAGGAGTAACAATGGTCAGCACGCCAACGCGCCCGCAGCCAGCAAAACAGCAGCCAATTGACCAGCAGGCCGGCAAGCCACGGCCCGGCTCCTCGGTAACAGCCGGTGCGCGCCAGTCACCGGCGGCCGCCCGTCTCCGGACCATCTACCGCAGGTTCTGGTCAGCCCTGGAAGGGACCGGGACCTCCCGGAACGGCTCCACGTACTACCTCATCCTGGGTTCCACCCTGGCACTGACGGCCATCGGCATCATGATGGTGCTCTCAGCCTCCAGTGTTGAATCCATCGCTGCCGGAAAATCGCCCTACGGCGATGCCCTGAAGCAAGGCATGTTTGCCGCCATCGGCATCTTCACCATGTTTGTGCTGTCCCGGATCAATGTCACCTGGCTCAAACGGCTCGCCTGGCCGGCGATCGGCGCGGCGGTGGTCCTGCTTGCCCTGGTCCAGGTGATCGGCGACGAGGTCAACGGCAACAAGAACTGGATTGACCTCGGCGGCATCACCTTCCAGCCGTCGGAGGCATCAAAACTTGCCCTTGCGCTCTGGATGGCTACAGTCCTGGCCATAAAGGGAAAGCTGCTCAGCAGGCCAATGCACGTGTTCGTCCCGGCCGTTCCCGTGGCGGCCATTATTATTGGGCTGGTCCTCGTGGGCAACGACCTCGGTACCGCCATGATTATCATGATGATTGCCGCAGCAGCCCTCTTCTTCGCCGGAGTTCCGCTGTACTTCTTTGGCATTGCGGGACTGCTTGGCATCGCTTTGGCCGGCGTGATGGCCGTGACCAGTTCGAACCGGATGTGCCGCATCACGTCCTGGTGGACAGGTGAGTCCTGCGCCAACGGCACCGATGCCAACTACCAGGCCACCAACGGCCTCTACGGCCTGGCCTCCGGCGGCTGGTTCGGCGTGGGCCTGGGGCAAAGCCGGCAGAAATACAGCTGGATCCCCGAAGCCCACAACGACTTCATCTTCGCCATCATCGGCGAGGAACTCGGTCTGGTGGGCACCGTCGTCGTCCTTATCCTTTTTGCCATTCTCGGTGCAGCCATCTACCGGGTAGTGGTGGCGCAGGAAGGCCTTTTCCACCGCGTGCTCGCGGGCACGATCATGGTGTGGCTGCTCGGCCAGGCAACCGTGAACATGTCAGTGGTGACCGGGCTGATGCCCGTCATCGGCGTGCCGTTGCCTTTCATTTCCTATGGCGGGTCCGCCCTGCTGATGTCCCTCTGCGCCATCGGCGTAGTGCTTTCGCTGGCCCGCGAGCAGATGGCCCCGGCGATGCGGCCCAAGCGGATGCTGAAATTCAAGGCGAAGCCGGCCCACACCACCACGCCCAAGAAGAAGACTGCAAGAAAGCGTGCCTAAGCCCCACATGACGTCCCAGAATCCCTCCATTGTCCTGGCGGGCGGCGGAACCGCCGGCCACATCAGTCCGCTCCTCGCCATCGCAGCTGCCGTCCGCACGGCAGCTCCCGGCGCCGCCATTCTCGCGGTGGGAACACCGGCAGGAATGGAAACCCGCCTGGTTCCCGCCGCCGGAGTTGAGCTGGCAACGATCGACCGCGTGCCCTTCCCGCGAAAGCCCTCAGTGGATCTGCTTCGCCTCCCTGGGCGCCTCGGCGGCGCCGTGCGGCAGGCAGGCGCCATCCTGGACAAGGCCGGTGCAGACGTCCTGGTCGGCGTTGGCGGTTACGTGTGCACCCCCATGTACCTCGCCGCACGAAAACGCGGTATTCCGATCGTGATCCATGAGGCCAACATCCGTCCCGGACTGGCGAACAGGGTGGGCGCCCTGTTCACGAAGCGTGTGGCGGTGGCCTTCGACACCACGCCGCTGAAGGGTGCCCTGCACGTGGGCATGCCCATGCGCACTGAAATTTCGCACCTCGACCGGACAGCTGCCCGTACCGCAGCCCGGGAGGCACTGGGACTGGATGCTGCCAAGCCCACCTTGATCGTCACGGGCGGTTCGTCCGGTGCGCAGAGCATCAACAGGACCATCGCCGCCGCCCTCGGGCAGCTGGCCGAGGCCGGAATCCAGACCCTGCATATCACCGGCCGGGGTAAGTCCGTCCTGGACGACGGCGGCAGACCGCTGGCCGCCGAGGGCTACCAGCAGGTGGAATACATCGACGGCATGGAGCTGGCTTACGCTGCGGCTGACGTACTGCTGGCACGCTCCGGTGCCGCGACGGTGTCCGAAATTGCTGCCGTCGGCGTGCCGGCCGTCCTGGTGCCCCTGCCTATCGGCAACGGGGAACAGGCGCTCAACGCAGCAGGACTCGTGGCCGCCGGTGGAGCCGTGCTTGTGGCCGACCGCGACTTCACACCCGACTGGGTGGGCAGCGAACTCATTTCCCTCGTCACTGACCAGTCCCGCCTCGCCACCATGGCAGCCAATTCCTACCGGCTTGGCATCCGAAACGCCGACCAGCGCATGGCTGGCCTTGTCCTGGAAGCGGTATCCGCATGAATCCCGTCAGCATTCCCGGCCTTGCATCCCTGGGCAAAGTCCACTTCATCGGCGTGGGCGGCGTTGGCATGTCCGCAGTCGCCCGGATCATGGTGGCCCGCGGCGTTCCGGTCAGCGGGTCCGACGCCAAGGACCTTCCCGTCATGGCTGACCTTGCCGCTGCCGGTGCACGCATCGCGGTTGGATACGACGCAGCCAACGTGGCAGACGCGCAGACCGTAGTGGCCGGTTCGGCCATCCGGGCGGACAATCCGGAGGTAATGGCAGCAAGGGAATCAGGCGTGCCCGTGCTGCACCGCTCCGAAGCCCTGGCCGCGACCATGGGGGAGGACGCGGTGGTGACGGTGGCCGGGACACACGGCAAGTCCACTACTACCTCCATGGTCACTGTCCTGTTGCAGGGTGCCGGCCTGGACCCCTCCTTTGCCATCGGCGCCAATGTTCCGGCCCTTGGCGTTAATGCCGCTTCCGGAACGTCGGGCATTTTTGTGGCCGAGGCGGACGAATCGGACGGGTCCTTCCTCAATTACCGGCCCAAGATCGCCGTGGTGACGAACGTGGAGCCGGACCACCTGGACTATTACGGCACGGCGGAGGCAGTCTACGAATCCTTCGACCGCTTCACCGCCCTGCTGCCGGCCGACGGCGTGCTGATCGCTTGCGCCGACGATGCCGGCGCTCTGGCCCTCGCTGAGCGAACACGGGCACGCGGCAGTACCCGCGTGATCCTCTACGGCACAGGTGCCGAGGCGGAGCTGGTGCTGCACGACGGCGGACCCGGAGACGTTGCGGTGTCCACGCCGACCGGGCGCTTCAAGCTCGACCTTCAGGTGCCCGGCCGGCACAACGCCCTCAACGCCGCGGCAGCCTTTGCCGTTGCCCTTGAACTGGGCGTCGAGCCCGCAGCGGCTGCCGGTGCCCTGGCGCACTTCTCGGGGGCTTCACGCCGCTTCGAGCTGAAGGGCCAGGCACGGGGCGTGCGTGTCTTCGACGACTACGCCCACCATCCCACTGAAGTCCGGGCAGCCCTGGCGGCGGCCCGCTCAGTAGCAGGCAGCCACAAGGTGCATGTCCTGTTCCAGCCGCACCTGTTCTCACGGACCAGGGAATTCGCCCGGGAGTTCGCAGAGGCACTCAACCTTGCCGACACTGCCTGGGTACTGGATATCTACCCCGCCCGTGAGGATCCGATTCCCGGCGTCACCAGCCAGCTCATCGCCGACTACCTGGACGACGGCGGGCGGCTGGTC
>NZ_JBNHFF010000098.1:0-11372 GCF_059089965.1 Arthrobacter sp. SPT-J7
CGGCCCCCTCCGCCCACCCCACCGGAACGGGAGCGCCTGGTGGAGCGCAGCCCGGCGCCGTTCCCGGCGCTCCCGAACTGGTGGTCAACGTAACCGAGAGCAACTTCCAGCAGCTCGTGGAGTTGTCCGCGCAGGTACCCGTGGTTGTCGCCCTCTGGGCTTCCTACTCGCCCGAGTCGTCAACCATGCTGGACGTCCTGGAACGCGTGGTGAACAGCTACGGCGGAAGGCTGGTTCTCGGCGCCGCCGACATCGAAGCCTTCCCGCAGCTGGCCCAGGCGTTCCAGGTGCAGGCCGTACCTACCGCCGTTGCGGTGCTGAAGGGCCAGCCTGTGCCGCTTTTCCAAGGCGGCGCCGACGAGCAGCAGGTCCGCAGCCTTTTTGATGAACTGTTGAAGGTGGCCGCGGCGAACGGCGTGACCGGAAGCCTTGGCGGCGGCGCCGCCCCGGAAGGGGAACCGGCACCGCTGCCGCCGTTGCACCAGGCCGCTTTTGACGCCATCGAAGCTGGTGACTACGCGGCGGCGGCAGCAGCTTACCGGCAGGCACTGAATGAGATGCCCGCCGACCACGAGGCCAAGGCGGGGCTGGCCCAGGTGGAGCTGATGGAGCGCCTCCAACCACTCACGGCACAGGACAGTGAAGCATTGCGCGCCAAGGCAGCCAATGAGCCGGACAACCTGGAGGCGCAATTTGCTGTCGCTGACCTGGACGTTGCCGGCGGTCATGTGGAGGATGCGCTGAACCGCCTGGTCAGCTTCATTGGCAGGAACTTCGGGCCGGAGCGTGAGACTGCCCGGATCCGCCTGCTTGAGCTGTTCGATGTGGTCGGCGCGGGCGATGAGCGGGTGGCCAAGGCGCGGCAGGCCCTCGCCAGGGTGCTTTTCTAGTGTCTGCCCTGTTCGAGCCGCTGAAGCTCCGCTCACTGGAGCTCCGGCACCGCGGCTGGGTTTCGCCCATGTGCCAGTACAGCTGCGATGCCGGCGCCGCCCCCGGCGTTCCGCACGACTGGCACCTGATGCACCTGGGTTCGTTCGCAGCA
Source organism: Arthrobacter sp. SPT-J7 (assembly GCF_059089965.1). Taxonomy (NCBI): domain Bacteria; kingdom Bacillati; phylum Actinomycetota; class Actinomycetes; order Micrococcales; family Micrococcaceae; genus Arthrobacter; species Arthrobacter sp. SPT-J7. The sequence continues at coordinate 1,043 of NZ_JBNHFF010000098.1, forward strand.
GGCGGCGCGGCGCTGATCCTCACCGAGGCTGCCGCAGTCAACCACGAAGGCATGATCAGCCCGCGCGACGCCGGCCTCTACAACGATGCCCAAGCCGAAGCCTGGCAGCGGATCACCTCCTTCGTGCACCGCCATGGGGCGGCAGAGGCAAAAATCGGCGTCCAGTTGGCCCATGCAGGACGGAAGGCCTCCACCTACTGGCCCTTCTCCGGCAAGCACGGCAGTGTCCCGCAGTCCGACGGCGGGTGGACCACGGTGGGGCCCTCGCCGTCTGCCTTTGACGGCTATGCCGAACCCGCCGCCATGAGCGGGGAGCAGATCGACGAAGTGATCAGCGACTTCGCGGCCGCCGCCGCCCGCGCCGTTGATGCCGGGTTCGATACCGTGGAAATCCACGGGGCGCATGGTTACCTCCTGCACCAGTTCCAGAGTCCGCTGATCAACACACGGACCGACGCCTGGGGCGGGGATGAGACGGGGCGGAACCGGCTGATGCTTGCGGTGGTTGATGCTGTGCGGGCTGTCATCCCGGACTCAATGCCCCTGCTCCTGAGGATCTCCGCCAGTGACTGGGCCGACGGCGGGGTGGACCTCGCTGCCTCGGTGCGGCTGGCACGCGAAGCGGCCCAGCGCGGGGTGGACCTCGTGGACGTGTCCAGCGGGGGAGCCGTTGCCCATCAGCAGATCAAAGCGGGACCCGGCTACCAGACAGGCTTTTCCGCCGCCATCCGCAGGGAAGCGGGTGTGCCCACCGGAACGGTAGGCCTCCTGACGTCCGCCGGCCAGGCCGAACATGCCATAGCCACCGGCCAGGCCGACGGCGTCTTTATCGCCCGGGCGGCGCTGCGGGATCCGCACTGGTGGCTGCGAGCGGCCTTCGAACTGGGCCATGACATTCAATGGGCGCCGCAGTATGAGCGGGCTGTGCCCCGCCGGACTTTCTGACGGACGCGCCCATGATGGCCCATGAACGGCGCGAACAGGGGACAGCCCGTGCTGACTCGATTGACCGGCAGCTGGAAGCCAGCATCCTGGATCTTCTGGCTGCCAGGGCTGCAACATCCACCATCTGCCCGTCGGATGCTGCCCGTGCCGTCGGCGATGAAAATTGGCGCGACCTGATGGAGCCCGCCCGCAGGGCCGCGCGGCGGCTCGTGGATGCCGGCGAGGTGGAGATCACCCAGGGCGGTTCGGTGGTTGATCCCGCCACGGCAAAAGGGCCAATCCGGATCCGCAAGGTCCGTTAGGAACCAGCAGCGGGGTCCGCCGGTTCCTACCGCTCGTTTTTCAGGTCCCGGCGCCCGGCAGAAGCCTTCCTACTCCTTTGACGCTACGCCTGCAGGAGGACCCCGCCGCCGCACCCTGAGGACTAGTCTGGCTTCATGACTGCTCAGCAACCAGATCCGGCGCCGCCCGCCGGTCCCGTAGCCGCACTGTCCCTCCAGGGACTCGCCAAACGCTTCGGCGCAAAGATCGCCGTGGACGGCATCAGCCTGGACGTTCCCGCGGGCTCCTTCTTTGGAATAGTGGGCCCCAACGGCGCCGGCAAGACCACCACGCTTTCCATGGCGACCGGGCTGCTGCGACCGGACTTCGGCACCGCCGTCGTCCACGGCGTGGATGTCTGGGCCCGGCCGCTGGAGGCCAAGCGGCTGATGGGCATCCTTCCGGACGGCGTACGGCTGTTTGACCGGCTGACCGGCGAACAGCTGATCACCTACGCCGGGCTGCTGCGGGGGATGGACAAGGACGTGGTGGCCAGCCGCGTGGGCGAGTTGTTGGCAGCCCTGGACCTGTCACAGGACGCCGGCACGCTGGTGGTGGACTACTCGGCAGGCATGACCAAAAAAATCGCCCTGGCGTCCGCCCTGATCCACGCGCCCCGGCTGTTGGTGCTGGACGAGCCCTTCGAGGCTGTGGACCCTGTCTCCGCATCCAACATCCGTTCCATCCTGGACAGCTACGTGGCGTCCGGGGGAACCGTGATCGTCTCCAGTCACGTGATGGACCTGGTGCAGCGCATGTGTGACCATGTGGCGGTAGTAGCCGGCGGCAGGCTGCTGGCCGCAGGAACCGTGGACGAGGTGCGCGGCGGTGTTTCCTTGGAAGACCGGTTTGTCCAGCTGGTGGGCGGCCGCAGCCACACGGAAGGGCTGGAATGGTTGCGCACCTTTTAAGGCTCAAGCTCACCCTGCTGCGCAACGGCCTGCGCCGCAGTCCTTGGCAACTGGTTGGCATGGCTTTTGCTGGGCTCTACGCCCTCAGTGTTGTCGCCACCCTGGTGGTTGTCCTGGTCCTCCTTCGCCAGGCGGAACTCGATCTGGTGTACACAGCCGTGGTGCTCGGCGGCTCCGCGGCCGTGCTCGGCTGGGGAATCATTCCGGTGGTGGCCTCGGCCACTGACATAACCCTCGATCCAGCCCGCTTCACCACCTTCGCCGTCCCCATGAAGCAGATGCTGGCTGGACTGGCGCTGGGCGGGCTGATCGGCATTCCGGGTTTGGCCACAGCCCTGGTGGCATTGTCCACGGTGGTGACGTGGTCCCAGGATGTCCTGCCGGCCCTCGCAGCTTTGGTGGGCGCAGTGCTGGGAGTCCTGACCTGCATCGTGCTGTCCAAGGTGGTGACTACGGCAACGGCAAGCCTCGCCTCGTCCCGCCGCTTCAAGGACGTCAGCGCCGTCGCGTTTATGGTGCCCCTCGTCCTCCTGGGCCCGATCGTGGCGGGGGTGGGGCGGGGAATCACCGCCTCCACCGGCTTCCTTCCCGACTTTGCCCGGACCATGTCCTGGACTCCGCTTGGTGCTCCATGGTCACTGCCCGGCGACATTGCGGCCGGCCGCCCCGGCGAAGCGGCGTTGAAGGTGCTCCTTTCCCTTGCGGTGCTCGCCGGCCTCGCCTGGTGCTGGAAGCTCCTCCTGGAACGTGCCCTGGTCACGCCGCCGTACTCCGGCAGCAATAAGCGCAAAGGCGGCAAACTGGGGCTGCTCGGGTTGTTGCCCGCTGCTCCTGCCGGTGCTGTGATGGCGAGGGCGCTCACTTACTGGTTCCGTGACCCCCGGTACTCCGGCTCACTCATCGTCATACCGCTCCTTCCAGTGGTGCTTGTGTTCCAAGGGAGCCAGGCGGCCGACTTCAGCACCCTGGCGCTCCTGGCGCCGTTGTCGGCGTTCATCCTTGCCTGGTCCATCTCCGCTGACGTGTCCTATGACAACACCGCCTTCGCGCTGCACCTGGCCAGCGGCGTCCGGGGCGTTGACGACAGGCTGGGCCGCGCCCTGGCCTGCCTGGCCTTCGCACTGCCGGTGGTACTCGTGTTCGCCGCAGGAGCCGCTGCCTTCACGGGAGACTGGAACTCCTTGCCCGGCCAGTTGGGGCTGAGCTTGGGGATCCTCTTCACCGGGCTGGGGTTGTCCTCCGTGGTCTCGGCCCGGTACACGGTGGCGGTTCCCCTGCCGGGCGACAGCCCCTTCAAGAAGCCTCCCGGAAACGTGGGCCAGACCCTTGCCGTCCAGTTCGCCGGGCTGGGAGTCCTGCTGGTCCTGGTCTTGCCGGAGGCCGCCCTCCTGATCGCACAGCTGGTGACCGGCAATGCCCTCTTCGGCTGGCTGAACCTGGCCGTCGGGCTCCTGTTGGGCGTGGGCCTTTTTGTGACCGGTGTCAGGCTGGGCGGAAGATGGCTGGACGGCCGTGGTCCTGAACTGCTGGCCCAGGTCACCGTCAACCGCTGAGCCCGTGAACACCGCCGGCTCCTGCACCGCCCACCCGTAACCGCTGACACGGCCCCGGAAGGAACAGCATGGAAGTAGTAATCCTCAACGGCAGCAAGCAGATCGGAAAACTTGCCGCGGACGCCATCGAGGAGCTCCTCCGGCGCAAGCCGAATGCAGCCCTGGGCCTTGCCACCGGGTCGTCGCCGCTGCCGGTCTACGATGAACTCGCTGCCCGCCACGAGCGGGACGGGCTGGACTTCAGCCAGGCCTCCGGTTTTGCCCTCGACGAGTACGTGGGCCTGCCCGTGGGCCACCCCGAGTCGTACCGGGAAGTGATCCGGCGGGAGTTCGCCAACAGGGTGAACATCGCTGCGGAGAACGTCCATGGACCCGACGGTACGGCGGATGACATCCTGGCGGCCTGCCGCGCCTACGAGGAATCAATCAAGGCTGCCGGCGGCATAGACCTGCAACTCCTCGGCGTGGGCACCGACGGCCATATCGGTTTCAACGAGCCCGGCTCCTCCTTTGCCTCCCGCACCCGGATCAAGAGCCTCATCGAACAGACACGCCGGGACAACGCCCGGTATTTTGCCAGCCTCGCCGAGGTCCCGCGCCACGTCCTGACCCAGGGGCTGGGGACCATCATGGATGCCCGGCATGTGATCCTCGTGGCAACCGGCGCGCAGAAGGCGCAGGCTGTCCGCGATTTCGTTGAAGGGCCGGTGTCCGCGATCTGCCCCGCGTCCGTGCTGCAGTTTCATCCCCATGCCACCGTTTTGCTGGACGAAGCTGCGGCCTCGGCGCTGAAACTGGCCGATTTCTACCGGCACACCTTTGACAACAAACCCGCCTGGCAGGGCCTCTAGCCGCGCGGTTTCCAGCTCAGTCCGGCAGGGGAAGAGCACGACGACGGCAGGCAGGGGGCGTCTCTTTCCTCCCGCGGGAGGAAGCGCCGCCGTCGAACGCCGCACGGCCGGAAAGGCTAAGATGGTTGGCATGACTAGCATGACGGACCCTCTCGAAAACGACCCGATGCGCGAGCTTTCCGGGGCTGGAACGTCCACGGCCACCATCGAGCGCGAGGAACTGCGCCAGGAGGTGGAGCCCGGAGACCGGGAGCGCTTTTCTCACTACGTGCGCAAGGAAAAGATCATGGAGTCGGCGCTGACCGGGGAGCCCGTCATCGCGCTGTGCGGCAAAGTCTGGACGCCCGGCCGGGATCCGCAGAAGTTCCCGGTGTGCCCGATGTGCAAAGAGGTCTATGACGGCCTCCGCCCGGGCAACGACGGCGGCAAGGGTCCCGGAGGGGACTCAGGCAACAACAAGTAGTGACGGAGACGCTCTTCGGCGGCCCCACCCTGCCTCCGGCTTATCCGGAACGTGCAGCCTGGGGAACCGCCCCGAAACTCCGTGCCTGGCAGCAGGAAGCCCTGGACCTTTACCTGAGGACAAGTCCCCGGGACTTCCTGGCCGTGGCTACGCCCGGCGCCGGTAAGACCACCTTCGCGCTCCGTGTTGCGTCCATGCTCATCGAGTCCGGCACCGTTAATCGCGTGACCATAGTTGCGCCCACGGACCACCTCAAGCGCCAGTGGGCGGATGCGGCGGCCAGGGTGGGCATCGCCATTGACCCCAACTTCAAGAACTCGGATGGCCAGCACGGCCGCGGATTCATCGGAGTCGCCGTCACGTACGCCCAGGTGGCCAGCAAACCCCTGCTGCACCGGGCCAAAACCGAGGCCGCGCGGACCCTGGTGATCCTGGACGAGATCCACCACGGCGGCGAGGCGCTGTCCTGGGGCGACGGACTGCTTGAAGCGTTCGACCCCGCGGCGCGCCGGCTGTCCCTGACCGGTACCCCGTTCCGCTCGGACACCTCACCCATTCCGTTCGTCGAGTATGCCGAGGACCGGGATGGGATCCGGCGGTCGAAGGCGGACTACACCTACGGCTACGGCAACGCACTGCGGGACCATGTGGTCCGGCCGGTGATGTTTATGGCCTATTCCGGGCAGATGCGCTGGCGGACCAGCGCGGGCGAGGAAATGGCCGCATCACTTGGCGAGGCCGCGGTGACCAAGGACATCACCTCCCACGCCTGGCGAACCGCGCTGAACCCGGCGGGGGAATGGATTCCCGCCGTGCTGGCCGGGGCGGACAAGCGGCTGAGCGAGGTGCGCCGCACCGTCCCCGACGCCGGCGGCCTGGTGATCGCTACCGACCACGAGGACGCCCGGGCGTATGCCGGACAGCTGAAGAGGATCACGGGGGAGTCGCCCACCGTCATCCTTTCCGATGACGCAAAGGCGTCCAGCAAGATCGAAGAGTTCACTGCCAGCGATAGACGCTGGATGGTGGCCGTCCGCATGGTGTCCGAAGGCGTGGACGTACCCCGGCTTTCCGTCGGCGTGTACGCCACGTCGACGTCCACCCCCCTGTTTTTCGCCCAGGCGGTGGGCCGCTTCGTGCGTGCCCGCAAGCGGGGGGAAACGGCGTCTGTCTTCCTGCCGTCCGTTCCGCAGCTGATGGCCCTGGCCAACTCCATGGAGGCCGAACGGGACCACGCCCTGGACCGGCCGGAGAAGGAAGACGGGGACGGACTCTTCACCCCTGAAGACTCGCTGATGGCGGAAGCCAACCGCGAGGACAAGGCTTCGGACAGCCTGACGAAGGGAAAGTTTGAGGCCCTGGACTCCCAGGCGTCCTTTGACCGTGTCCTGTTCGACGGCGGCGAGTTCGGCACCGGCGGCGAGGTGGGCTCCGACGACGAGTTGGACTTCCTGGGCATTCCCGGGCTGCTGGACGCCGAACAGGTGGGCACACTGCTCCGCCAGCGCCAGCACGAGCAGCTCAACCGGAAGAACCGGAGATCGTCAGCCCCAGCGGTTGGGACGGAACCCGCGGCTCCGGCCGTCCCCGACCACCGGCTGCTCATGGATCTTCGGAATGAGCTGGCCAAAAACGTGGCTGCCTGGTCGGCCCGGACCGGCACGCCGCACGGCGTGGTCCACACCAAGCTCCGGACTGTCTGCGGCGGTCCGCCGGTGGCGCAGGCCAACGAGGAACAGCTGCAGTCCCGCCTCCGGAAGCTTCAGGACTGGTTCATCGGCCGGAAGTAGCGGCAGGACGGCGGCCGGCCCGGCCGCAAGTAATGGTTGGGCCGGATTTCCGCCCGCTTAGGCGACGTCGACGCCGCCGAGTTCCATCTCGGTGATTGCTTCCTCGAGGTCCTCGGCGATCCCGGCCGTGAGGGACCGGATGACCGTCACGGAGTAGCCCGCCTGCACTGCATCAAGGGAAGTTGCCTTGACGCAGTAGTCGGTGGCAATGCCCACCACCACCACATCCTCGACGTCGTTGCTCTGCAGCCAGTCGTCCAGGCCGATGGCGTCTTCAGCAGCGACATAGCTGTCCGCGTCTCCGGCACCCGGCAGCGCGCCGGGCTGACGTTCTCCGGTGGGCACGGCGTCTTCCGGCGCCTGCAGGCCCTCGAAACCGGAGTAGGCGGCAGCAAACTGCCCCTTCTGGAAATAGGCGTCGATGTACTCGGTGTCCAGGTCCGGATGGAGCTCGGCGCCGCGGGTTCCCGCCACACAGTGGGGCGGCCAGCTGTCAACAAAATCAGGGGTTTCGGAGAAGTGGTCTCCCGGGTTGATGTGCCAGTCCTGGGTCGCAACAATGTGATCGAACTCGCTGTGGTGGGCATCCACGTACTCGCTGATGGCACCGGCCACCGCTGCGCCGCCGGCCACGGCGAGCGAACCGCCTTCGCAGAAATCGTTCTGGACGTCAACGATGATCAGGGCGCGGGACATCAGTTCTCCTCGTAGATGGTGGGGATGGCTGCTTCACCGCGCTGGAGGCGGTTGACCACAGCCGGCAGTTCGGCCATGGACTCGGCGTGGCGTTTGCGCGCCCGGAGCACGCCTTCATGGCCGGTCCAGCCCGGCATCAGTTCGCCGTTTTTCATGAACTGCTGCAGCAGCGGACGGTCATTGCCGTCGTCATCGGGCCGGTGGCCCACGCCCACTACCTCGGCAGTGGCGATGCCGCGTTCGTCCAGTTTCCGCAGCGCGTATTTGCGCCCGCCCACGCTTGCCTTGTTCTTGGCGGCTTTGGCGACGGAGACGTAGGCGCCGTCGTCGTCCGTTCGGCTCACAAGCTTGTAGACCATGCTGGCGGTCGGGGCGCCGGACCCCGTGACCAGTGAGGTGCCCACCCCGTAGGAATCCACGGGGGCGGACTGCAGGGCTGCGATGGCGAACTCGTCCAGGTCTGACGTGACCACGATTTTGGTGTTCTCGTTGCCGAGGTTGTCCAGGAGCTGGCGGACCCATTGGGCCTGGGCTACGAGGTCGCCCGAATCCAGCCGGACCGCCCCAAGCTTCGGCCCCGCAAGGTCCACGGCCGTGCGCACGGCCGTTTCGACGTCGTACGTGTCCACGAGCAGGGAGGTGCCGTCGCCCAGGGACGCAATCTGTGCTTCGAAAGCATCCCGCTCCGTGTCATGCAGGAGGGTGAAGGAGTGGGCGGCGGTGCCCACTGTCTTGATTCCGTAGCGGATGCCCGCCTCCAGGTTTGACGTGCTGTCGAACCCGGCGATGATGGCTGCCCTGGCGGAGGCAGTAGCCGCTTCCTCATGGGTGCGCCGGGAGCCCATCTCAATGCAGGGGCGGCCGCCGGCGGCGCTGACCATCCGGGACGCGGCGGAGGCGATGGCACTGTCGTGGTTCAGCACGGACAGCAGGTACGTCTCCAGCATGCACGCTTCGGCGAAGGTGGCCTCGACGATGAGGATGGGGGAGTTCGGAAAGTACGCTTCACCCTCCGGATAGCCCCAGATGTCACCGGAGAAACGATAGGACGCGAGGTACTCCAGCGTTTGTTCGTTGACCACCTTGGTGCGGGCCAGGAAGTCGAGCTCGGCCTCACCGAAGCGGAAATTCGCGATACCTTCAAGCAGCCGGCCGGTGCCTGCCACAATGCCGTAGCGCCGGCCGTCCGGCAGCCGCCTGGCGAAGGCCTCGAAGACGGACTTGCGGTGCGCAGCGCCTGAATGAAGCGACGCCTGCAGCATGGTCAGCTCATAGTGGTCAGTGTAAAAGGACGTGCGGGGATGATCCCAGCCGGCTGAGGTGCTCACGAAAGTCACTCTAGTCCCCACCGGCTCCCACGTCTCGCTTCGCTTCGGCGCGGGGCCCTCGCCGGTGTGGGCCAATCCACCCGCTCCCACGTCTCGCTTCGCTTCGCCGCGGGGCCCTCGCCGGTGTGGGCCCATCCACCCGCTCCCACGTCTCGCTTCGCTTCGGCGCGGGGCCCTCGCCGGTGTGGGCCCATCCTCCCCATAGAATGGACAGATGACCTTAAGCGTTGCGCTCGGCCCTGATACGCAAGAGGGCACCCGGACCGGCACGGCGGAGTCAACGGACTTCCTTGCCGCACCGGACATCCCCTGGAACCTGGTGATCTGGAATGACCCCGTTAATCTCATGAGCTATGTCAGCTACGTGTTCCAAAGCTACTTTGGCTACTCGGAAAGCAAAGCCAACAAGCTCATGATGGAGGTCCACAAAAAGGGCCGCTCCATTGTTGCTTCGGGCAGCAAGGAACAGGTGGAGCGCCATGCCGTCGCCATGCACGGATTCGGACTGTGGGCCACGGTGGAGAAGGCCAGCGGCGGGCCAGGCGGCAATTCAGGCAAGTCCGGCGGGCCGGGCCAGGGTAAGGGTAAACGTGGCTAAGGCGTTCAAGTACGGACTTAAAGGCATCACCGGCTACCTGGAGCCGGCCGAACGGGAACTGCTGCGCAGCCTCATTGACGACGTCATTTCCATGCTCCAACCGGAGGAACGCAGGGGCCAGGATCCACTGGCTGCACTGATCGGCCTGGATATGGACGTTGCCGAGCCCTCGGACCGGGCGGTGAAGCGGCTTCTGCCCAACGTGATGAAGGACGACGGCGCCGCGTCCCTTGAGTTCCGCCAGCTCACCGAGCGTTCGCTCCGGGAAACAAAGATCGGCGCCCTCCGTGCGGCGGCACTCGACCTGGACAAGGACGAGATCGTGCTCACCGCCGACGGCGCGCGGCATTGGTCCATGGCCCTGAACGACGTCCGGCTTGTGCTGGCCGAGCGGCTGGACATCCAGGATGAGGAGGATGCCGAGCACGTCCACCTGATGCAGGACTGGTCCCAAGCCGAGGACGTGGAAAGCTACCTGGCCTTGGTCTACAACTTCGCCACCTGGCTGCAGGAATCGCTGGTCCAGGCAATGCTGCAGTCCCTGGACACCCGCCGTTGACCATGTGCCGGCGATTCCCGTCCCGGTCCTGTGACAAATTAGACATGAGTCACAGGCCACAAGATGGTGCCTGACGCTGCGCTGAAGACCTATCCTCGAATAATCATGACAACAGCCTCGAGCATGGATCCGTCAGCAGCCGCTGCAGCGGTATCCGAAGCCAGCGACCTCCCGGCCGCCGCCGTGGAATCACGGCCCATCGGTGTCTTCGATTCCGGCGTAGGCGGTTTGACGGTGGCACGCTCCATCATCGATCAGCTTCCCAACGAATCCATCCTCTATGTAGGGGACACCGCACATGGACCGTACGGCCCC
>NZ_JBNHFF010000099.1:0-11337 GCF_059089965.1 Arthrobacter sp. SPT-J7
GACCGGGCGGTGATCACCGAAGCGATTCACCATGGCTGGTCCTCGGTTTTGTTCGACGCCTCCGACCGCCCGTTTGACGTGGCCCGCAGGGAGACTGCCGAAGTGTGCGAGGAGGCACACGCGGCGGGCGTGGACGTGGAAAGTGAAATAGAGAACATCGTTGGCGTTGAGGACGGGGTGGGCTCCGACGACCCAAACGTCCACTTTTACCCGGACGCCCAGCTGGTTGAGGTAGCAGCCGAAACTGGAACCGACCTGATTGCTCCGGCTTTGGGTACGGCGCATGGGCTTTACAAGGCAGCACCCGTATTGCTGGTTGAAAGGGTCCAGGCACTGACAACCCTTACCGATATCCCGATTGTGCTGCACGGCGGCACAGGACTCGCTGCCGAAGAGTTCCAGGCCTTTATCGCGGCCGGGGTTTCCAAGATCAACATTTCCACCGCGCTTAAACTCGCCTATATGCACTCAGCACGCGACCACCTTGCGGAGGCGGAGCGAACAGGCAAATGGGAGCCCGTGAAACTGTTTGACCAAATCGGTGCGGCAGTGACCGAAATCGTGCTCGAGCACGTTGCACTGTTCGGTTCATCCCAGCGTGCCGGGGTGCTGTCATGAGTTCCGCCCGCGCCCTCATCCTGGACTGTGACGGGGTTCTTGCGGAAACGGAACTCGACGGCCACCTGGTCGCCTTCAACCGTACTTTCGAGCAGTTGGGCTTCCCGTTCCGCTGGAGCGCCGAGGAGTACGGACCCCTGCTGCGCATCGGCGGAGGAAAGGAACGAATAAAGGCCTACCTTGCCCACCATCCGGAAATTGATCTCGGGGCGGGGGATGCGCTTGATGAAAAAATCGCAGCCGCGCACAAGTTGAAGTCGGGAATTTACGTTGACCTCGTGGATTCCGGCGCACTGCCCGGACGCACCGGAGTAGCCCGGATCATCGGGGAGGCGCTGGACGCCGGCTGGCAGGTCGCCTGCGCCTCAACGTCGGCTGAGAAAAGCGTGGAAGCGGTCCTGGCGTCCGTCATCGGGCCCGCGCAGCGCGAGCGTATGGCCGGCGTGTTCGCCGGAGACATCGTGCCGGCCAAGAAGCCTTCTCCCGACATCTACCTTCTCACTGCATCGGAGCTGGGCTGCCGGCCCGAGGAGGTTGTGGTGATCGAAGACTCGCAATCGGGCGCCGCCGCCGCGGCAGCCGCCGGAATGGCCCACCTGGTCACCGTCAGCCACTTCACCGGCGAGGACGAGTTCCCCGCCGCAGCCACAGTGGTTGATTCACTCGGCGAACCCGGCACCCCGGCCAGGGTCCTCGCAGGGCTGGACGTACGCAATGCGGAGGGATTCATAGACCTTCAGGGGCTAAGCCGCATCATCCAGGACAGGGCCGCAACGCTGGCCTGACAACCCCTCCGGCAGTCCACTACGGCCTCTGGCGCAGGATCAGAGGTCGTAGTGGAACTCAAGCCGGATTCTGTCACCACGGAAATGAATCCGCGAGAACTCGAAGGCCACGCCTGAGGAGGATGTGATGCGCTGCTCCAGCAACAGGAGCGGCATGCCAGCGCGGTTGCCAAAGAGCTTCGCATCGGCTTTGGATGCGGTATCGGTCTCCAAGGTTTCAGTCACTTTCGCCATCTGCAGGCCGTAGCTGTGCTCCAGCACTGTGCACAGCTGTTGCGTAGCGAGATCGTGATCCGTTACCCCCGGCGCCAGTGCTTGGGGAACGAAGGACTCGTGCAGGCTGATGGGAACCTCATCCACCCTGCGGAGCCGCCGAATTGCATACACCGGAGTTCCCTCCTCGATGCCGAGCTCGCGTGCAACCCTGGCATCGGCGTCAACCAGCCGGGCGCTGAGAATCTCCGTACTGGTGGTATAACCCTGCTGCTCCAGCTGCTCGCGGATGCCCATATATGACGGGGACCGGGTGCTGATCTTCTGGTGAGCCACGAACGTGCCTTTACCCTGCACCCGGAAAAGAAGGCCCTCCTCAACCAGCTTCGCCAGGACCTGCCGGGATGTCATACGGCTGATGCCAAATAGGGCGTTAAACTCATTTTCGGAGGGGATCTTCTGGTCCGGTATCCATTCGCCCCGCGCAATTTTTCCCCGGATCAGCTCCCCAAGTTGCAGATAAAGCGGAACCGCTGAATTGCGGTCGAGGGTTTCAGTCACCGTGTGGTTCTCTCCTCATGTCCGGACCTGTTACATCCGGTTTGATGATCAGCCGTCATGCAATCATACGACGTCTTAACAATATATACATGTATAGACTTGTACGGTAACCTGATAGCGGCGGAAGACCTCCCGTGTTCCGCCCAGCATATACCTGACGCCTGCAGCAGTACGGCGGACTGTTATGGCCGCTCCATAGCGGCTGATTCACGAGGATGAGGATCAATGGCAACTACCGTAAGCCTGAAACCTGCCGCCCAATGGGTCGAGCTTCGAACTACCAAATCTGACTGGGATGCGGCCGACCCGGTTCTGCTGCAGACCATGCTCGTGCAACTAAACCTCATCAGGGCATTCGAGGAATACGTGCTAGAGCTCGCGGGTCAAAAGCTGATCAACGGCCCTGCCCACTCCTCGATTGGCCAGGAAGGTGGCGCAGTCGGTTCGATCCTTCCGCTGGTCAGCGCGGACCAGATCAACGGATCCCACCGGGGCCACCACCAGTTCCTCGCTAAGGCTCTGGGCCACGTTCAGCCAGGCGGCTTCGACCCCCGGGAAGACTTCTCACCGAAAGTGCGGGAAGTGCTGTACCGGACCCTGTCCGAGATCGCCGGCCTTGCCGACGGCTACTGCAACGGTCGTGGTGGCTCCATGCACCTGCAGTGGACGGAAGCGGGAGCCATGGGCACCAATGCCATCGTCGGCGGTGCCGTGCCGTTCGCGGTCGGGTTTGGCTGGGCAAGCCGTCACGCCGGGACGGACAACGTTGCATTCTCCTACTTCGGTGACGGCGCAGTGAATATCGGTTCCGTGCTGGAATCCTTCAACCTTGCAGCGGCGTGGACCGTACCCACGTGCTTCTTCATCGAGAACAACCAGTACGCCGTTTCCACCAGTGTCGGGGAAGCCACCGGCGAGGCCCGGCTGTCCGGGCGCGGGCTTGGTTTCGGTATTCCAAGCTGGCGGGTTGACGGCCAGGACACGCTGGCCGTGTACCTTGCCACCAAGGCGGCCGTGGATTACATGCGGGACAACGGCGGTCCCACCATTATTGAGGCCGATACCTACCGGTTCTTCCACCAGAACGGCCCCTTCCCCGGCAGCGCCTTCGGCTACCGGACCAAGGATGAGGAAAAGTCGTGGCGCGAGCGTGACCCGATCGCCCTCGTGGAGCAGCACCTGATGCGGCGCGAAATCCTAACGGCCGAGGAGGCCAAAGACGTGCGGGCCCGCTCCAAGAAGCTGATGCAGGACATCGGAAGCACCATCGTTGAGCAGGAGCCGGAAGGAAAGCCAGGACAGCTGCGGATCCGCGAGCATCTCTGGCCCAGCCCCGATTTTATCAACGTCGGTATCCGCGGTGGCATCCCTGCGCTGGATAACGCAGCGGTCAAGAACGCGTCCGACTTCGGACCGGATGAACTCGAAGACAAGAAGTTCGTCGATGTGATCGCGCAGGTCATGCACCGGCGGATGGAACAGGACAACCGCATTGTGGTCCTGGGTGAGGATGTCCACCGGCTGAACGGAGGCTCCCGTGGTGCAACCAAGGGCCTTGCTGACGATTTCCCGGACCGTACCCTCGGAACACCGATCAGCGAGGCGGCCTTCACCGGTTTTGGCGGTGGCCTGGCACTTGACGGGCGCTACTACCCAGTTATCGAGCTGATGTACGCCGACTTCCTGTGGGTGGCCGCCGACCAACTCTTCAACCAAATCGGTAAGGCACGGCATATGTTCGGAGGTGAGCACGACATGCCGCTCCTGTTGCGCATAAAGATCGGCACGAACACCGGGTACGGCTCGCAGCACTCAATGGACCCTGCCGGCATCCTGGCTACCAGCGTCGGTTGGCGCATCATCGCTCCCTCAACCGCGCTTGACTACGTTGGCCTTCTGAATACCGCCATGCGGATGAAGGACCCCATTGCAGTCCTCGAACACGATGCCGACCTTTACAAAGCCGTCCAGCCGGCCCCCAAGGATCTGGACTTCTGCCTGCCGTTTGGCAAGGCGGAGATCCGCCGCCAAGGCGCGGACGTTACAGTCATCAGCTACCTGTCAATGGTCCAGCGCTGCCTTGACGCCGTCGACGCCGCACAGGTGGACGGTGAGGTCATCGACCTCCGCTGGCTGGACAAGGCGAGCCTTGACTGGGACACCGTGGGTGAGTCCATCCGGAAGACCAACAGGGTTCTGATCGTCGAGCAGGGTTCGGCAGGCACTTCCTACGGCGGCTGGCTTGCTGACGAAATCCAGAGCCGCTTCTTCGACTGGCTGGATGCTCCCGTGACCCGTGTCAGCGGAGCTGAGTCGTCCCCCAGTATTTCCAAAGTGCTCGAAAAGGCCGCCCTCGCCAGCACGGACGATATCGTCGCTGCGCTCAAGGGCCTGGTCTGAAGCCGGCCGGGAACAGGAAAGGATCTTAACTGACATGGCACGTTTACTAAGAATGCCCGGCGTATCCGCCGATTCCGACGAGGCCGCCCTCGAGAACTGGCTTGTGGGCCAGGGTGCCACCCTGACCGCGGGTGATTCCATTGCCTCTGTTGAGACAGAAAAGGCAGTGGTGGACGTCGAAGTTGACGAGGACTCCATCGTTCACGCCCTGCTGGCCTCTGCCGGGGACATGGTGCCCGTCGGCGACCCTATCGCCGTCCTGCTCGCCCCGGGCGAACCTACCAGCGCCGGCGAGGAGCTGCTGCGCCAGCTGACGGGCGGGGCGGACCCGACCGTTTCTCCGAAAGCTGACGCCTCGGTCGACAAGGCGGGCGACGCCGATGCAGGAGACACCGTCACGGCTGTGCCCGCCGCGGTGGAATCCGAAACGGTGAGTGCCGGGCCAATGGAAGTGCCGGAGCCAACCCCAGCAACCGCAGAAGACGCGGCTGTGCCGGCGGTCGAAAAGGACGACAAGGGCGGCTCCCCGGCGGCCCCGTCCTCCAACGGCAGGCTCTTTGCCAGCCCGTTGGCGCGACGGCTCGCAAAAGAACTTGGCGTCGACCTGACCGCCGTCAACGGCTCCGGCCCGGGCGGACGGATCGTGCGTGACGACGTCAAGGCTGCAGCCAACTCCACTGAAGCCGCAGAACCAGCCCAGGCACCATCAGCACCCGCCCACAGCCAACCTGCGCCTGCACCTTCGGCGCCTGTTGCTGCCAAACCGCCGGTCCAGGCAGTTGGTACGGCCCAGCCGCACTCGAAGCTCCGCAAGCTGATTGCCTCCCGACTGCAGGAAAGCAAACGTTCTGCGCCACACTTCTACCTTTCACGGCAGTTGAACGTGAGCGCCTTGCTGGAACTGCGCGCCCAGGTGAACCAGCAGTCGGAGGTGCGCGTCTCGGTCAACGACTTCTTTGTCAAGGCGGCGGGGCATGCGCTGGTGGACGTTCCGGAAATGAACGTGATCTGGACGGAGGAGGCTGTTGTTTCCTTCCCTGCCGCGGACATATCGGTGGCGGTGGCAAGTGACCGGGGGCTGGTGACGCCCACCATCCGCAGCGTCGAAAGCCTCTCCCTGACCAGCCTCTCCTCGAAAATCAAAGATGCGGTGGGACGTGCCAATGAAGGCCGGCTGCAGCAATCCGAGCTTGAGGGCGGGACGCTGTCGATCACCAACCTGGGTATGTTCGGCGTCGACGAGTTCGCGGCCATCATCAATCCGCCACAGGCCGCCATCCTGGCCATCGGCGCTGCCAGGCGGCAGCCTCTTGTCGCTGCGGACGGAGCTATCGTGGCCGGGGATGTTGTCACAGTGACGCTGTCCGTTGACCACCGGCCCGTTGATGGAGTCGTGGCAGCGAAGTGGCTGGACCGGCTCGCGCAACTTGTTGAGAACCCCATGCAGATCCTCCTGTAGCCACCCCCCCGGGCGGCCAATGCCCCGAACGAAACCTGGAGAGCTATGACATCTCAACACGCAGCGGGATCGCTCCGGACACCGCTTATCGCCGGCAATTGGAAGATGAACATGGACCATGTCCAGGGGCCCGAACTGCTGGGCCAGCTGGCGGAAGTTCTGCAGCAGGGAAACCATGATCCGGAAGCGGTCGAGGTGGCGGTGTTTCCGCCTTTTACGAGCCTCAGCAGCGTGCAGGGCCGGTGCCAGGAAAGAGGGCTGCCTATCGCATGCGGCAGCCAGGATCTTTCGCCGCAGGATTCCGGTGCCTACACCGGAGATACCAGCGGACAGTTCCTGGCGCGGCTCGGCTGCAAATATGTGCTGGTGGGCCACAGTGAACGCCGCACTATACACAACGAGCCGGACAGCATCGTGCGGGACAAGGTGCAGGCCGCCTACCGGCACCAGCTGGTGCCTGTGCTGTGCGTGGGTGAGGACCTCGCCACCAGGCGCTCGGACAAGCACATCCAGCACACTGTAGGGCAACTCCGCACCGCACTTGAGGGCCTCACACAGGAGCAGTTGGCGGTGTTGGTGGTGGCCTATGAACCGGTATGGGCGATTGGTACGGGTGAAGTTGCCGGGCCTGGCGACGCCCAGGAGATGTGCCACGCCCTCCGCGGTGAAATCAGCAGTTTGTTCTCCGCGGAGTCCGCTGCAGCGGTCCGACTGCTGTACGGCGGATCCGTCAAGGGCAGCAATGCCGGCGAGATCCTGCAGCAACCCGACGTCGATGGCGTGCTGGTGGGAGGGGCGAGCCTGGATGCTGCGGAGTTTGCCGCAATTGCCACGTCCGTGCACGCCCCCGCCCTCTGACATCGTTCACCGTTGCGGGCGCCGACCCTGATGGTCGGCTAGACATGTAAGAGCATGCACTTGAATGAACCATTGAGGGGCGATAGTGTCCCAAAGCACGACCTGTGATCATAACAAGAGGACCAACACAAAGAAGTGTGAGGAGCAGCGCATGGCACCTGCAGGGAAACTCAAGGCCACCCGTTGGGGACGGAGCGCATCATGACGTTCCTGGTGAACAACCCCAGCGACTTTCCGGCTGAACTCGCCGAAGGCTTCATTGCGGCCAACAAACGCTACGTTCGCAAGGTGTTCGGCGGGGCGGTACGCGCCACCGAAAGCCGCGAGGGCAAAGTAGCCATGATTGTCGGCGGCGGCACCGGACATTACCCGGCCTTCGGCGGCTGGGTGGGCCAGGGCATGGCGGACGGAGTTGTCTTCGGTAACATCTTCTCGTCCCCGTCCGCCGTCCAGGCCCTCAGCGTTGGGCAGGCTGCCGACAAGGGCGGAGGTGTCCTCCTTGCCTTCGGCAATTACGCCGGGGACGTCCTGCACTTCGGGGAAGCAGCGGAAATGCTTAAAGCGGCAGGAATTCCGGCAGAAATCGCAGTGGTCACTGACGATATCGCTTCTGCTCCGCCTGAGGAGATGCACAAGCGCCGCGGCATCTGTGGCTGGGTCCCTGTCTTTAAGGTCACGGGGGCTGCCTGCGAAGCGGGCAAAACCCTTGATGAGGTCATTCAGGTGTTCAACAACGTCAACCACAGGACGCGGACGCTCGGAGTGGCTTTCTCCGGCTGCACTTTGCCGGGCGCGGACCACCCGCTTTTCATGGTTCCGGAAGGCAAGATGGGCGTGGGCCTCGGGGTCCACGGCGAGCCCGGAATTTATGACGCGCCGCTGAGCAGCGCCAACGAGGTGGCCCAGCTGCTGGTGGAAGGACTCATGAAGGACCGTCCTGACGACAGCGGCAACCGCGTGCTTGCGTTCGTTAACGGCCTGGGGTCAACAACATACGAAGAGCTGTTTGTCACGTATGGGGCTGTGGAACGCCTGCTTAGCGATTTGGGCGTCGAGGTAGCGGACTGTGAGGTGGGTGAGCTGACTACGTCCATGGACATGGGGGGCATTTCTTTGACCCTTACCTGGCTCGACGACGAAATCGAGCAGTACTGGAACGCACCCGTTGATACGCCCGCAATCCGCCGCGGCGTCAGTGCCGCGCGCCGCTTCATTGACGAATCGAAGCTGGTGACCGACGCGCCCAAAATCTCCGTGGAGGAGGCCGGAAGCGACAAGTCCCAGGCCGCTGCACGTGCCATCGTGGATGGACTTGCCGCAACGCTGGCGATGCTTCAAGACCGGCAGGAGGAACTGGGAAATCTCGACGCCTTCGCCGGTGACGGTGATCATGGTGTAGGCATGGTCCGTGGTGCGGAAAACGGTCTGGCGGCAGCCCGCGAGGTCGCCGGCCAGGGCGGCGGATCCAAGACTGTACTCGCCGCCGCAGGGCACGAATGGTCTGCACAGGCCGGAGGAACCTCCGGGGCGCTGTGGGGCGCCATGCTGGCAGCAGCCGGCCGGGCGCTTGGTGACACGGAGTCCGTGACCCCTGCCATGCAGGTGCAGGCTGCCGAGGAAGCGCTGCAGACCCTCCAGCGTGTGGGCAAGGCCGAACCGGGCGACAAAACAATGTTGGATGCGCTTATCCCGTGCGTCGAGACGCTCAAGGCGGAGGTAGCGGCAGGGTCGCCGATCGCTAAGGCGTGGAGCGCTGCCGCCGAGGCTGCAGCATCGGCGGCAGTGGCCACTGCTCCCATGCGGCCGCGGATTGGCCGCGCCAGGCCACTGGCTGAGCGAAGCGTTGGTCACGCTGATGCAGGAGCTACATCCCTTGCATATGTAATCGCCGTAATCGCAAGTCAAAACCATCTCTAGTGTCAGCTGCCTGAGCAAGATGGCGTGGACCCTCGAGGGTCAAGGTTCTGCCCACACAACGTCGCTCTAGAAGGTCATCGTTGTTGTAGATTCTTGGAATCGTTCTGATTCGGCAGGGGGCAGCACGCAGCTCAGCACTTGAGTCGGGCAACTGCCACCCGGAATAGAGCCTTTCCCATTTCTACAACGCCGATGACGGATACTATGTCAGGTTGCGAGGGTTTCAATCAGCTTATTCTTCCCGTGAACGGACAGTTCCCACCGTCAGGTTGGGCGTACTAAATCTGGCCAAAACAAGAGCGGCGGCGGGGAAGTTTCCTCGCCGCCGCTCTTTCAGCTTTGACTCATTACAGCGCTCAATACAGCTACGGCTGGAGCCAGGCAGTGGTCGCTCCGGGCAGGGAGTCGGCCTGGAGCGGTGAACTGGAGACCAGTACCTTGCCGGCGGGCAGCTTGAAGGCCTCCGTACCGAAGTTCGTTACAGAGGTCCAGCCGTTGGGGCGCCGGAAAGCCACGACATCGGTCCGGCCGGTCTCCAGCCATTCCAGCGTTTCGGTGGTTTGCAGCTGTGACCGGAGGGCCAGCGCCTCGCGGTAGAGGGACAGCGTTGAGTCCTCCTGCGTTTCCTGGGCTTCCACTGAGTGACCCGCAAACCACTCTGGCTGCGGCAAGTGGGCGCCGCCCGTTCCGAAACCGAATGAGTTGCCCGAGGTTTTCCAGGGCAACGGGACACGGCAGCCGTCACGGCCGATTTCCACGCCTTTGTTGCGGAAAAAGGCCGGGTCCTGGCGCTCTGCGTCGGGAATTTCGCTGCCGACTTCCTGCAGGCCGAGTTCCTCACCCTGGTAAAGGTATGCAGAGCCCGGAAGGGCGAACATCAGCAACGATGCGGCGCGGGCACGGCGCAGGCCGAGTTCGACGTCGACGTCCTCCTGCTTGCCGCCGGCGAGCAGCCACTGCTTGCCCGCCTCGCCGGCCATGATCTCGCCCTCGACCGAGGCCCCGGACACGGGAAGCCCGTAGCGGGTAGCGTGCCGGACGACGTCGTGGTTGGAGAACACCCACGTGGAGGAAGCGCCGGAAGCCTCAGCCTCGGCCAGGTTCTTGGTGATGATGTTCCGGAACTGGGCGCCGTCAAAGTCGGCCTGCAGCAGGTCAAAATTAAAGGCCTGTCCAAGGCCCTCCGGGCTGGCGTAGCGGGCCCGGCGGTCCGAGTGCACCCAGGCCTCGGCGACGGCGGTGCGCGGGGGGTTGTACTCGTTGAAGACCCTGCGCCACTCTGCGTAAATCTCGTGGACTTCGTCGCGGTCCCAGTACGGATGCGCACCGGCAAGGTAGAGCGCCTCGCCCTGTGCTTCAAGATCTGCCTTGGTGGGCAGGGACTCTTCGAGGTTCTTGGTCAGGGCATGGGCGACGTCAATGCGGAACCCGTCCACGCCCCTGTCGGACCAGAACCGCAGGGTCTTCAGGAAGTCTTCGCGGACCTCGGCGTTGTCCCAGTTAAGGTCCGGCTGTTCCTTGGCGAAGATGTGCATGTACCACTGTCCCGGGGTTCCCTCGGGTTCTGTAATGCGCTCCCAAGCCGGACCGCCGAACACGGAATCCCAGTCTGACGGCGGCAGTTCACCGTTTTCGCCGAGTCCGTCCCGGAAGATGTAGCGGTCCCGGGCCGGGGAACCCTTGGGCGAAGCGAGGGCTTCCTGAAACCACTCGTGGCGGTTCGAGGAGTGGTTTGGCACGATGTCCACGATCAGTTTGATGCCGGCGGCGTGCAGGGCGGCAGCCATGTCGTTGAAGTCCTCCAGAGTGCCCAGCCGTGGATCAACGTTACGGTAGTCGTCCACGTCATAGCCGCCGTCGGCGAGGGCCGAGGGGTAGAAGGGGCTCAACCAGACCGCGTCGATTCCAAGCTCCTTCAGGTACGGGACCTTGGCGGTGATGCCGTTGATGTCACCGATGCCGTCACCGTTGGAGTCAGAGAAGCTGCGGGGGTAGATCTGGTAGACCGAGGCCTGGCGCCACCAGCTGGGGTCGGCCATGTTCTTGGGCTCCGAGCTGGTTTCCGTGGTGAGGATGGAAGGCAAAACGAGTTCCTTTACTTTTTGTCTGTCATCGGTTTAGCGGCTTGAGTCACTTGACGGCGCCTTGTGTCAGGCCGGCCATTACCCAGCGCTGGGTAAACAGGTAGACGACGATCGCGGGTGCCATCGCCATCAGGTAGGAGGCGAAGGCGACGTTGTAGCTGTTGCTGAACTGGGTCTGGAAGATCTTCTGCAACACCGGGATCGTCTGCAGTTCCGGGTCGGAGATGATGAGCGACGGCATCATGAAGTCGTTCCATGATGCGATGAAAGCGAAGATGCCGACGGTAGCGCTCATGGGTCCGAGCAGGGGGAAAATGAGCTTCCAAAACACCTGCCACGTGCCGGCGCCGTCCATGCGCATGCTTTCCTCCAGTTCCAGCGGGATGGAGCGCAGGAACGCGGTGAACAGCATCGTATTGAACGCCAGGGCAAAGACGATGTG
>NZ_JBNHFF010000100.1:0-11232 GCF_059089965.1 Arthrobacter sp. SPT-J7
GCGTTGGCTTCCTCGCCTGCGACAGCGGTGTTGTTCTCAATTTCGAGTTCGTTGTCAGCGATGACTGTGATGTCGTCAATCTCTGTGTACTCGAATTCGTTGTCTGCGACGACCGTGTTGTCCGCGACGACCGTGTTGTCCGCGACGACCGTGTTGTCCGCGACGACCGTGTTGTCCTCGACATTGGTGTAGTCGATGGTGTTGTCAGCCACAACGACATTGTCTTCGATGTTCGTATTCGTGGTATTGGTTGTCGTGTTCGTGTTGCCGACATTCTGCAGGTCGGCGTCTACGTCGATGTCAGTCGAGTGGTCCTCAGAGTTGTCCGTGTAGGTATTGCCCACATTCTGCAGATCAGCATCGATGTCGACTTCCTTGTTGTAGGAATCCTCAATCTCAACCTCCTTGTTGAAGGAGTCCTCGACAGAGTTGTCTGTGTTGAACGACTCGTCCACATCGATGTCAACCTCCGTGTTGCCGATATTGGCGTCACGACCCGCGGTAACGGAGTTGTCGGTCGAGTTGTCCGTCGAGTTGTCCGTGTTGTAAGAGTCCTCGATGTTGTTGGAGTCCTCCACATTGGCGTCGTCGCCGGCTGCAATGGAACGGTCGCCGGAAGCGATAACGGAGTCGTTGTCGAACCACTGGTTGACGTCACCGTCGGCCCAGATGTTCTGGTTGACGGACTGGTCAACGATGTTGTCCCGGTCGTCCACTGTGGTGGTGTAGGAGTAGTTGTTCACTACGTGGTGCAGCTGCTGGACGGCGTGTGCGTGGTCGTGGTCGTCGTGGTCGTGGTCGTCGTGGCCGTGGTGCCCACCGCCATGGTGTCCGCCACCCGTGTTTCCGCCTCCGGTGTTTCCGCCGCCGGCGTTCGGCCCGGTCCAGGCGGTGTTGCCGCCGGTGTTGTATTCACGGTCGAACCGGGAGGTGCTGACGGTGACCGGAGCGTAATCCAGGACTACCGGCATTGCGGCGTCTACGTCAGCGGAGCAAACCTTGCCCAGGCCGTGGTCCTCCAGAACTTTCTCCGGGTCATCCAGGAAGTCCTGGGCGGCCTGGCGGTCGCCGAAGAGGTGCATCAGGAACTGGACGAGATCGTTTGCGAGTGTCATGTGATGGTCCTCATCTTCTTTGAGTTGCGGATCGCCTGGCTGCGTCACCGGGCTTGAATCAAACGTACGGTTCCCCTCCGGACCGGGCATCGGGCCGCTTCCCCCTACTGGTTGCTCCCCCGCCGGGGAACTGCCTGCCCTCCTGTTAGGGGCATTAGGGGTTTAATCCTGTTGTGGATTTTCACTGCCAAGGGCCAGCCGCAGCCTTGCCAGCAGGTCCGAGCGGTTCTCTGCACCAAGCCTGCGGCGCATCCGCGCAATGTGGTGTTCGGCGGTCCGCGGAGAGATGTATATGGCCTCGCCGATCTCCCGATAGGTTTTGCCCTCAAGCACCAGCCTGGCCACTTCTTTTTCCCGCTCACTCAAACTGGAACCGTCCGGCTGCATGCCGTTGGCGGTCTCGGCGACGGAAGAGTTGCTGGAGTCCGGCGATCCGGAAGCTCCTGTCCCGGCGGAGCTCCCCTGCGGGTGAAGGTCCCTGGCACAGGAAAGCAGGCGCACCATGTCCTTGCGCTCTTCGGTTCGGGCAGCGGCATGTCCGGCCAGTCTCGCGCCTTCCCATGGCATTCCCACCCTGCCAAGCCCCCGGGCTGCGGCCTCTACATCGGCAGGCTGGAACCTGCCGGCCAGTACGGATACCCACGCCTTGCCTCCGGAAGCGAGCACTGCCGCCAGATGGCTGTGATGGGCAGCCCGTGCCAGCGCTGCAGCATGCGGTGCCAGATCGGCCGGGCTCTCACGGAGAAGTGCTGCCTGCGCTGCAGCCCAGTGGAAGGGGACTGCCCACAGTGGGGGGTCCCCCAGTTGTCCCAGCAGCCGCTTTGCCTCGTCCAGGTAATGCGCCATGCGGCGCGTTTCCCTCAGTCGTGCGGCCGTGATCATCATTTCGCCCCATGGCAACAGGCTGTAAAGGTCAACCGAGGTGTGCAGCATGGCTTCCCGGGCCCGCTCCCACGCCATTACGAGGTCGGCGATCTCGCCATTCCGCCGGGCGAGCCCCACATCCAGTGCCGCACGCAGGAACTCATCCCTGGGCACCAAAGGCCAGTGATTGGCCTTTGACGCCTCGTTGATGGCGAGCCTGGCGTCCTCAAGTTTGTCCTGCTGCATCGCTGACCACGCCTGGAGCAGGAAGAGCCGCGGCTTTGCGGCATTTCCACCCTGGCCCGCGGCAGCAGCTGACTTGCACACCGTTTCCGCAAGGTGCGGTTCGCCGCTGTGCAGGGCCATCAGGGCGGCCAGGGCGGCCGGAGTGTCTGGCAGGGGAAGCGCGGTACCGGTTGCGTTGAGCATGTCTGAGGCATGGATCAGCAACGGAAGGGCCTGTTGCGGATTCTGTGCCAGCGATTCCAGAATGCCCTTTGCCGTCTGGGCAAGCGCGGCTGCCAGCAGCGTGGGAGATGCCGGCGGTGCGTCCGGACGGAACAGCGACTCGGCGCCGGACTTGTTGCCGCAGCCGATCATGGTTACAGCCGCAAGGGGCGCGGAGGGTCCCACCTTGAGGGCCCCAAGCCAGCTGTAGGCGTCCGCACCGCGCGCCAGCATTCCCCGCTGCGCCCAGACCGCTGCTGCTACGTCCACCCCACGCCGGACGTCAGGCGGATCAGAACAGACCAGCAGGGTATCGATGATGCGGGTGGCGGTGTCGAGGTCACCGTCACCCGCAGCAGCCTGTGCCCGTCGTGCAGCGGTCGCTATCTCATCCGCCCCCGCCAGCAAGGCTTCCTCATAGAGTTGAGCGGCCAAGCCGGGATCGTGTTCCAGTGCCTTGTCACCGGCGTGCTCCAGCTCCGAAGCGACTCGGGGGTCCGCCAAGCCGCCACGGGCCAGCTCGCGCGCGAATTCCCCCAGCGGCTGGCGGTCGGCGACGTACAGCGAGACAAGTTCGCGCTGGAGGGCATGCACCCGGGCAGTGGGGGCTACGGCAAGCAAAGCATGCTGGGCCGGTCCGACCACGCTTCCGTCAGGCGACAGCAGCCCAGACGACTCAGCCCGTTCCACCAGGGCGTCAACGCTCTCCACCTCGCCGTCGTCAATCTTCCGCTGCAGATCCGCAGGCAAAGGCCCGGGCAGCACAAAGCCGACCGAGAGCGCCAGCAAAAGCTCGCGCACCACAGCGTTCTCGCCTTTAAGCTGCCGTGCCATCTGCTCGGCAGCGTGGGGTGATGGGCCCTGGTAGTGCAGCTCAGACTGCAGGATGCCCTTCATGTCCTCGCGCGCGTGATTGACCGCCATCCTAAGCCGCCGGTCCTGAGGTCGTACCGGGATCAGTTGCGGGAACCGTTTGTGCTGGAGGTGGCGGCGCCTCGGACTGCGTCAGAACAGGCGTCGGATCCGGAGCCGGCTCCACTGGCGCCGGGTCAGGAACTTGCGTCACCGGGTCAGGAACTTGCGTCACCGGGTCAGGAACTTGCGTCACCGGGTCAGGAACTTGCGTCACGGGGCCGGGCTCCGGCGTAACCGGGTCAGGAGCCGTTGTCACCGGGTTCGGGACTGGCGTGACCGGGTCCGGATTCGCCACCGGAGTACCGGGGTCGGTGGTTCCCGGTGTCGTTACCGGCTCCCCAGTTCCGGGAGCGGCGCCGCCAGTCGGTGTTCCGGTGGGATCCTGGGCTCCGGCAGTTGCTCCGCCACCGGCTGCGGCGCCTGTGGATCCGGAACCTCCGGCCGGGGTGCTGCCGGAGCCGGCCGCTGCAGTGCCGGTTGAGCCCCCACCTGCTGCTCTCTTATCGGCCGTCGCGCCCGAGGATGGCCGGCTGGTGGGTGAAGCCTCCACTTCCAGGCCCGCCCCGGCTGCGGAAGCTTTCTTGTTAACCCCGGCTTCGATGCCTGCCACTGGTGCACCGCCGGCTGCGACTGCACCCGCCCCGACGCTTCCGCCGCCGGAGCCACCAGACGCTGGACCTGCGTTGGCTGCTGCACCGGTCTTCGGAACGAAAATGGAGGTCAGGTCCCCGAACCCTCCCGGGCTTTGGGCCGCGGTGGCAGTGAGGACAGTGAACAGAGTGGCTGCGGTAGCGATGGCAGTCAGGCGGACAGTCGGCTTCGGAGCATGGGCCCCGCCGTGGTTGTGACCGTGGCCATGCCCCGAGCTCGCCCCTGCAACCGCGCTGGCCTCCGTCGCGCCCTTGCGCGACCAGCTGGCCCGGCGGTTGGGCAGGTGCCCTGCAGCGCCTGCCAGAAGCCCGACGGCGGTGCCGTCCGCTCCTACCGGAGCCGCTCCTGCCGCTGCCACGGACTCCTTGGTGGCAGGAACTTCCGCACGTGCCAAAACTGCCGAGACGGCGGCGCCCATGCAGATGGATGACTTGGGATCGGCGTCCACGGCGATGGGCCGGTCCAGCTGTTCCGAAATCAGCTGCGCCACGAGCGGGATCCGCGATGATCCGCCAATCAGCAGCACAGCCGAAAGGTCTGCCGGCTCCAGTTCCATCCCTGCCAGTGATTGTTCCAGCGCATCCACGGTGTCGCGGACGGGACCTTCGATCAGTGCATCGAACTCCGAACGGACCAGGCGAACCTGCTGCTGAACGCCGGGGAGGAGCACAGAAATGTTGGCCTCACTGTCGGAGGAGAGGGCCTCCTTGGCCTCCACGCATTCGCGCCGCAGCCTGGCCAGCGCCCCAAGCACTCCGGCGTCGGCGGTGTCGAGCTTTGACAGTACGTCCCCGGTGTGCTCGGCGACGTAGCGGAGCACTGCCGCGTCAAAGTCCGCGCCACCCAGATTTTCGATGCCCTCCGGACGCCCCACCAATTCGAACCGGTTGCTGGCGGCTTTCCTCAGGACAGCGGTGTCAAAGGTGCCCCCGCCAAGGTCGTAGACCGCAATGGTGCTGCCGTCCTCCACCCGCACCTGGGAGGCGTAGTACACGGCCGCCGCTTCGGGTTCCGTGATGAGCGTGACGTTCTCCAGGCCCCTGGCGGCCATGGCCGCCAGGATCCCTGAGGTACGGTGGCTGCCCCAGGCAGCAGGATGTGTGAGGACAACCTCCGACGGCGGCGCTCCTTCGCGCTCCTCTGCCCGGTCCACAACCCAGCGCACCATGGTTGCAAAGACGCTCTCCGGGGAGAGGGAAAGTTCTCCCACCAAGATCGGAACGGCGTCGCCTACCCGGCGCTTGAACTCGGGCACCACCCGGCCCGGGGAATCGAGGCCGCGGCGTTCTGCCGCCTCTCCCACTAAAACCGGACCCTCCTCCGGAAAGTAGACGATGGAGGGCACAGATGTCCCGCGGAGGCCCAAAGGCAGGCATTCCGGGGCAGAGGAAGATCCCTGGTCAAAACGGGTAATAGCAGCTGCCGTGAAACTGGTTCCGACGTCGATCGCGAGAACGTAGTTCATTGATGCCTCGGGAAACTGGTGTATCGCGAGCAAGCTTCATCACTGGCGAACGTCACAAAGGTAGCATCACGGCCGGACCGCGAACACCCCCTATTGCTACAATGAATTGACTTATTGCCGCTGGAACCCCTGAACTAAGGAGAAACTCCTGCTCAGAGGCCCGAGTACGAGTGAAGCCCGTTGAAGAACTGGTTCACGATGGTGAAGTTGAAGATCACGCAGAGGTAGCCAACGACGGACAGCCACGCCGCCCGCGTGCCCGTCCAGCCGCGGGTTGCGCGGGCGTGAAGGTAGCCGGCGTAAACAACCCAAATAACGAAGGTCCAGACTTCCTTGGTGTCCCAGCCCCAGAAGCGGCCCCAGGCTTTCTCGGCCCAGATGGCACCGAACATCAGGGTGAAGGTCCAGCCAATGAACGCGATGGCGTTGATGCGGTACGAAAG
Source organism: Arthrobacter sp. SPT-J7 (assembly GCF_059089965.1). Lineage (NCBI taxonomy): Bacteria > Bacillati > Actinomycetota > Actinomycetes > Micrococcales > Micrococcaceae > Arthrobacter > Arthrobacter sp. SPT-J7. The sequence goes on from NZ_JBNHFF010000100.1 coordinate 5,901, forward strand.
GTTCTCGAGGCTGAGCGCGGACGGCACCAGGCGCATGAACCCCAGCTTGTCCGTACCGCCGGCAGCAACGGTCTTTAGCCGGCGTGCCTGGACGAGCTGCAGCGCCGACATCGCGAACGTCAGGGTGAACAGTGCCGAGGAGAGCACGGCGATGGACACGTGGATGATCAGCCAGTAGCTCTGCAGGGCGGGAACCAAGTGGCCGACGGGCGTCCAGTACGCCACGGAAGCGGCCACCAGCATGATAATGACCAGGCCCACCACGAACGTGCCGAGGAAGCGCAGGTCGCGGCGAACCAGGACCAGCAGGAACACGGCCACGGCAACGAAGGCGCCGGTGGTGAGGAACTCATACATGTTGCCCCAGGGCACCCGGCCCGCGCCCAGCGCGCGTGTCAGCACGCCGGCGCCATGGATCAGCGCACCCAGGACCGTCAGGGCTACGGCCGCCCGGGCGGGAGCGCGCCGTTCGGCGGCGTATTTCATGTCGGCGTCGGCGGTGATGGCGCCACCGGCCCCGTTGCCTGCTGACCCGGCAGCGGACGACGACGGCCGTTCAGCCCTGCCCGCCGGCCCGGCGAGGTGCGACTCGCTGCGGTCCCCCGCCCGGACCCCTACCGGCACATGGGCCGGGTCTTCCGCCTGCGCGGCCTTGAGGTCGATGGCGTGCAGGGCCTTACTGCTCTTGGCCAGGTCCCAGGCGAAAGCGATGAAGGCCACCGTGTATGTGCCCGCAGCGAGCAGCATAAAGAGCTCACTGTACTGACCCATGGTTTCGTTGATTCCGTACGGCATTACTGGTCCTTTTCGGGCCCGGTGGGGCCGGCTGGGGTGGTGATTGAGCCTGTAGTGGTGGCGGCGCCCAGGTAATTGTCCTGCGCGGCGCCGGACGTCTGCTGGGAGGGTTCCGGCCCGGCTTCATCTGTGTCCAGCTGCCATTCCCCGGACAGCAGCTTCCGGACGGCTTCGGCTTCCGCGGCGAGGCGGTGGTCCTCACCACGTGCCAGGAGCCCGTACTCCACCATGGTGCGGCCGTCGGCGTGGGTGCCCGTGCGGACCCAGACGCGACGGCGGTTGACGTAGAGGGAGAGGATCAGGCCAGCCACCGCCAGCAGCGCGAAAATGAGGGCGTACAGCTGGCCAGGGTTGTGGTGGATGTCCACACCGATGTACCGCTTCACGCCGTCGAAGCTGATGGTGCCCTTGCCGTCCGGCAACGTGTAGCTGCTGCCGGGTGCCAGGGTGATGCCGCCGGCGTCCAGGTTCCTCGCATTGAGCGGAGTCAGGTCCTGCACATCCAACTCGAAGACGTTCTGCGGGGCGCCGTCGTCCAGGCCCAGGTCCCCGTAGTAGGAGTTCAAGGTCAGCTGCGGGTTGAAGAGGTCGGGGTCCCCGCTGAAGGACACGCCCTCGTTCGAGACGAAGGCCGTGGGCAGGAAGAAGCCGGCGAAGCCCAACTGGTCCGGCTTGGCGTCCGGAACCTTGATGACCACTGAGGAGTAGTAGTTGTCCCCCTGCAGCTTGGCCACTACCGGCCCCTGCATGGCCACGTTTCCGTCGCCGTCCCGGATGGTCACCACGGGGGCGTACCCGTTGCCGGTGAGGTAGATGCTAGTACCGCCCAGGGTGATGGGGTCGTTGACCTTCAGGATCTCCTTTTGCGCCGGCGCGTCCGGGTTCTCCTTGGTGGTCACCGCGGCGGAGAAGTCGATGGGCTGGCCGAACTTGCCCTCCGACTCGCGGTCGAAGGTGATGTCGAACTTGTCCAGCTGGACGGAATAGGGCTGGAGCTGGCCGGACTCGAAGTTCGTGCCGGGAGTGAACTGGTCGTAGCCCACCAGGGTGTTGACGAACGTGTCACCCTCCACCAGGATCCGCTGGCCGCTGTAGCCGAACAATCCACCGACGGCTACGGACACCAGCACCCCGATCAAAGACGTGTGAAACACCAGGTTCCCCACTTCCTTGGTGAAGCCGCGCTCAGCGCCCAGCGAGGGACGCTCGCCGCCGCTGTCCCGGACCTCCACGCGGTAGCCGCGCTTCTTCAGCACCGCAGCGGCACTGGTGATGGCGTCCGACGCCGGGATCCCGGCGTCGGACGGAATGACAAGGGTGCCGTACTCGGGGAGGCGGGACAGGCGCTTGGGTGTCCGCGGGGGCTGGGAGCGCATCGCCTTGTAGTGTGCGATGGCACGGGGAACAACACAGCCGATGAGGGAGATGAACAGCAGCAGGTAGATGGCCGAGAACCAGGCCGAGGAGTAGACGTCGTACAGCTGCAGAGTGTCCAGCAGCTTGCCGTAGTCCGGGTTGTCCTTGATGTACTGGGTGACTACGGACGGGTTGGCCGGGCGCTGCGGGAACAGCGAGCCCGGAACTGCCGCCACGGCGAGGAGCAGCAACAGGAACAGCGCTGTACGCATGCTGGTCAGCTGCGTCCAGGCCCAACGGAGCATGCCCATCGGCCCCAGCGCAGGCAGCGCCGCTTCCGCCTTGGCTGCAGCCACCTGGTCGGACGACTTCTTGTCTACGTTCACGCGCTCGCTCATCAGATCGGCAACTTCACATCGGTTTGGAACCAGTACTGCAGCCCGGTTACCCAGGTGCCCCAGACGCCACTGGCCATCAGCAGCCCGAGGACCACCAGGATGCCGCCGCCAATGCGCTGGATCGCCAGCCGGTGCTTGCGGAAGAACGCCATGACACCCATCCCCCGCCGAAGCGCCAGCGCAATCAGCAGGAAGGGGATCCCCAGGCCGAGGCTGTAGACGAAGGCAAGAAACGCGCCCTTGGCGGCGGACGAGCCGCCGGAAAGGCTCAGGAGCTGGACCGCGGAGTAGGTGGGGCCGATGCACGGTGCCCAGCCGAGGCCGAACGTGAGGCCCAGGAGCGGCGCCCCCCACAGCCCGGCCGGTGGCTTGGCCTGGATCTTGGCGTCCCGCTGCAACCAGCTGAAGCCGCCCATAAACACCACGCCCATAACGATCACCAGGATGCCCAGCACCTGCGTGATCCAGGCATTCTGCGAGCCGGTGACCAGGGTGCCCAGTTGGCCGAACGCGCCGCCGAGGAGAACGAAGATCACGGAGAAGCCCAGCACGAACAGCCCAATTCCCGCCAGCATCCGGCCGCGCTTCTGCTTCTCCAGGTCCACGCCTGACAGGCCCGTGACGTATCCCAGGTAGCCGGGAACCAGCGGCAGGACGCATGGGGACAGGAAGGAGACCAGTCCGGCCAGCAGCGCTACGGGAATGGCGAGGAGGAGCGAGCCGTTGAGGATGGCTTCTGCGAAGGGGCTGTTCATGGATCCGCGCTACTCAGCCACGGCGGCAGCGATGAGGGCTTTCAGGGTGCCCCGCTGGATTTCACCAAGGACGCGGGACGCCACGCGCCCCTGCTCGTCCAGCACGAGGGTTGTGGGAACTGCGCCGGGAGGAACCAGGCCGGAAACAGCCAGCAGGACTCCGCCGTCCTTGTCGTCAAAGCTGGGGTACGTCAGGTTGAAGGACTTGTCGAAGGCTTCCGCGGTGGCCTTCTCGTCCCGAAGGTTGACGCCGAAGAACTGCACGCCCTGCGGCTTGAATTCCTGGTGCAGCTCCTCGAGGACGGGCGCCTCAACCCGGCACGGGGCGCAGGCGGCGAACCAGAAGTTCAGGACGGTGACCTTGCCCTGAAAGTCAGCGGGCACAACAGTGCTTCCGTTGAACAGCGTGCCGTTGATCTGGAGGGCGGACTTCCGGTCGCCCTCCGCAAACTCGGTGACGGAGCCGTCGCCGGCCACATAGTTCTTGTTGTCCCCGGCCCTTGCCTGCTCTGCAAGGGCATCTTCCTGGGCGCATGCCGAAAGACCCAGGGTGAGCGCGGTCAACGCGAGGCCACCGGCAGCGAGCATGCTGCGGCGGGAGGTGATGGGCAGGCCGGGCCGGCCTTTTCCGATAGAACTGTCAGTCACTTCTAGGCTCCAGGGGTGCTGGCTGCACCGGGAAGAAGGGACGCCGCGGGTTCGCTGTAAGTGACGCGCACCAGTGTGCCGTCGTCGTCGAACACCAGCGACGTGATGGAGGTCAACGTGCACTCACGCTTTCGCGGATCGTGCCACAGGGGCTTGCCTTCCGCGCTCAGGCGGGTGGCCCAGATGGGAAGCTGGTGGCTGACCATGATCGCTTCGGGCCCCTCTGTTCCGAAATGGCCGTCGGCCAGCTCGATGGCGTGGAGGCGTGCCTCCTGCGCCGCTGCCATAACCCTTGCTGCCTGCTGCTTGTACGGCTCGCCCCAGGAAGGCCGGAGGGGGTTGACCAGCCGCGGCCAGTGCTTGGGCCTGCGCAGTTCCGCCTTGCTGACCTTAATACCCTCGAAGTAGTTCTCCGCCTCAATGATCCGCTCCTCCGTGTGGATTTGCAGATGCAGGGCTTCCGACGTCGGCCGGGCAGTTTCCTGCGCACGGTCCAGCGGCGAGGCGGCCAGGTAGGTGATTCTGGCCCCGTTTTCGGCACGCTGCCGGAAGTGCTCTGCGAGGGTGCGTGCCATCTCCTGCCCCAGCTCGGAGAGGTGGAATTCGGGCAGCCTTCCGTACAAAACGCCGTCGGGATTATGGACCTCGCCGTGGCGGAGCAGATGGACAGTGGCTTGGGGCATGTTTACCAGTTTCTCAAAGATGGCGTTCGATCCGAAATCTTCTACACCCAGTAGAACTGAAGTTTATGAAGAAATGTTCCGCGATCGGGAACAAAAGATGCATATGCATGTTTATAGTAGATGCAGCAGTTAGTTGAGACTTCAACCGATGAAGGTTCAACGGCACGACCGTCAACAGGTAACACCCCAAAGGAGCAACATCATGGCACTTCCCGCAGACGTCACCACCGGCACCTGGACCCTCGACAACTCCCACAGCGAGATCGGCTTCACTGTCCGTCACGCAGGGATCAGCAAGGTCCGCGGCCAGTTCAGGGAAGCAGCAGCAACCCTGGAACTGGGCGAGGACGTGGCGGATTCCCGGATCAACGCCACCATCAACACCGCCAGCTTCGACTCCGGCGACGCCAACCGCGACGGCCATGTCAAGGGCGAAGACTTCTTCGATGTGGAGAAGTTCCCCGCAATGTCCTTCGTCTCCAACGGCCTCGTGGCCAAGGGCAACAGCTACGAACTGACCGGCGACCTGACCATCAAGGGTGTTACCCGCCAGGTCACCCTGGAGACCGAGTTCAACGGCGTGGCCGTGGACCCGTTCGGCAACACCCGCGCCGGCGTCTCCGCTGGAACCACCATCAGCCGCAAGGACTTCGGCCTGACCTGGAACGCTGTCCTCGAGACCGGCGGCGTCCTGGTG
>NZ_JBNHFF010000101.1:0-11066 GCF_059089965.1 Arthrobacter sp. SPT-J7
ATGGTTGCCACCCGCAGGGCCGCTTCGTCCAGGCGGGCGGCGGGCAGGCTGCCGGTGGCAACAGCAGTAACAATCGCGGCATGGGCCTGCCCAACGTCGGCAGGCATCAGCAGGAGGTCGGCCCCCGCGGCAAGGGCCATAACGGCGGCGGACCCGGCCGGGTACTGCTTGTGCACTGCCCCCATATTCAAGGCATCAGTAACGGCCACCCCCTTGAAGCCGAGTCCCCGCAGTGCCGCGTACGTGGGTTGGGAGAGCGAGGCCGGCACTCCCGGTTCCAAGGCGGGCACGGCGATGTGACCGGTCATCACCATCGGCGCTCCGGCGGCGATGGCGGCCTGGAACGGCTTCCAGTCCCGGGCGGCCAGTTCCGGCACGGTGGCCGGCTGCGTGGGGAGGTACACGTGCGAATCAGTGGTCACGGACCCGTGCCCGGGGAAATGCTTGACGGCGGGAAGGACGCCTGCGGCCAGCATTCCCTGGGCGAATGCCACTCCGAGGCTGGACGCCGCATCAGGGTCGGAGGACATGGAGCGGGCGCCGATGGTGGGATCCGCCGGCCCGATGGTTACATCGGTGTCAGGGGCAAAGTCGGTGTTGAAACCGAGCGGCACCAGTTCCCCGGCGAGCCCCTGGCCCGCCTCTTTGGTCAGGGGTACGCTGCCCGCGGCGCCGTAGCTCATGGGGGCCGGCCACTCCGTCAGCGGCGCATTCAGGCGCGCCACTATCCCGCCTTCCTGGTCCACACCGATCATCCCCGGCCATGGCCTGCCGTCCGCGGTTGCCGCCTGGGCGAGCCGCTGGTTAATCGCGGCCATGGCCGGCAGGTCCACTTTCCCCTGCGGATCCAGCGGCACGTTGTCGCCCATGATGATGGACCCGGCGAGGTGCAGGCGTTCGACGACGGCGGCATGGGCACCTGCGTCAGTCCCGGTGAAGAACGGAAGGAGGACCTGCCCGGCCTTCTGTTCCGGGGACATCGCCGCCACGGCAACGGCTGCGGCGTCCTGGTCCCGCTGCTGGGGGCCCCACCCCAGCGGCCGGGAACCCGGATCGGCAGTCACGGCAGATGAGGGGGAAGCAGTGGCCGGCGCCGGCGTCGTACGCGGTGATGCCGAAGGTGCAGCCGGCGTGGAGGGTGACTGGGACCGGGCAGGCGCGGGAGCGGCGGTACAGGATGCGAGTGCCACCGCCGCGGAGGCTGCAGCCAGGACGGGGATGGATTTGTGAAAACTGTCACGCAGGTGTTGGAACGGGGCCATCAATACGATGCTACCCCTGCACTAGACTTGAAACACCCGTCCGCCTGCCAGCAGCAGCCTGTGAGCGGCGTGCGCCAGCAGTAAACCGGACAGTGAGGATACGTGTGAAGATTGACTTCGCTTCTTCGAGGCAATCAACCCTCGGTGTTGAATGGGAGCTCGCGCTGGTGGACGGCCGGACCGGCGAGCTCGCCTCCGTAGCCAACGAGGTACTCCGTGGCGTGGCATCCCGCCACCCGGAACTCAATGAAGATGACGAGCACCCCCACATCAAGCAGGAACTGCTGCTGAACACCGTGGAGCTGGTCACCGGTATCTGCGAAACTGCCGCCGAGGCGAAGGAAGACCTCACCCGGTCCCTCACTGCCGTCCGCGAAATCACCGATCCGATGGGCGTGGAGCTGTTCTGCGCCGGAAGCCACCCGTTCAGCCCGCCGCAGCTGCAGCCGGTGACGGACAAGGCCCGCTACGCAAAACTTATCGACCGCACCCAGTGGTGGGGCCGACAGATGGTCATCTACGGCGTGCACGTCCACGTGGGGCTGGACCGCCGCGAGAAGGCGCTTCCGGTGCTGGACGGGCTGGTCAACTACTTCCCGCACTTCCAGGCGCTCTCGGCGTCGAGCCCTTTCTGGGGCGGCGAGGACACCGGCTACGCATCACAGCGTGCCCTGATGTTCCAGCAGTTGCCCACGGCCGGCCTCCCCTTCCAGTTCAGCTCGTGGGAGGAATACGAGTCCTATGTGCAGGACATGTTCACCACGGGAGTGATCGACACCCTTTCGGAGATCCGCTGGGACATCCGGCCCGTACCGAACCTGGGCACCATCGAAATGCGCATTTGTGACGGGCTGGCCACGCTGGAGGAAGTGGGCGCCATCGCTGCCCTTACCCAGTGCCTGGTGGAAGAGTTCTCCACCACCCTGGACAACGGCGGAACCATCCCCACCATGCCGCCATGGCATGTCCAGGAGAACAAGTGGCGTGCCGCCCGCTACGGCATGGACGCCATCATCATCTTGGATGCTGCCGGCAAAGAGCAGTTGGTTACCGACCACCTGCTGGAGACCCTCAACCGGCTTGAGCCGGTGGCCGCGAAGCTGGGCTGCCCGGATGAGCTGGCCGACGTCGAAAAGATCATCAGCCGGGGCGCCGGCTACCAGCGCCAGCGCCGGGTAGCCGAGGAGCACGGCGGAGACCTCCAGGCCGTGGTCCTGGACCTGGTCAAGCAGATGCGGAACGGTCCCACCGCCTGACTTTTCCTGCGTATTACGCCGGGAGAGACACCGCTGTGACCGGCAGGGACGAATCCGGGGCAAACCGGATTCCGCTCGGCTTCACTCCTGCCATCACCAGCTGCGCGCCCAATGCCGCCACCATGGCGCCGTTGTCAGTGCAGAGGTCCAGTGGCGGCACATGCAGGTTGATTCCGGCCGAGGCGCAGCGCTGGCCGGTCAACTCGCGCAGGCGTGAGTTTGCCGCCACCCCGCCGCCGAGCAGCACGTCCTTGATGCCGTGCTCCCGGCAGGCCAGCACGGCCTTGGAAGAGATGATATCCACCACGGCTTCCTGGAACGCGGCCGCGATGTCGGCCACCGGGACCTCCTGGCTGCGTGCCTCGAACTGTTCAACGCAGCGGGCCACGGCTGTCTTGAGGCCGCTGAAGGACCAGTCGTAGCGGTGCGGGCCCGGTTCTTCGGATGTTCCCATGTACTTGGGCTGGCTGAGGCCGCGGGGAAAGCGGATGGACTTGGGGTTGCCGGTGCGGGCCACCCTGTCGATGGCCGGTCCGCCGGGGTAGCCGAGTCCCAGGATCCGGGCCACCTTGTCGTAGGCTTCGCCGGCGGCGTCGTCGATGGTGGAACCGAGGAGGACTACGTCATCGGTGATGCTGTTGATTTGCAGGATTTCGGTGTGGCCGCCGGACACCAGCAGGGCGCCGAGGTTTTTGGGCAGCTGCGGCGCCTGCCTTTCCTTCCCGTCCAGCAGTCCCACGCCTACGTGCGCCACGAGGTGGTTGATGGCATACAAAGGCTTGGCGGTGGCCACGGCCAGCGCCTTCGCGGCGCAGACCCCCACCATGAGGGCGCCTGCCAGGCCGGGGCCGGAGGTGACGGCGATCGCGTCCACGTCGTCCAGGGCCACGCCGGCATCGGACAGCGCCTGTTCGAGGGTGGGCACAAAGGCATCGAGGTGCGCGCGGGAGGCGATCTCGGGGATGACCCCGCCGAACCGGACGTGCTCATCCATCGACGAGGACACCGTGTTCGTCAGGAGGGTGGTCCCCCGGACAATGCCAACCCCGGTCTCGTCGCAGGACGATTCGATGCCCAGCACCAATGGCTGCGAGCGGTTCATGGCTGGCCTGCTTCCGTTGATGTGTCGTCTCCCGTTCCTCCGCCGGCTGCCCCGGCGAGCTGGAGCCGCATGATGAGGGCGTCCACGCCGTCGCGGTAATAGCGGGGCCGGACATGGATCTGTTCGAAGCCGAAGCGCCGGTAGAGCTGCTGCGCGCGGGGATTGTCGGCGCGGACCTCCAGCAGGAGGTCCGCCGCGTGCCTGCGGCGCGCCTCCTCTATGAGCCGGGTCAGCAGCGTAGTGCCAATGCCTCGCCCTTCGTATTCAGGCACGACGGCGATGGTCTGCACGTCGGCGATGGGTTCGATGCACATCAGCCCGGCGTAGCCCACGATGCCGGCGCTGCTCTCCGCCACCAAGTATTGTCGGGTCTCCGGCTGGGACAGCTCGTCATAGAACATCTGCAGGGGCCAGGCATCCACCGGGAAAAGCCGCTGTTCCAGGACGCTGACGGCAATCACGTCCTCAGGGGTCATCCCACGTACGGAGACGCCATGGCTGCTGATGTCCGGGGCGGTAATCACAGTGCCCTCTTCCTGGGTCCGGGGACCTGCGCGTCTGATTCGCGAAGGTACAAGGGGGTGGAGTCCAGGAGCTTCCCGCCGGCTGCGAGCCGGGCCAGCGCGAACTGGCCCAGGTACAGGGCGTCCGGCTGTTCCGCTGCGAACTCCGGGTCCGCCTTCAGGGTGTCTGCGTAAAGGCCCGCGCCGGCACCGTAGGCGGGCAGGTCCGGCAGGTCCGCAGCGAAACCGACGTGCGGGCCGTCTTCCAGTACCGGAAGCTGGCCTTCGGCGAGGCGGTAGCGCGCCCAGTAGACCTCTTTGCGCCGCGCGTCCGTTACCACCAGGAATTCGGGGGCGGCGGCGGTGGACTCTGCGACTTCCAAGGCGACTGCGTCCAGGCTGATCAGACCATGGAGGGGTTTGCCCCAGACGAAGGACAGGGTGCGCGCGGTGGCAATTCCCGACCGGAGGCCGGTAAACGGGCCGGGGCCCACGCCCACCACCAGGGCATCAATATCGCTGCCGCTGACACCGGCCTCGGCCATCAGCTGTTCGATTCCCGGGGCGAGTACCTCGGCGTGGCTGCGGGTGTCCTCGGTGGAGAAGCTGGCCACGACGCCTTCCAGTGCGTCGGCTGAAACCAATGCCGCGCTGGCCACGGCAGAGGTGTCGATGGCGAGGATGAGCATCAGGCGTTCCCTTCAAACGTTGCGACGGGTTCCGGAACAGCCGGCCAGCGGGGACCGTACCCGCGCATCACGATGGTCCGCGGCTCGTCCGTGTCCTCATCCTCGAAATCCAGCGTGCCGCCGTCGGTGGTGCCCGGAACTTCGCCCGTGGCACCAAGGCCGCCGGCACCGAGCCCCATGGCACGGTGCAGGTCGATCTCCAGCCGGCTCTCGCTCAGGTGCTCCACCCGGTCGTGGCCCCACTCCACCACCGTTACGGAGGAGTCGAGGGTGTTTTCGAGGTCGATGTCGTCTATCTCTGCGGCAGAGCCCAGGCGGTACGCATCAACATGCACCAGATCGGGCCCGCCGGGACGCGGCCCGTCGGGCAGGTTTGGGTGGATGCGGACCAGGACGAACGTGGGGGAAATGATCCCGGCGCGCACGCCCAGCCCCTGCCCCAAGCCCTGGGTAAAGGTGGTCTTCCCTGCACCCAGCTCGCCGGAGAGCACCAGCAGGTCCCCGGCTTTGAGGACTGATGCAAGGCGTGCGGCGAGCAAATGGGTCTGGTCCGCCGTCGTCGCGGTCAATGTCTTTTCCCAGTTGTGACCAACCCCGCCGGTATCCGGCGACTCCGCGGAGGCATTCACGCGGCACCCTCCGCACCATGCACGACGGCGGCCGGAACCTGATCATTGATGAAGCGGCGGGGCACGCGGGGGCTGATCCTGGTGACGATCTCGTAATTGATGGTTCCGGCAGCGCGGGCCCAGTCGTCGGCAGTGGGGCCGCCGTCGGCGCCGTCGCCGAACAGTTCCGCTTCGGCGCCCTGCAGGCCCGCGCCGGCAGGACCGGTGTCGCCGAGGTCGATGACCATCTGGTCCATCGCGATCCGCCCCACTACGGGGTAGGTGTTGCCGGCAACGCGGACGGGGCCGCCGGTGGCGATGCGCGGCACGCCGTCGGCGTAGCCCACGGGGATCAGACCCAGCGTGCTGCGGCCGCTGGTGCGGTATCGCAGGCCGTAGGAGACGCCTTGCCCGTCCGGCACTTCCTTGCACTGGGAAACGAGGGTCCGCAGCGTCATGGCCGGGCGGAGTCCCAGCTCGGCCGACGTCTGCCCGTCGAAGGGCGACAGCCCGTAAATTCCCAGGCCCACCCGGACGAGGTCGAAGTGGGTGTCCGGCCGGGACAGGGTTGCCGGCGTATTGGCGAGGTGCCGGACCTCAGGGTCCACGCCGGCGTCTTCGGCAACAGCAAGCACTTCCCGGAACGCCGCGAGCTGCTGGTCGGTCTCGGGCCGCTCCGGTTCGTCCGCGACGGCAAGGTGCGAAAAGATGCCCACCACGCGCAGGAGGCCCTGGTCCTGGTATTCCATGGCTTCGCCCACCAGGTGGTCCCAGGTATCAAGGGTGGCACCGTTGCGTCCCAGCCCGGTGTCCACCTTCAGATGCACACGGGCGGGGCGCTCCTGCTCCCGGGCCGCCGCAATAATGCGCTCAAGTTCCCAGCCGGAGCAGCCAATGTCGACGCCGGCAGCCACCGCTGCGCCAAAGTTGCTTTCCGTGGTGTGCAGCCAGGCGAGCAGCGGAGCGTCGATCCCGGCGGCACGCAGGGCCAGTGCTTCGGAGATATGGGCGACTCCCAGCCAGGATGCGCCTGCTTCAAGGGCAGCCCGGGCCACCGGGACCGCGCCATGGCCGTAGGCGTCGGCTTTGACCACCGCCATGATTTTCGCCGGGGACGCTGCCGCGGCCAGCCTGCGGACGTTGTGCCGGATAGCAGCAAGGTCAATCACGGCTGACCGTTCGTGGTGGGGGTCCTGTGCCGGAGCAGCGTCGAAATCACCGGTTGTAGCGGGGTAAGTCACCTTAGTGATTCTAGTGCTGGCGCTTCGGGCCGAATAATCACGCGTCAGAGAGGTGCGCGATAGTGGCCGCTGCCCTGCGCTGGGCGGCCAGCGGAACGTCCTGGACAATGTCGGCGAGGAACGAGAAGCGCCGCAGCCACTGGCTGGTCTGCCGTTCGGGCCTCGCATTGGCCCGTTTCCACCAGTCAGCGATGTCGCCCCAGCCCGGTGCGGCAAGGGACCCTCCCACCTCCTGCACCGCGAGCGAGGCACAGAGGTTGGCGAAACGCAGCCTGTTGCCCAGCGGCCAGCCGGCCAGGCTCCCCACGATGAAAGCGGCGTCGAAACAGTCACCGGCGCCCGTGGGATCGAAAGCCTTGACGGGCAGTGAAGGCACCCACTCCTCCTCGCCCGTTTCCGAGTCCACCGCCATGGCGCCCTGTGGCCCGAGGGTTACCACGGCAACCGGCACCCGGTCCGCCAGCGCGTAGAGGGCGGTCCAGGGATCATCCTTGCCGGTGAAGGCCATGGCTTCGCGCTGGTTGGGCAGGAATGCGTGGAAATACTGCAGGTTGTCCAGCCGGACGGGCGCCCATACTTCGCTGGGATCCCACCCGACATCGCCGAACAGTTTCACCCCGGCCTGGTGCGCCGCCATGGCCCACGGCTCCACCTCCAGTCCTACTTCCGTGATGCCGGCGAGCGCGGGAGGCGGGACCCCGATGAGCTCCGAGGCCGTCACGGGCGGAGCGTGGCCGTGGGTCACAAGGGACCGGTCCTTGTCCACGCACAGGGAGACAGTGACCGGCGAATGCCACCCTTGGACCTTCCGCGACAAGCTGAGGTCCACGTGCTCCTGGCCGGACAGGATCCTCCAGTTGAAGTCCCCGTAGCCGTCATCGCCAAAAGCCGCCGCCAGGCCGGTGCGCAGGCCGAGCCGCGCCGCCGCGATGGCCTGGTTTGCCACCCCGCCCGGGCAACTGCCCATGCCGTCGCTCCAGATTTCCGTGCCCGGTTCCGGCCCGTGCGGCAGGCCGGTGAAAATGATGTCCTGGAACACCGTTCCGGCCAGCAGCACATCGAATCCAGGGGCCGACGGCGAGCGGACGGTAGCTAGGGGATCGAACGGGCGTGCTGGAATCGCCTCCATGTGCGGCACACTACGCCCTGCCACCGACATCCGGTAGGGGCGGCCATAGGCGCTGTGGACACCCACGCCTAGACTGCTGCTTATGCGGCTTCTGATTGTCGGCGGTGGCGGATTCCGGGTTCCGTTGATATACCGGGCGCTGGTCTCCGGGCCCTTCACCTGCGTGGTCACCGAACTGGTGCTGTTCGACGTCGCTCTTTCCCGCCTTGCCGCCGTGACAGCAGTCCTGCGCAGCATGCCTTCGGGGCCAGGCCCCGGCCTGCCGGTCCATCCCACCACCAACCTCCCGGAGGCGCTGGCGGGAACGCAGATGGTTTTTGCCGCCATCCGCCCCGGCGGCACCGCCGGACGCGTGGCTGACGAAAAAGTGGCCCAGGACCTCGGAGTGCTGGGGCAGGAGACAACCGGCGCCGGCGGCATCTCCTACGCCCTCCGGACCATTCCGCACATGCTGGAGCTCGCGCGGCAGATGAAGGAACATTGCCCGGACGCGTGGCTGATCAACTTCACCAATCCGGCCGGCATGGTCACGGAAGCGCTCCTGCCAGTGCTCGGCAGGCGCATCATTGGGATCTGTGACTCCGCCGGGGGCCTGGTGCACCGGGCGGCACGGGCCGCCGGCGTCACGCTGCCGGAAGGAACGCTCGACGGCGTGGGTTACTACGGCCTGAACCACCTGGGCTGGCTGTACCGGCTGGAGTCCGGCGGGCGGGACGTCCTGCCCGCGCTGCTGTCGGATCCGCAGGCCCTTCAGTCCTTCGAAGAGGGCCGGCTGTTTCCCCAGCCATTCCTCGCCCGCCTCGGTGCCCTTCCCAACGAGTACCTGTATTACTACTACCAGCAGGACGCCGCCCGGGAAGCGATGCGTGCCATGCCTGAAACGCGGGGAGAGTCGATCCACAGCCAGCAGCAGGAGCTGTACCCGAGGCTGGCCGCGGCGGGCGGTGAAGCCTTCGCGCTGTGGGAGGCTGCGCGCCGGTCCCGAGAAGAAGGCTACTTGGCCGAAGCCCGCGGAAAGGATGAGCGCCGCAACGAGGACGACCTTGCCGGCGGCGGGTATGAGCGGGTCGCGCTGGCGGCCATGCGTGCCCTGTCGGGTTCCGGGGACGCGCAGCTGATCCTCAACACCAGCAACACGTCCCTCCCGGGAGCGGGATCTGCTGCTCCTGAGGCACCGGCGCCGGCCAGCGCTCAGCCGCGTGCCACCAAAGCTGCCATTCCGGGGCTGCCGGCCGACGCCGTCGTGGAGCTCCCCTGCACGGTGACCGCCGAGGGCGCGCTGCCGCTGGCCCAGCAGGCTCCCCCGCCGGAACAGCTGGATCTGCTCCGCCACGTGAAGGACGTTGAGCGGCTGACGGTACGGGCTGTGACAGAACGTGACCGGGATGCCGCGCTGCAGGCGTTTGCCCGGCATCCCCTGGTGGGTTCCGAAGAACTCGGCGCGGCCCTGCTGTCCGGCTACGAGCAGGCGTTTCCAGCATTGGGGAAGATGTGGCGCGGCGGTACGCGTTGACACAGGAGTAGTGTTTTATCGAATGCCCAGCACTGATCCGGCGCGCTAACCTTCGCCGGCGGCCGGAAGGAGGTCCCGTGGCACTGGTCCGCAGGGTGGCTTTACTGTCACTCCACACCTCCCCCATGGAGCAGCCGGGTTCCGGTGATGCCGGCGGCATGAACGTTTATATCCGGGAACTGGCCTCCGCCCTGGCCGAGGCCGGCGTGGAAGTGGAGATCTTCACGCGTTCCACGTCCGCCAGCCAGCCTGCCGTCGAGCACCCCGATCCCGGGGTGTGCGTCCACAATGTCCTGGCCGGACCCACCAAGAAGATCCCCAAGGAAGAGCTCCCCGGCCTCCTGCATCACATGGTGGAAGAGATCGAGCAGATCCGGCAGCGGCAGCCGCACGGCCGCTACGACGTCATCCATTCGCACTATTGGGTATCCGGGATCGCAGGTCTGGAGCTTTCCGGGCTGTGGGGCGTGCCGCTGGTGCACACCATGCACACCATGGCCAAGGTCAAGAACCTGTTGCTTGAATCCGGCGAACAGCCTGAACCGAGGCGGCGCGAGCTGGGTGAGCACCGCATCGTGGACGGCGCCGCCCGGCTGATTGCCAATACCAGCGCGGAGGCTGCGGAGCTGGTGTCCCACTATGGGGCGTCGTATGACCGCATAGACATTGCCCCGCCGGGGGTAGACCTCAGCACCTTCACTCCTGCGTTCCGGGCCAGGTCGCGGACCCAGCGGGACATCAGCCCCGACACTTTCCACCTGGTTTTCGCGGGCCGGATCCAGCGGCTGAAGGGGCCCCAGATCCTGGTCAAGGCCGCAGCCCTGCTTCGGCGCCGCCGCCCGGACATCAACCTGCGCCTCACCATCCTTGGTTCGTTGAGCGGGAACAAGGAATTCAACCTCCGGCGGCTGGTTGCCGAGGCGGGGATGGACGACGTCGTCACGCAGCTTCCCCCGGTGAAGGCACCGGAGCTGGCGGCCTGGTTCAGGGCTGCAGACGTAGTGGTGATGCCCTCCTACAGCGAGTCCTTCGGACTGGTGGCCCTTGAAGCCCAGGCCTGCGGCACACCCGTGGTGGCAACGCGGGTCGGCGGGCTGTCACGGGCCATTTTCGACGGCAGGACGGGACTGTTGGTGGACGGCCATCATGCCTCGGACTGGGCGGATGCACTGGAGGCGCTTTACGACGACCCCGCTACCCGCGAAGATATGGGCCGGGCCGCCGCCATACGTGCCCAGAACTCGGGGTGGCAGCGCACGGCCGCGATTACGCTCGAAAGCTACCACGCCGCCGTCGATAACCATGCAAGCCGATCCCTGACGACAGTTTCCGCGTCCTGACGCCCTCCCCCGCACCCTGCCCCTCCGCTCCAGCAAAGGACAAAGATGTCTGCTACCCCGAGTGACCTCGAAATCGCCCGCGCGGCACGGATCCGGCCCATCGAGGAAATCGCGGTGGCAGCGGGAATCAACGCCGAGGCGGTGGAACTGTACGGGCGCTACAAGGCGAAAATTGACCCCGCGCGGCTGGATGCGCCGCTTCCGCAAGGCAAGGTGGTGCTGGTCTCGGCCATGTCCCCCACGCCGGCTGGTGAGGGAAAGTCCACCACCACGGTCGGGCTTGCCGATTCGCTGGCACGAGCGGGGCACCGGGTGATGATCGCCCTTCGCGAGCCCTCGCTTGGGCCGGTCCTGGGCATGAAGGGCGGGGCCACGGGCGGCGGGTACTCGCAGGTCCTGCCGATGGACGAGATCAACCTGCAC
>NZ_JBNHFF010000102.1:0-10988 GCF_059089965.1 Arthrobacter sp. SPT-J7
GCGTCGATGCTCCAGGAGCCAACGCCGGGCCAGGCAAAGATCTTCTCCGCGAAGAAGCCGCCCGCAAAGATGGCCGGAATGGTGAAGGCGATGCTTTGGGCCACGGGAATGAACGAGACCCGCAGTGCGTGCCGGGAAATCGCCTGGTTCCGGGTCAACCCCTTGGCGCGCGCGGTCCGGACAAAGTCCGCGTTCACGTTGTCCAGCAGGTATTGGCGCTGCGCAATCTGGTACGAACCCCACCCCACGAGCGTGATGGCGATCGTCGGAACCGCGTAATGCGCGAGCATGTCCACGAACTGCGCCCACCCCGGCTCAATCCCGGGCGTGGAGATGCCTGTGACAAAGAAGATGCGCTCCCCCACCGTTTCGTTGATGTTGATGGCGCCCAACTGCACCAGGAAGTACGCGATCGGGGCAGGCACGATGTAGGCGAGGTAGCTGTAGGACGTGATGACACGGTCCTGGAACTTGTACTGGCGCGCTGCCGAATAGACCCCGAGTGCAACGCCGATGACGAGCGTGAGAAT
This sequence comes from Arthrobacter sp. SPT-J7, assembly GCF_059089965.1. Classification (NCBI taxonomy): domain Bacteria; kingdom Bacillati; phylum Actinomycetota; class Actinomycetes; order Micrococcales; family Micrococcaceae; genus Arthrobacter; species Arthrobacter sp. SPT-J7. The sequence goes on from NZ_JBNHFF010000102.1 coordinate 531, forward strand.
GATGGACGCCAGGAAGAGCCGGGTGGAGATCCATACCCGGTCCCCGAACTCGGCGTTGATGAAAGCACCGTTGGGGCTGCGGCCCCAGTCCCAGCGGGTAACGATGGCCGTCAGCCATTCCACGTAACGCTCCCACGGACTCAGGTCCGGATCCAGGCCCTTGAGGCGCATTGAGTTTGCCACCTGTTCGGGGGTGGGCCGGGGGATCCGTTCCTGCTCAAGCAGCGCGGGCTTGAGGGAGCTGACCGCCAGGAAGTATCCCGCCGAGGTGGTCAGGAAGATCATAAAAACGTACGTGATGCCGCGCTTCGCGAGGTACCTGAGCATGGCGCTAGTTCAGCTTCGCCACCGGCAGCTGGACGGTAGAACCCCGCGGTGTCAGCAGGCTGGCCAGGCTGTTGGGCATATCAACAATCACGTGCTGGATCCTTCCGTTATCCCCGGATCAGCGGGGGTTGTGCCGCCTCATCGGTCCTCTGCCAGCGGATAGCTGGGCTCCCGCAGCCTTTGCAGGCCTAGCCCTTGTGGACTATGTCGCGGGTCACATTCCAGAGGAAACTATCACAAGCAGTCCCCCAAAAAGGGCTGGTTGCGGGCAAACCCCGATGCCCGTATCAGATCGTTATGAATAATCCTGTAAATCTGAGTGACTGCCGGCAGGAACAAGGACCGGCGAAGTCTAGACCGCGGTGACAACCCGTGTGACAAGCTCCCTCCACGAGTCATTGAGCCGGTCCGGATCCACTCGATGCATGCGGACCAAATTAAGGAGCCGGTCCGGTGCCAGCGTGGCACCCAGGGTACGCGCCATCAGCCATGGGTCGGCCGTGAACCCCTCTTCCCTGAGCAGCACCTCGATATGGCGGTGCCACAGGGCAGCAGCGGGAACTTCAAAGCGGCCCCGGGAGGAGTTCTCCGCGGCGAGCGCCAGGTCACCGAATTCCATCACGTAGGCAATCCGTTCCACGCCGAAAGCAATGAGGCGCTCCAGACCACGTGCACCCGGGCCCAGGGGCGGCGGCCCGAACATGAAGCGTGCCTGAAAAGCGGCCTCCGATTCGCTCAGGAGGGTGAGCATGAGTCCGGCCCGGCTACCGAACCGGCGGAACACAGTGCCTTTGCCCACCCCGGCGTGCTCGGCGAGCCGATCCATGGTCAACGCTTCTGCCCCGCATTCGCCGATCAGGTCGCGGGCCGCCTCGAGTAGTCGCTCCCGATTCCGCGCGGCATCGCTGCGTTCCACCGCCTCGCGCGGCGACAGTCCGGGGCTCATTGGGATGAAGCTCACATTCCACAGTCTAGACCTGGGGAATAAGAACCGGACCGCAGTCCGTTTAGATGGGTGAAGGCACGAAGAGCCTTAGCTGTTACACGGCATGCGGCCCCTCCCGCCGCCCTTACCCCAGGAGTTCCCATGACCAAGAGCACCGTCCTCACCCTCGTCGGCAGCCTCCGCGCCGAGTCCACCAACCAGAAGTTGGCCGAAGCAATCCAGCTGAACGCCCCCGAGCAGGTGGACGTCGTTATCCACGAAAACCTGGGCAACATTCCCTTCTACAACGAAGACATTGACGTCGAAGGCCAGGTTCCCCCCGCTGCTGCCGCCCTGCGCGCCGCAGCGAACGACGCGGACACTCTCCTCCTCGTCACCCCGGAGCATAACGGGACGGTGCCCGCAGCACTGAAGAATGCCATCGACTGGCTGTCCCGCCCCTTCGGTGCCGGCGCCCTCGCCGGTAAGCCCACCGCCGTCGTCGGCACTGCGTTTGGCCAGTACGGCGGCGTCTGGGCCCAGGACGAGGCACGCAAGGCAGCAGGAATCGCCGGCGCCCAGGTTCTCGAGGACGTCAAGCTCGCAGTGCCGGGTTCCATGGTGCGCTTCGCTGAAATCCACCCGAAAGACGATGCAGAGGTCGTGGAGCAGATCAAGGGCGTGTTTGATGCCCTCGCAGCTTCCCAGCCTGCGGCATAACGGGCCTTCTGCGGTGCCCGGTTCACCATGCGCCGGGCGCCGCTGCGTTTAAGCCTGCCTTGTTCTAAAGCGCCGGATGTCCGCGCCGTCCCGCTTGACTCTGGCCGCACTATTCAATCGTTGCTAGCGTGACGGAATGAGCCCCTCGAAGACCCCGGCTGAGATCATGGACATCGGCGGCGCGGAAGTTCGCGTCTCAAGCCCGGACAAAGTGGTGTTCCCCGGGCCCGGGCTCACGAAGCTGGACCTGGTGCGGTACTACCTTGCGGTGGCGGATGGTGCGCTGCGCGGCGCCGGCGGGCGGCCCATGGTGCTTAAGCGTTTCCCGAAGGGCATCGACGCCGAACCGTTCTTTCAGAAACGTGTGCCCGAGAACCACCCTGGCTTTATCGACACCGCCACTCTTCGCTACGCGTCCGGCACATCGGCCGAGGAGGCTGTGATCCGGGATGCCGCAGGACTGGCGTGGGTAGTGAATCTCGGCTGCCTCGACCTCAATCCGCACCCCGTGCGGGCAGAAGACCTCGAGCACCCCGATGAGCTTCGGGTGGACCTTGATCCAATGCCGGGCGTGGACTGGTCGCAGATTGTGGACGTCGCCTATGTAGCACGGGAGGTGCTCGACGACATGGGACTGGTCGGCTGGCCCAAGACAAGCGGCTCCCGCGGCCTCCACATCCTGGTGCGCATCGCGCCGCACTGGTCATACCGTGACGTGCGGCTCGCCGCCGAGACCCTGGCACGCGAAGTCGAAAACCGCGCCCCCGGCCTCGCTACCGCCCGGTGGTGGAAGGAGGAGCGCGGCGAGAGCGTGTTCGTCGACTTCAACCAGAACGCCAAGGACCGCACGGTGGCATCCGCATATTCGGTCCGGCCCCTCCCCGATGCACGGGTCTCAACACCGCTGTCCTGGGACGAGGTGCGCTCCGCCCGTCCCGAGCAGTTCACGATGCACACCGTACCCCGGCGCTTCGCAGACATCGGCGACCCCCATGCAGGGATCGACAATGCCGTAGGCAGACTCGAAGGACTTCTCACACTGGCGGCCGAGTTGGGCCCTGCGGAAAAAGCGCCTCGGAGCGGTGACGGTTCCGGCCGCCGGCAGTCGGTGATGCCCCTGATCGAGGTGGCCCGCACCAGAACCAAACCGGAGGCCCTCGCGGCGCTCGACGAATGGAAGTCCCGGCATGCGGACCTCGTCCCCGCCCTGCACCCTGCGGATGTTCTGGTGGACGGGATGCGCGGATCGAGTTCGCTGTGGTATCGCGTAAGGGTGAACCTGCAGCACGTCCCCGAGGCTGAACGGCCGGTGCAGGAGGAACTCATCGCCGACTACGATCCCTGGGCTGGCAGGGAGTGGCCGGGGCGCACGGGATCCTGACCTTGGCGCTGCCGCGCATGGGGTTTTAGTGCCGTGACCAACTCTTATCCCAACCGGTACCTCGCGGACATTTTTTGCCGGACGGGCCAGCCGTACCGTTAATCCACGGACGTACCGGGACGGGATTGCGGTGCAGGAATGGCAAGAAGGCCGATTGCTGGAAGGCGGATGGCGGGTGCACGCGCCGTAATGGCGGTATCCGCCCTGGCGCTTCCGCTGTGGGCCGCCGGCTGTGTCAGCCCGCCCCCTCAACATACACCACCGCCTTCCTCTGCGCCCCTCCTCGACGCCGGCCCCACTCCCAGTCCGGCGACCGCGCCCACCGTACCCGCTCCCCAGCCGGAGTCTCCGCCGCCGGAGGAAACAGCCGGGCAGACGCAGGGCGGTGCCCCCACGCCGCCCGCCAGGACTGCCGCCGGCGACATGCCTGAGGCTTCACCCGCGCCGAAAGTACAGCCGTCCGAGGACCCCGCCTCACCTGAGCCGGTTCCCTCGGGCAGTGCCGCAGACTCGCACAACGTGACCGCTTACTACGTGCTCCTGGACGACGGCGGCAGCAACGGGGTGCGGTTCGGCTGCAATGACAGCCTGGTGGGGGTAGTCCACACCACTTCCGCCGGAGAGGACCCGCTTACCGCTGCCATCCGCGCGCTGCTGGACGCGCCGGCCGATGCGGGCGAGCCACGGGCGTCAACGGACGTCTACAACGCTCTCCTGGGCTCGGACCTGGAGTTCCTTTCGGGAAGCTTCGACGGCACCACCGTCACGGTGTACCTCGCCGGGACGCTCAGCATGGGAGGCGTCTGCGACCTCCCGCGGGTGGAGGCCCAGCTGACCCAGACGGCCGTGTCCGCCGTGGGCGCCATCCGGGCGGAGATCTATATCAACGGGCGAAGCCTGGCCGAGTTCTTGCGGCAGGACTGACCCGCCGCTTCAGCCGCCGCAATACGTGCTTACTCAACGGCTGTTGCCTATTCATCAACAACTGGCTGTATCCTGATTGATGTGAGCCACGAGACACTGGACGCCGCAGCACAGACGCTGCCTGCCGAAGCCATTGATGCCATCGAGCGGGCGGCAACGTCCGCCCACCGCCATGAGGAACTCTTCTCAGAGCGCGCCGCTAATATCCGTCAGTCTGCCGTCAGGGACGTCTTCGATATCTCCCTGCGCCCCGGGCTGGTTTCCCTCGCCGGCGGAAGTCCCTACCTGCAGTCGCTCCCCCTTGACCGGTTGGCCGCCACTGCAGCAACGATCATCGCGGAGGACGGCCTAACGGCCCTGCAGTACGGCAGCGGCCAGGGCACGGAAGAGTTGCGGACCCAGATCTGCGAAGTGATGGCCGCCGAGGGCATACTCGATGCCCTGCCCCGGAATGTGGTGATCACTGCAGGGTCGCAGTCCGCCCAGGACGTCGCCACCAAGGTCTTCTGCAACCCCGGGGACGTGGTGTTGGTGGAAGGCCCTACCTATGTGGGCGCCCTGAATACCTTCGAGGCGTACCAGGTCCAGGTGGAAACAGTGGAGATGGACGGGGACGGCCTCGTTCCGGAGCTCCTTGAGGCGAAGATCGCCGCGTTGCAGCTCGCGGGCAAGAGCGTGAAGTTTCTGTACACCATTCCGAACTTCAACAATCCCTCCGGAATTACCCTCGCCCAGGAACGCCGGCAGAAGATCGTGGACATATGCCGCAAGGCTAATATCCTGATCCTCGAGGACAACCCCTACGGACTCCTGCGTTTCGACGGAGAACCGCTGCCGCCCCTCCGCGCCGACAACCCATCGGACGTCATCTACATGGGCTCCTTCTCCAAGATCTTCGCCCCGGGACTCCGCATCGGTTGGGCCCTGGTGCCTGAACACCTGCAGCGCCGGTACTACCTGGCGGCCGAAGCTGTGACCCTGTGCCCGCCGGCCCTTAACCAGATGCTGGTGTCCGCCTACCTGCGCGACTACGACTGGCGGGGCCAGATCAAAACGTACCGTGGGCTGTATGCGGAGCGGTGCCGCGCAATGCTCGCTGCCCTTGAGGCACACATGCCCGCCGGGACCAGTTGGACCAGCCCGGAGGGCGGGTTCTTCATCTGGGTGACCCTGCCGGAAGGGGTGGACACCTACCCGCTGCTGCACAAGGCAATCGACGCCGGAGTGGTGTTTATCCCCGGCGCCGCCTTCACGCCGTCAGACGAGCCGTCCAACAAGCTGCGCCTGGCCTACAGCGCGGTGCCGCCGGAGGCCATCAGGGAAGGCGTGAAGCGGCTGGCGCCAGTACTGCGGGAAGCCATCGCCGGGCTGTAGCCTTGGGCACACTGACTCAGCCGCATTAACCAAGCAAAGGAGCAACATATGAGCGGAATCATCGTTGTAGGGGTTGACGGCAGCGGTACAGCCAAGAAGGCAGCGGAGTCCGCCCGGGACCTCGCCACAGCCCTGGGTGCCGCGCTTCACGTCGTCTCAGCCTTCGACAGCGACCGCACGGAGGTCTTCGGCAGCGGCAGCGACCAGTGGATCGTGTCAGACGCCGACGCCGCCGAGCATGTGGCCCGCACCGTCGCCGAATCCCTGGGCCGGGACATCAAGGTGACCTACTCCGCCGCCCGCGGCCGTCCCGCCGACGCCCTCATCAAAGAGGCTCTGCGGATGGAAGCCCGCATCATCGTGGTCGGGAACCGCAGAATGCAGGGCATCGGGCGCGTCCTCGGGAGCGTGGCCAACAGCGTGGCCCACAACGCTCCATGCGACGTCTACATCGCCAACACCTACGACGCCGACTAGAAGTTACCGCGGACACTCCCCGTGGTGGCGGAGGTCGCTACGGGGAGTGTCTGTTCTCACGCCTGATACGCCAGTGAGGCCTCGGCGCAACGATAAAATTGGATAGGCCCCCGATGGAGCGGACACTCAGCATCCACAACTATCCAGGGGCACCATTGATTACTTTTCAGCGCCGCCAGCTCGTAGGCCATGACATCCTCCTGGCCCGCCACGGAAACCACATCTGCTCCATGCGCGTTGACCGCAGCAACGGCAGGGTGGTGGCGCTGCTGGACGACGGAACCGTGGACAGCGCGCCCAACCTGATCACCCCTGGCCTTCAGCTTCCCGAGACTGTGGCCAGCGTGCTCCGTGAAGACTGGAAGCTGCTGACCGCGCTGGGTGGAGCAGGCGCCGTACTCAGCGGTTTGATGATCGCAGCCGCGGCTTCCCTCGGGACAGTGGTCGATCCCTCGACCGTCGAGATGCTCTCGGTCTACTCCACGTACTGATCTGCACTGTGGGCTAAGGCACCATCCAGCCGTGCAGCCCCCACCAGATAGCGGCCATCACCACACCGCCGAAAAGTGAACCGGCCACCACCTGCGCCAGCGTGTGGGCGCGCAGCACCACCCTAGACCAGCCCACAGCGGGAATAAGCAGCAGCAGCGGAAGCCACTGGGCGCCGAGCATCAGCACGGCAATCACTGCAGATGACGAAATTGCGGCAGCATGCCCGCTGATCTTCCAGAACGGGCTGACGCCCGCCAGCACAACCACCCCGGCCACCACTCCCAGGACCATGGCCACGACGCTCTGCGGGGCTCCTGCCGCAGTCAGCACCAGCAGCCCCGCAACAATCGAAGCCAGCGCCATCAGCAGTACGGGCGCCCGCTGTTTGCGGTCGCTGACGTGGTGGTCCGTGACTTTGCCCAGCCTCACAAGGACCAGCAGCAGCAACAGTGGGATAACGCAGACGAACAGCGCCGCCAGGGCGCCGTAAGCCATCGTTCCGGGAAAACCGGCCTGCGTCAGGGGGCTGATCAACAACTGCACGGCCACCACCACTGGCGGCTGCAATACCTCCGTGATCGATCTGGCGGCCCTGCTTTTGGCACGGATGCGACCGGCGTTAACGACCACTGTTTGTCAGTGTCCTAGTCCAGCAGCAGGGCCGGTTCCTCCAGGATGGCGGCGACGTCGGCCATAAAGCGGGCGGACAGGTCGCCGTCCACCACGCGGTGATCGAACGAACCGCCAAGGGTAGTGATCCAGCGGGGAATCACTTCACCGTCCAAAACCCAGGGCTTCTGCTTGATGGTTCCGAAAGCAACGATCGCCACCTCGCCCGGGTTGATGATGGGCGTCCCCGTGTCAATGCCCAAAGCCCCGATGTTGGTGATGGTCAGCGTCCCGCCCTGCATTTCAGCAGGCTGGGTCTTGCCCGCCCTGGCCGTGGTGGCCAAATTGTTCAGGGCAAGCGCCAGTTCCTTCAAGGACAAGTCCTGGGCGTTCTTAATGTTCGGCACCATCAGGCCCCGCGGTGTGGCCGCTGCGATGCCCAGGTTCATGTAGTGCTTGACCTGGATCTCGGCGCTGCCTTCGCCGTTGTCCACCCAGGTGGCATTGACGCTGGGGTTCCGGGCCGCTGCCCAGATCACCGCCTTTGCGAGGATGAGCAGCGGCGATACCCGGATGCCCTCAAAGTCACGCGAGGCCTTGAGCCTCTTGACGAACTCCATGGTGCGGCTGGCATCCACATCCACGAAAATGCTGACGTGGGGTGCCGAGAACGCCGAGTCAACCATCGCCTTCGCCGTGGCCTTGCGGACGCCCTTGACGGGGATCCGCTCCACCCGCTGGTCCTGCGGCTTTCCAGCTTTGCCCCAGAAGCCGTCAGCCTTGTCCAGCTCGGCGTCCCGCTGGGCCTGGTAGCTGACCAGGTCCTCGCGCGTCACTTCGCCGCGCGAGCCGGTTGCCACCACGTCTGCCAGGTCGATGCCGAGGTCACGGGCAATCTTGCGGACCGGGGGTTTGGCCAGGACCTTGTTCACCAGGCCCGTGATGGTGCCGCCAAGGGTAGGACGGTTGTCGAGGGCGTCGCCGGTTGTGTGGCCTTGAGCCGCCGTGGCAGCGCCCGCTGTGGCCTTTTCAGGTCCGGCCGTCACAGCAGCCGGGGTGAGGGGCTGCACGGGCTCCACTTCCGGGACGTTAGCCGTCATGGCGCCGGCTGCGCCTCCGGCGGTTGAGCCCGTCGAAATCCGCGGACGGCGCTTGACTGCGTCGGCCTTGGGACCGGAACCCACCAGCGGACCGCCCGCCAAGGCACTTGCCGATGTGTCGCCGTCGGACGCCGGAAGCGTGCCGTAAAGCGGCTGCACGGGGGTCTCGGGAGCCCGTACGTCAGCTGGCGTGGGATCACCGGCCACCTCGCTGCTGACGCTGATGATGGCGGTGCCGACGTCAATGGTGACCCCTTCAGGAACCAGCAGTTCGCTGACAGTGCCGGCAAACGGCGAGGGCAGTTCCACAATTGACTTGGCGGTCTCGATCTCGCAGAGGACATCGTTGATGGCGACGGCGTCGCCGGGCTTGACCTTCCAGGAGACGATTTCCGCCTCGGCTAGGCCCTCGCCGACGTCAGGCAGGTTGAACTTGTTGAGAGTCATGGTGTCCTCGGTTCGGGAAGCCCGGCTGCTGTTGGGGAATGGAAGCGGGGCGGAAAGGTTGCGGCGGCTCAGTAGGAGAGGGCGCGGTCCAGCGCCTCGAGAATGCGGTCGATGTCCGGAAGGTAGTCTTCCTCCACCTTGGCGACGGGATAGGGCATGTGGAAGCCGCCCACGCGGATCACGGGCGCCTCCAGGGAGTGGAACGCCCGCTCACTGATCCGGGCAGCGATTTCACCGCCGATTCCGCCGAAGGTGGGTGCCTCGTGGGCAACAACAAGCCGCCCGGTCTTTTTCACCGAGGCTGTGACGGTATCGAAGTCAAGGGGTGAGATGGAGCGCAGGTCAATGACCTCAACGCTGCGTCCGTCCTCCTCGGCCGCGTTCGCCGCAGCCAGCGCCACGGGCACCAGCGGTCCATATGCCACGATGGTGGCGTCCGTCCCGGCACGGAGAACATGGGCCTTGAAGGGGTCCGCCGCCAGGCCGGGGGCCTCGATGTCGACCTCTCCCTTGAGCCAGTAGCGGCGTTTGGGCTCGAAGATGATCACCGGATCCTGGCAGTCAACCGCCTGCTGGATCATCCAGTAGGCGTCGTGCGGGTTGGACGGGGTGATGATCCGCAGGCCTGCCGTGTGGGCGAAGAGCGCTTCGGGAGATTCCGAGTGGTGCTCCACAGAGCCGATGCCCCCGCCGTAGGGAATGCGAATGACCACGGGAACGGTGAGGTTGCCGTTGCTGCGGGCGTGCATCTTGGCCAGCTGGGTGGTGATCTGGTTGAAGCCCGGGAAAACGAATCCGTCGAACTGAATTTCACAGACCGGGATGTAGCCGCGCAGTGCGAGGCCGATGGCCGTGCCGATGATGCCGGATTCAGCCAGCGGGGTGTCCACGACGCGATCCGGGCCGAACTCGCCGATCAGCCCGTCCGTCACGCGGTACACACCGCCCAAGGCGCCAATGTCTTCACCCATCAGCAGCGACTTGGGGTTGTCGGTTAGTGCTGTGCGAAGGCCCTCGTTGATGGCCTTGGCGATGGTCATGGCGGTCATCAGTGGCCTGCCTCTTCAGTTGCGAAACCCGCCGAGTACTCCTCGAACCAGGCCAGTTCCTCTGCCACCAGCGGGTGGGCCTCCACGTACGTATTGGCGAAAGCGGACCGGATATCCGGAGTTTCCAGGTCATGGGTAGTGCGCCGGACGTAGGCTGCGAGCTCGTCGCCGTCGGCTTTCACCTTTGCAAAGAACGCCTCGTCGGCCAGGCCCTCGGAGCGCAGGTACTTCTCCAGGCGCAGCAGCGGATCCTTGGCGCGCCAGGCGTCCTCCTCCGCAGACTCACGGTACTTGGTGGGGTCGTCCGCCGTCGTGTGCGCACCAACCCTGTAGGTGAAGGCCTCGATCAGAACGGGGCCCTTGCCCTGGCGTGCGTGCTCCAGGGCCCACTCGGTGACTGCGTGCACGGCAATGACGTCGTTGCCGTCCACCCGAATGCCGGGGAAGCCATAGCCCTTGGCCCGGTTGGACAGCGGCACCCGCGTTTGCACGTTGGTGGGGACAGAGATGGCCCAGTGGTTGTTCTGGCAGAAGAAAACCACCGGCGCGTTGTAGGAGGAGGCGAACACCATGGACTCGTGGACATCACCCTCGGAGCTGGCGCCGTCGCCGAAGTAGGCGATCACGGCGGCG
>NZ_JBNHFF010000103.1:0-10903 GCF_059089965.1 Arthrobacter sp. SPT-J7
GGGCTGGCGCGGCCTGTTGGCTGGTTTGTCAGGCCTGATGTACTTCGAGGTCCTCGAGCGACTTGCCCTTTGTATCGGAGGACAGGAAGGTAGCCGCCGCTGCCACGAGGCAAATCCCGAAGGTGATCAGGCCAATGACCACCGGAACGTTTCCTGAGCCGGGAGGAGCCACCGCCGTGAAGATGCTGGGGAAGAATGAGGCGATCATGAGGCCGACGTTCTGCGACACCGCAAAACCGGTGACGCGGATTCGGGTGGGGAACTGCTCTTGGAAGAACGTGGCGAAGGTTGCGTTCCACATCTGGAAGAAGATCCCCTGCACGATCACCACACAGACAAAGACCAGGAACAGGCTCTTCTGGTCGATGGCCCACAAGTAGGCCCCGGACATGAGTCCTCCGCCGATTCCGCCGGCCACCATCAGCACCCGCCGGCCAATCCGGTCGGACAGGGCGCCGAACATCGGGATGGTCGCTACTGCGGCGAGGTTGGCCACGAGGGTTACCCACAGGAATTCGCTGCTGGAGAAGCCGATGCCGTAGCCCTCCTGGGTCGCATAGGAGACGCCGAAGATGAGGGTCGCCATGCCCACTACGTTGGTGAACGTCATGATGATGCAAAGCACCATGACGCGCGGGTGCGTGCGCAGGAGGTCAACGATCGGGAACCGGCGCTTGGCGGCACCGCTTTCGGACTGCGCCAGGTAGGCCGGGGGCTCCTGGACGCGCCGGCGGATGATGTAGCCGGCAAGGATCACGAAGGCGCTGAGCAGGAAGGGAATGCGCCAACCCCAGTTCTGGAACTGGTCGGCGGGGAGAAGGGCCGCCAGCGGAAGCAGGACGCCGGTGGCCAGGATGGATCCCACCTGGGTGCCCTGAAGGCTGAAGCTTGCGAAGAAACCGCGCCGGGCGTCAGGTGAGTGCTCGACGATCATGGCGCTGGCGCCGCCGAGTTCGCCTGCCACCGCAAAGCCCTGGATCAGGCGGAGGGTCACCAGAAGGATGGGGGCGAGGATACCGACCTGCCCGTACGTCGGCAGGAGCCCGACGGCGAAAGTCGCGAAGCCCATCAGCAGCATCGCCAGGACAAGCACGTTCTTGCGCCCGTGCCTGTCGCCGTATGCGCCCAGAACAATGGCGCCGACGGGACGGGAGACGTAACCCACTGCATAAGTAGCGAGCGAGGCGATGATCGCGACTGTGGGGTTTTCCGAAGGGAAGAAGATGGCGGGGAAGACGAGTGTCGCGGCCAGGCCATACAACGCGAAGTCGTAGTACTCAAGCGCTCCACCGATCCAGCCGCTCATCGCGGCTCTCTTCGGGTCCCTGCCTTCGGTGCCGGTTTTGTGGCCGGGTTGGGCAACCCCGGTGGTCGTAATGCTCATTCGCTGATTTCCTTCTCGTCGTTGGCAAGGAACCGGAAGTGTCCTATTCCGGAATGTCTTAGTGGTCACGGGGACGCCCGCGGAGCCGACCGGCCACGCTGCGGGGACCAGTACACCGCCGCTACTGTTTGAATCGTTTCATAAGAGTATAAACAGTGTCGCCCATCACGTCAAAGCTGCGCAAGGCGTGGAGTGGGACAACGGCCAGACTTCGACATAGCCGGCAGGGATTGGCACCCGGACTTCCCGTAATTCTCCACGTCTTCACCTTGCCTCGGCAACGGACGGAGGTCGGTTCTCTAGACTTGCCAGTGGACGCAAGCCGCAACAAGGAATAAAAGGAGCCATTTATGAGTGGAGTAGTTGTTGTAGGAGTGGATGGCAGCGAGTCGGCCATGAAGGCTGCGGAAGCTGCAAGGGACCTGGCGGTATCGCTGGGAGCGTCCCTTCACATCGTGACCGCATTCGAGACCGAGACCGCCGAGACCTTCGGGGCCGGTTCGGACGCGGTCAGAATCTCGAACGCCGACAGCGCCGAACACGTCGCGAAGTCACTCAGCAATGCGGGACAGGGCCTGGAAATCACCCACACGGCGGCCCGGGGCAAACCGGCTGATGCCCTGATCAAGGAAGCCGTCCGCCTGGAGGCCCGGGTGATCGTGGTGGGCAACCGCAGGATGCGCGGCATCGGCCGGCTCCTGGGCAGCGTCGCAAACAGCGTGGCGCACAACGCCCCCTGCGATGTCTACATCGCGAACACCTACGAGGACTAGCAGCTACGCACAGCGAGCGGCCGGCGGCGGAACCTCCCGCCGTCGGCCGCTTGTGCTGTTACCCCCTGAGTTACGTAGCCGCCTCCGCCTCAGCCAACCGGATCATCCGGAGTTCGTCGGCCACTGCATGGGAGGGCCAGTGGGCATCAGTTAGTTCCCGCGCGCGCGACTGATCAGCTTCCGGGAACAGTTTTTCCAGCAGCCCCGTAGCGTGCAGCAGGCCGACCAGGGCGGTGGTCCGGGAATCAGGCGTTCCGCCACCCAGCACCGCCCTAATTTTTTTGAGGACCGCATCCTCCGGAGCGTGGTCCTTTTCCGGGTACCGCGTCGTCGTGAACAAGCCCAGATGCTTTTCGCCGACATGCTCCACGATGCCCTGCACGGCCATCTCCTCATAGATCCGGTGTACTTCCGCCCGGCTTTCCAGCATGGAAACCCAGCGCTTAGGTGTGTGCGGACGTGATTTGTGCCGGATGAGTTCCAGCTGGCGCTGGAAACTGGTCGCCGCAGCGGACCCAGTGGCCCTGACGTGCTTGCCCTGCCGTTCAATGGCGCCAAGCAGTTCCAGCTCGGCCAGGATTGCACCGGCCACGCCGGCCTGGAGGACGGGCTGGGAAACTTCGGGCTCGCCACCGGTGTCGTTGGTCGCGAGAAGGAGGAATGCCTGGGGAAGGCTCAGCTCCGAGGCCTGGAAGGATTCAGCGTTCATAAGACCATGGTCCCGCTGCGAGGCGGCCACCACAACGAGGATTTACATCCCGGAAACGCAAATCACTAGCCGCAAGGAAAATTGCAGAGTACATTCGATGCAAATGCCCTTGCAGAGTGATCTGCGTTACGGAACAGGTTTCCCTTGAAAACAAACGCCGCAGACGTGGAAGCCTCCGCACCTGTTGCCGAGGGCATCAACGGTTCCGGGAACCCTTCCAAGGCCTGGCTTGGCGACGCAATTCCGGATGTTCCGCTGACCAAGTCACAGAGCCGTGTGGTGGAGGTGATCGCCCGCAATCCGCAGCTGTCCTCGTACGCGGACATCGCTGAGATCGCCCAGCGCGCCGACGTCAACAACTCCACAGTGGTCCGTGCGGCCCAGCATCTGGGCTACCGTGGCTGGCCGGATCTCCAGCGGGAACTCCGTTCCCGCTACCTGGTGTCGATCTCCACTGAGGACACCCTCACCGAGCACGGCGAGCACCGCAGCCCCCTCCACGACGCGCTGGACCACGACATCGAAAACCTGCGCCTGACGCTGGACTCCAACACTGCCGACGACGCCGAGGCTGCCATCGCGGCGATGGCCGGCGCCAAGTCCATCACCGTCGTGGGGATTGGCTCATTCGCCGGTCCCGCCAGCGTCATGGCCCATCTGGGGTCAACGATGGGGTACCCCATCGCGCTGGAAAACCGGGGCGGCGTCCACCTGGCCTCAAGCACCAACACCCTGGGCCAGGGTGATGTGCTGGTGGTCATCAACATGTGGCGTTCCGTCAGGCAAGTCATTGTCGCCGCCGAAGCGGCCAAGGCCGCCGGTGCCACGGTCATCGCCATCAGCGACATGCGGCGCGGACGCCTTGCAGCAGCGGCTGACCACCTCCTGGTGGTGGCCTCTGAGGGCATCTCCTTCTTCCAGTCCGTTACGGCCGCAAACTCACTGGTGTACGGCCTGCTCGCCGGCATGGAGGCCGCACACCCGGAGCGGAGCCGGGCTGCCATCCGCCGCACACAGCAGCTGTGGAAAGACCTCGACATCTACCTCGACTAAGCGGCACCTTCACGCCGCACCGGATGAAGCCTCATGTGCCTCAGCGAAAACACTCCAGGAGTACCTTCATGAATGACCAGAACAACCGCCGCATAGCCGTCATCGGACTTGGCGCCATGGGAGGAGCCATGGCCGCCACCCTTCACAGATCCGGCTGGGAAGTCACCGGCTTCGACCCCTCCGAGGCAGCCAGGAAGGCCTCGCAAGAAGCCGGCATCAAAACCACCGCCAACCTGGAGGCAGTGGCCGGGACCCCCTACGCTGTGCTGTCCCTTCCCGCAGCCAGCATCGTGGAAACCACGGTGCCCCAACTCCTCACTGTGCCGGGCACAGTCGCGATCATCGACACCACCACCTCGGAGCCGGCTACCAGCCGACACATGGCTGAACTCGCCCAGGCCCAAGGAGCCGCCTTTGTGGATGCACCAGTTTCGGGTGGCCGCGACGGCGCAGCAGGCGGTTCCCTGAGCGCTTTCGTTGGGGGAACGGCGGATGCCCTCGCGGCAGCCGAGCCAGTGCTGCTCGCGCTGACCGGCGGGAAATACAGCCACATCGGCGGCCCCGGCAGCGGCAACGTGGTCAAGCTCCTCAACAACGTCCTGGCGGCGGCAAACCTGGTCTCCGTCGGTGAGGCGCTGGGTGTCGCGAAAGCCTACGGCATTGATCCTGCCAAAGCGGCGGCGAGCATCAGCGACGCCTCCGGGGGCAGCAAAGTCTCCGCCAACATGTACCCCAATTGGGTGCTCAGCGGCACCCATGATTCCGGCTTCTCCCTGGGCCTAATGGCCCGCGACGCAGCCCTCGCCGTGGATGTCGCCGCCCGAATCGGTGAAAACCCCGCACTCCTGGCTGCCGTTGCCGGGCAGTGGCAGGACGCGTTGGCCGCCCTTGGACCGACGGCGGATTTCACCGAAATCGCGAGGACCGTTGCCCCGTCCATCACGCCCGCGGGCCCGCCAAGCACAACGCCAGGTAAAGCGCGGGACACGGCCCCGGATGCTGCGCGCAGCACCGCAAGCGGCACCACCGCCCTCGCCTAGCCCTCCCAGCACGTAGTCCCCCAGCCCTGAAGGAACACCACATTGAGCATCACCACAGCACCAACATCCTCCTCGGCGGCCACCGCCAAAGCGGTCCTGGACGCGGCCTTCCCGTCAGGCCTCGGTGTCTTCGTTGACGGCCGCGTGCTCGCCGGCAGCGGCGAGAGCATTACCCTCACCGCGGCCGCCACCGGCGAACCTTTCGCCACCTATGCGGACCCTGGAGCCGAGGGCGCCAACGCCCTCCTGGAAAGCTCGACGGCGGGTGCAGCCGTCTGGGGCGCAATGAACGCCTTCGAACGGGCAGCCATCCTGCGCAACGTCAGCCGGATCGTGGAACAGCACGCGGAGGAACTGGCCATTCTTGAGTCCGCCACCACGGGCAAGCCCATCCGGGACGCCCGCGTCGAAGCTGCCAAGGTGGCCGAAATGTTCGGTTACTACTCGGGCTGGGCGGACAAGCTGACGGGCCAGACCATTCCCGTCCCCGGCAACTGGCACACCTACACGGAGCGCGTGCCGTGGGGCGTCGTCGTCGCCATCACGCCGTGGAACGCTCCCCTGTTCACGGCGGGCTGGAATTCCGCCGCCCCGCTCGCAGCCGGCAATGCCGTGATCATCAAGCCCAGCGAATTCACGCCGGCGTCGTCGGTCCGGCTCGCTCAATTGGCACACGAGGCCGGGCTTCCGGCAGGCGTCTTCAACGTGGCAGCGGGACTGGGGCAGACCGTGGGCGCAGCCCTTACCACGGACCGGCGGGTCGGCAAGGTCAGCTTTATCGGTTCAGTCCCGACAGGGCGGCGCGTTGCGGTGGCCGCTGCCCAGGCAGGGATTCCGGCCCTGCTGGAGCTCGGCGGGAAGAGCGCCAACATCGTGTTCGCGGACGCGGACCTGGACCGCGCCGCGGACGGCGCCATCTCGGCCATCTTTTCCGGTGCGGGCCAGTCCTGCGTGGCCGGATCACGGTTGCTCGTGGAGCGCAGCGTGCACGCACAGTTCGTTGAACTGGTGGCCGCGAAGGCTGCACGGCTTAGGGTGGGTGACCCGCTCAGCGCGGACACGGAGGTGGGCCCCATCATCACTGCGCAGCAGTTCGCTACCGTCACCACACTCATCGAGGCAGGATTGAACGACGGCGGCCGCCGGCTCACGGGGGCATCGTTGCCGGAATCCCTGGCCGGGTCCGGGCTGGCCGGCGGGCACTGGGTCATGCCCACTCTGCTGGACGGCGTCACGCCCACCAACCGCCTGGAAACCACTGAGGTCTTCGGGCCGGTTGTTGGCGCAGACGCGTTCGATACAGAATCCGAAGCGATTGCCCGGGCCAACAACACCAACTTCGGCCTGGCCGGCGCCGTCTGGACCTCCGACGTGTCCCGCGCCCACCATGTGGCGCGCGAGGTGAAGGCCGGCACCTTCTGGATCAACTCCTACAAGACCATCCACGTGGCGGTTCCATTCGGCGGATTTGGCGATTCCGGCCACGGCCGCTCCTCCGGGCCGGGGGTGCTGGATGAGTACACCCAGACGAAGGCCATCTGGGTGCCAACCCGCGCAGCCGGGTCCCCCTTTCCGTCGCTGTCCTACTGAACGCGTCCAACCCGAGAAGGCAGATGCCCATGGAACTGACAGACCCAACCACCGCCCTGGCGACCCTGCGTGCCGCTCTCGCAGACGGCGTCGAACACTGGAAGCCCCGGGTGCAGGAACTGGCGCAGGAAATCCACGCGCTCAAGGAGATCTCCTTCGAGGAGGTCCGCTCGGCGGAGGCCATTGCTGCCCTGCTGGCGGATGCCGGCTTCGACGTGGAGCGGGGCACCTCCGGCCTTCCCACCGCCTTTATCGCGAGCGCCGGCACCGGAGAACTGACGGTGGCGCTGTGCGTTGAATACGACGCGCTCCCTGACATCGGTCACGCCTGCGGGCACAACCTGATCGCCGGCGCATCGGTGGCAGCTGCCCTGGCCCTGCTGCCGTTCGTGGACGAACTGGGCATTACGCTGAAGGCCATCGGAACCCCCGCCGAGGAGCACGGCGGGGGCAAGGCGCTGATGCTGGAGCGGGGAGCGTTCGACGGCGTCGGGCTGGCTCTGATGGTCCACCCGGTCCAGGACGGGCTCACCTACAACCCGGCAGGCACCAGCGCCCAGGCCGTGGGCCGGTACAAGGCAACGTTCACCGGAAAAGCGGCACACGCGGCAGCGGCCCCGCACCAGGGCGTGAACGCCGCGGACGCCGCCGTGCTGAGCCAGGTGGCCATCGGCCTGCTCCGCCAGCAGATCCCCAGCGACCACCGGATCGCCTGCTTCGTGGCCGAGGCGGGGCACGTCACGAACATCATTCCGGAGAAAGCGGTGGTCCAGTTCGAATGCCGGGCCTTCACCCTCCCGGAGTACGAGGCGCTGCACCAACGCGTGCGCAACTGCTTCGAAGGCGCCGCGCTGGCCACCGGCACGACCCTGGAGATCGAGGAGGCAGAACCCCTCTACGAACCGCTGCTCCAGGATGACGCCCTCGCAGCACACTGGACCGGGGCGATGGATGCGTTCGGCAAGGACACGTCCCGCTCCTCGGGCCTCAGCGGCGGTTCCACCGACATGGGCAACATCTCCCAGGTCATCCCGTCTTTGCACCCCTGGCTGAGCATTCCGGGCGCCGACGTGCCCATCCACTCCCACGCGTTTGCCGCGCTTGCAAATTCCCCTGAGGCATACGCGGTGATGTTCGAGGCAGCCACAGCGCTGGCCTGGACCGTCGCCGGCGCAGCCTCAACCCCCGCCCAACGAAAACGCTTCACTAAAGCGGCATACCGCCGTCGTACTTTCACGCAGGAAGGCACATCATGAGCACCACCAAAACCGCCCGGGTCGATAGAGCCGGCACCAAGCTCACCCTGCCGATTGCCGCCCTGGCCTTCGTCATTGCGTTGGCGGTGCAGTTCATCGGCCAGGCCAAGATCGACGTCGGAATCGGCTCCATCATCATCTTCCCCATGGTGTGGGGCCTCATCCTCGGCCTGCTGGTCTCGGTCCAGAAGTTCAAACCCCTGGGCCTTGACCTCCAGCGGGTGGCGGCGGCCCTGGTGGGCGTGGCAGTGCTGCTGCTGGTGGCCCGGCTGGCGTTCAACATCGGCCCCAGCCTGCCCAGCCTCATTAAGGCGGGGCCGGCGCTGCTGCTTCAGGAAATCGGACACCTGCTGGGCACCATCATGCTGGCCCTCCCCCTCGCTGTCCTGCTGAGGATGGGCAAGGCTACCGTGGGTGCCACGTTCTCGCTCGACCGGGAACCGTCCTTCGCCATGGTCTCGGAGAAGTACGGACCGGATTCGGACCAGTACCGCGGCGTGCTGGCCATGTACGTGTTCGGAACGCTGTTCGGCGCCGTGTTCATCACCCTCCTCACCTCGCTCGTGGCCAACTGGAAGATCTTCGATCCGCTGGCACTGGCAATGGGCGCGGGCGTGGGGTCCGGGTCCATGATGGCCGCCTCCGCCGCCAGTATCGTCGCCGCCTACCCGGCCGACGAAGAGGCAATCCTGGGCATGGCCGCCGTCTCCAACCTGATCACCACGGTCCTTGGTGTTTACGTGGGCATCTACATCGCGCTGCCGCTGGCCGACCGGTTCTACAAAGCCCTCACCCGCAAGCAGACAGCGCGCGAAGAAGCAGCCGTTACGGCGGGCGCTCCCGCCGAACGTACCGCCGCGGAGGTCGAGCGCGACGCAGCGCAGGCGGAGGAAAACCGGCTGTTCCGCGAGCGCGTTGCCGAGTCCTCGGCAGCCATCAAGCTGCCGCTGTGGCTGTCCCTCTCAGTTCTCACTGTTTTGGGTATCGGCACTGCGTCGGTGGCGGCCAAGGGCTTCAGCCTGTCCATCGTTGCCGGGTACGCCATCATGCTCGCCCTGGTCCTCGGCAGCATCGCGTTGGCCAAGGCCACCCGGAAGATCTCGGCCATCATCTTCGTCACCACCATCGGCGCGTACATTTCCAGCCCCTGGTTCTTCGGGGCCGAGGTGCTCAACGCTGCCGTCAAGACGGTGGACTTCCTGTCCATCGCCACGGTAATGCTGACGCTCGCGGGCCTGTCGCTCGGCAAGGACATCCCGCTGCTGAAGAACATCGGCTGGAAGATCATCCCGGTAGGCCTGGTGGCCATCACGGCGTCCTTCCTGCTGTCCACGGTGATCGCGGAATTCGCCCTGGGCCTCTGGCAGTAACTGCACGCCCTGCCTCCGCGGCAGGACGTGGGCGGCCGACGGCGGAACCTCCCGCCGTCGGCCGCTTGCTTATGTGAGCAGGAAAGTGCGGGCCACCTGGACCACTGGTATTGCTCCCTCCACGCGAAGTGTTCGGGAGCCATGCGCCCAACACGGCCAGCGCACTAGTCCAGGTTGTTCCCTGCCGTTTCGGGCCCGCACGGTTACCTAGCTTGAGACGTCCTTTTCGATTTCCTCGGCGAGGTCATCCACCTCTTCGGGGCGCAGTTCGATGCCGGCCTCCTCAAAGCGTTCCTCCAGCACGTGGCTCACGTCATCCTCCACGTGGCCCAGCCGAATTTCGTCACGGACCTCGTCCGCGATGCTTTCAGGAGTCTCTGAATGGGCTGTGTCCTCCACTGTTTCGTCGTCGTCAAAGGGGGCGCTTGAGGTATCGGCTGTGTCAGTCATAACTCATGGTTACCGGTTGCCGGTGAACGGTCAATGACCCGGACCGTGCCAAGCAGAGCGGACGGGGGCGGCCCTCCCGCCGTCGTCCGCTTTCGAGCACACGGCGCTACCCGTTGATCTCCACGTGCACAGAGTCCTCCCGAAGGAACATCCGGCGTTCCTGCCAGCCGTCGAGTACAACCCACATGATGGCGTTCCGCAGCGCAATGCACTCGGCGTCGCGGCCCGCCGCCACAGTACGCACGGTGCTCACTTTGTTAGTGAGCTGCCGATCAAGATGCGGCTCCTGGTGGGACATTACAGGTTTAGTTATCATGTGTTGCTCCTCGAAACAATGCTGTCCGGAGTGCTGAAGTGGCCGCCTGATCCGGGCCCGCGGGCAGGTGATCGAGGCTGTTGAAGCTGTAAAGATGGATGCCGGCGATGCCTGGCTGGCTTGCGAGCCCGCTGATGAGGCTGTCCGGCGAGTAGCGGTCCCCGCTGAGGAGCTTGCGGGCCAGCGGGCCCTTGCGGCTGAGGAACTTCAAGGAACTTCCGACGCCGATCTGCGCGGACAATGCCACCAGCTTGGTCCGCGGGACGGACCCGGCCACGCCCGCCCAGACGGGCAGGTGGACGCCTTCGCGCCGAAGAAGCACCGCGAAGTCATGGATCTTCCGGGCGGAGAAGCACATCTGGGTGACCACATACGAGGCCAGGTCCTGCTTCGCCAGGAGTCCGTCCAACAGGTCAACCGGGGTGACGAGGGGGTGGCCTTCCGGGTAGCCCGCGACGCCGGCCCGCATCATTCCGCTGCTGTACTGGGCGATGTCCTCCAGCACCGGAAGGGCTGAGTGGTAAATGCCGGCGGGCTGCTTTCGGTCGCCGCCGATGACGAACACTTCGCGGATGCCCGCGGCATCGCAGCCGCGGACAATCTCGGTGACCTCGGCACGGCTGCGGATGCTCCTGGCGGCGAGGTGCGGGATCACCTTGTACCCGGTGTCGCTCAGCTCCACTGCGGTGCGCATGGTCCGCTCGATGCCGTGGTGCGGCAGGCACGTCACGTTCAGCGTGGTGGTCTTGGGCACCAGGGCCTGGACCTGCCCGACGATTCCCTGTGATGGAATGATTTCGATTTTGACGGGGAACATTATTGGTCCTCTCTGTGCATCAGGATCCGTTATCCCGACTCAGGCTGTGGCGGCGAGGAGGGAGCTGGCTTCCTGGCGGGTGGTGCCGGAGGACTCGATGTGCGCGAGTTCGGCGGGGATTTCCCAGCCTTTCTTGCGCATCGCG
>NZ_JBNHFF010000104.1:0-10845 GCF_059089965.1 Arthrobacter sp. SPT-J7
GAGCGGCCGGCATCACGGGATTCGAGCGCTTCGGCGATGTTCTGGTGATGGCCTATGGCGTGCACCTGGATCTCGCGCACAGCGGACGTTTCCGTCCGCCTCTTTTCCAGGACCCGGTGGAGCGGTTCAAAGAGAACGGCAACAAAGACGTTCTCGGAGGAATGCAGGACCAGGTCGTGGAAGGCGAGGTCCGCCTCCACGAAGGCCGCAACATCGTTCACCTCGTGGGCGGCCCGCATGGCGGCCACGTGGCCGTAGAGGGCCTGGATATCCGCGTCGCTGATGCGCCCCGCCGCGAGTTCGCAGGCACCGGTCTCCAGCATGCGGCGGAGTTCGATGAGCTGGACGGAAGCCTCCGCTTCGTTCTTTCCCTCGGAGGCCGCGCGCAGCACTGCTTCCAGCGAGGCCCACCGGTTGAGCGGGTTCACAAAAGTGCCCCGACCGCGCTCGACGCTGAGGATTCGCTGCGCCTCAAGGGTTTTCATGGCCTCGCGGACGGTCATCCGGCTGACTTCATGCGCGGCACTGAGTTCGTGCTCGCCTGGAACAGTGGCCCCCGGTGGAAATTCTCCCGCGATGATGCGGTCCAGGAGTTCGTCTGCCACCTGGCCTACCAGCGACTTCCTTGCCATGCTGCCCCCGTCAGTGCCCCTTGTGCATATGTCGGACAAGTCTACTTGCGCGTCTTTATGTCGTGTGCCACACTAGCATTCGGATGCAAGATGTCAGACATCTTACAGTTACCTTTACACCAGGATCCGCCCGGATTTATACACAACGGAGTGCACTGTGACGCTTGAAGCAGACGTTCTGGCCGCCTACCCGGCCGAGGTCCGGATTCCCGCCGAACTGGTGGCCAGCACGCTGGCTGCCTCCAACGCGGAAATCCCGCGTGTCCTGGTAGTGCTCGACGACGACCCCACCGGAACCCAGTCCGTGGCCGATTTGCCCGTACTCACCCGCTGGGAGGTAGAGGACTTCATCTGGGCCTTTGCGCATATCGCGCAGAGCACAGCCAAGCCCGCCGTTTACGTCCTCACCAACACCCGCAGCCTGGACCCCGCCGAGGCAGCCGCCCGCAATGAGGAAGTGGTCCGCAACGCCCTCGCCGCCGCCGGCTCGCCGGATACACTGCGCCTCGGCTTCGTCAGCCGCAGCGATTCCACCCTCCGTGGCCACTACCCGCTGGAGCCGGACGTCATTGCCGCGACCGTGGCGGATGTCAGCGGGGAAAAGACCGACGGCGTGGTGCTGGTCCCGGCCTTTCCAGACGCCGGACGTGTCACCATCGGCGGCGTCCACTACATGCGCGGCACGGGCGACGCGGCCGGCACCCTCACCCCGGTCTCCGACACCGAATTCGCCAAGGACGCCACTTTCGGCTTCACCACGTCTGTGATGGCCGACTATGTCAAGGAAAAATCCCAGGGCCGCTTCGCTGCGGACTCGGTGATCGTCCTGGACTTGAACATCATCCGCGCCGGCGCCTCAGCCGCAGATGCGGCAGACGGTGCACGGATCAGCGCCAATGCGATCGCCGACGCCATCGAGGCCGCCGTGGACTCCACCCCGATCGTGGCCGACATCGTCACCGAGAATGACCTGCGCGCGCTGTCCCTCGGCCTGGAGGAAGCCGAGCGACGCGGCAAGAAACTGCTCTACCGCGTTGGCCCGCCGTTTGGCCGTGCCAGGATCGGGCAGGAAATCCGCGCCGAACTCACCGGCGCCGAAGCTTACGCCGGCAACACCCCGTCCGAAGCCGGCGGGCTGATCGTCGTCGGATCCCACGTGGGCGTCACCACCCGCCAGCTCAAGGCGCTGACCGAACAGCACAGCGCGGCGCGCATCGTGGAAATCGACGTCGAACAACTCCTCGGTTCTGAAACAGAGGCAGGCAGCCACCTGGACCAGACCGTTGACACCGTCGTCGAAGCCCTCCGCAGCGGCGACGTCATCGTCCACACCAGCCGGCTGCTGATCAAAACTGACGACCCCGCCGAAAGCCTGCGGATCGCCCGTACCGTCTCGGCCGCCGTCGTCGCCGTGGTGAACCGGACCCTGAAAACCTTCCCGCCGCGCTTCGTCATCGCCAAGGGCGGCATCACCTCCTCCGATGTTGCCGCCCATGGCCTCGAGATCCGCCACGCCATCGTCCGCGGTCCCATGCTTCCCGGCATCGTTTCGCTCTGGCAGCCGGTGGACGGGCCCGCCAAGGGCATCCCGTACATCGTCTTCGCCGGTAACGTGGGCGACGACCAGTCCCTCGCCGACGTCACCCGCAAGCTCAGCAACACCTTCTCCCCACGAACCCCCTAACCTCGCAAGTCCGCACCGGCTCCCAACCCTCGCAAGCCCGGGCCTGGGTCCTCGCCCAGCGGCTACCCGGCCAGGGAACCCTGTCCGCGTGGGCCAAGCCATTCACACACATTCAATGGAGAACACCATGACCAGCACCTACACCATCACCGTCCTGGGCCTAGGCGCCATGGGTCTGCCCATGGCAACCCGCCTGGCCTCCCAGCTGACCGTCCACGGCTTCGACATCGCCGAACCCCGCCTGACGCTTGCTGAAGAAGCAGGCATCGCCACGTTCGCTTCAGCCCGTGAAGCCGCCAAGGGTGCTGACGCCGTCCTGCTCGCCGTCCGCAACGGCGAGCAGCTCAATGACGTGCTCTTTGGCGAGAACGGCGTGGCCTCCGTCCTGGAGCGCGGCGCAGTGGTCATCCTCGGCAGCACCGTGGGCACCGAAGCCATTCCGGCCACCGTGGAGAAGCTGGCCCAATACGGCGTGGAGCTGGTGGACGCCCCCTTGTCCGGCGGGCCCAAGCGTGCCGGCGAAGGCGACCTGCTGATCGTTGTGGGAGCGTCTCCCGCAGCGCGCGAAAAGGCGGCCCCCGCCCTTGAACTGCTCGCTTCCACCCTCACCGTGGTAGGCGACAAGCCCGGTGACGGCCAAGCCCTCAAGACTGTCAACCAGCTCCTCTGCGGCGTCCATATTGCTGCCGCCGCCGAGGCGATGGCCCTGGCCGACGCGCTCGGACTGGACCAGGCCAAGACCCTTGCCGCCCTCGAAGCCGGTGCCGCCGGCTCGTTCATGCTCTCCAACCGCGGCCCCCGGATCCTCGAGGCCTACAACGCGGAAGGCGCCGAGGTCCTCAGCCGCCTGGATATCTTCGTCAAGGACATGGGCATCGTAGGAAAGGCCACCCGCGCGGCAGGACTGGCAGCTCCGGTTGCCGCCGCTGCCGAGCAGCTTTACCTCCTGGGCCAGGCCCAGGGACTCGCCGCCGCTGATGACTCCGCCGTCATCAAGGTTGTTGCCCCCACTAAGCGCACCAAGTAGCAAGTCACCCTCCCCCCTCAACGTACGACGGCGGCGGTCCCCCCTCCGCCGCCGTCGTACCCACCCAGCTCGCTAGGCTTAACTAGCGACGTCAAAGGAGACACACGATGAGCGCATTAGCTCTTCTGGCCATAGCAGTGGCGGGCGTCGCCCTGCTTCTCGTGGCCGTCATCAAGTTCAAGATCCCGGCTTTCCTTGCCCTGCTCGTGGTCAGCGTGGCCGTTGCCCTGGTTGCAGGCATCCCGCTTCCAGACGTCATCAAAACCGTTACTGAAGGCATGGGCGGCACCCTTGGATCCGTAGCCATCCTGGTTGGCCTGGGCGCCATGCTGGGCAAAATGATCGAGATTTCCGGCGGTGCGCAGTCCCTCGCCGGCAGATTCACGCAGCTGCTCGGCCCCCGCCGGGTCATCGCCGCCCTGACTTCCGCAGCCTTCCTGCTGGCCATCCCGGTCTTCTTTGACGTCGGATTCATCATCCTGATCCCCATCATCTACGGATTTGCCAAGGCCGCCGGTGTCAACCCGGTCAAGATCGGCCTGCCCGTCGGCGGCATCATGCTGGCCATCCACGTCGTTGTCCCGCCGCACCCCGGCGTCGTTGGCGGCGCTGGCATCCTTGGCGCGGACGTCGGATGGACCACCATCATCGGCCTCGCCCTCTGCCTTCCCGTGGGCATCCTGGGCTACTTCGTTGCCCGCAGGCTCAACCGCCGTGATTTCACCATGCTGCCCGCCACCGCCGAGCAGTTCCGGCTCTTTGGCACCGGCACGTCGCAGGTCGAGCAGGAAGCTGCCCAGGGAACATCCGGCGTTGCCGTCAGGAGCGAGGTCAAGACCGCTCCCAGCCCGGCAATGATCATTACCCTGATTGTCCTTCCGATCCTCATGATCATGGTGGGAACCGTCGGCGCCGTCATCCTGCCCAAGGACACCTTTGCTTCCCAGCTGGCCGCCTTCATCGGCGCCCCGCTGATTGCGCTCCTCACGGCCCTGGGCCTGGCCTACTACTTCCTGGGCATCCGCCGCGGCTGGTCCTCGCAGCACACCGGCGAAGTCATGGACTCTGCGCTGGCTCCTACCGCCATCGTTATCCTGGTCACCGGCGCCGGCGGCGTCTTCGGCAAGGTGCTCACCGTCTCCGGCATCGGCACGGCCCTCGCGGAAGGGCTGCAGTCTGCGGGCCTCCCAGTCATCGTGATGGCCTTCGTCCTCGCGGCCATCCTCCGGGCATCGCAGGGCTCGGCAACCGTGGCCATCATCACCACCTCGGGCCTGCTTGCAGCCTCCGTGGCGGGCGGCGGTTTCTCGCCCTTCCAGACAGCACTCATCCTGGTAGCCATGGGTTTCGGGGCTCTTGGCCTGAGCCATGTAAACGACTCCGGC
Organism: Arthrobacter sp. SPT-J7; assembly: GCF_059089965.1. NCBI lineage: Bacteria > Bacillati > Actinomycetota > Actinomycetes > Micrococcales > Micrococcaceae > Arthrobacter > Arthrobacter sp. SPT-J7. The sequence continues at coordinate 4,729 of NZ_JBNHFF010000104.1, forward strand.
TTCTGGATCGTGACCCGCTTCCTGGGCCTCTCAGTGGCTGATGGTTTGAGAACCTGGACCGTGCTCACCACGGTCCTTGGGCTGGCAGGTTTCGCGCTCACGTTCCTGGTCTGGATCGTTACTGGCGGACTTACCGTCTGATGCGCACCCGACTCGACCACCTGGTCACCTCCGCCCTCCAACAGGGCTCCGCCGTCCCGGCCTTCACCTGCTACGACTTCACCACCTCGCTGGCAGTGGTGGCCGCGGCGGAGGAATCCGGGCGGGGAGTCATCCTCCTCGTGGCACCCAAGACGGCCGCCACGTCCAACGGCCTGCGCCTCATCGGGGCCCTCCGTGGCCTGGCTGACGCAGCGTCGGTGCCCGTAGCAGTGCAGCTTGACCACGCAACGGACCTTCAGGTGATGGCCGACGCCGTCGCTGCAGGGGCGGATTCCGTCCTCGCCGACGGTTCGTCCCTTCCTTACGAGGACAACATCGCACTGGTTGTTGCGGCCCGCGCGTTGCTGGGGCCCGACGTACCGCTGGAGGCCGAGCTCGGGGGCCTCGCCGGAGACGAGGACCGCGCCTTTGGTTCCGACCAGTCCGGCGTGGCGGTGGCAGGGCTGACGGATTCGGCCCAAGTGGAGGACTTCGTGTCCCGCACCGGCGCCGAACTGCTGGCGGTCGCCGTCGGGAATGTCCACGGCAAGTACAAGGGCGAGCCCCAGCTGCGCTGGGACGTCCTGCAGGACATTGCGGTGCGGACGCACATTCCGCTGGTCCTGCACGGCGCCTCCGGGATCCCTGCCGGGGAGCTGGTGAAGGCCGCGTCCATGAACGTTGGCAAGGTCAACTTCAACACTGAACTCCGCACCGGCGTGCTTTCCACCCTGCAGGAGCAGCTGCCGGGCCACCGGTCCGACGGCGAAAACCTGCAGGGGCTCCTGGGCCACTGGAACCAGTCCGCGGGCAGCTTCGCCACAACGGCCCTGGGTATGCTCACGCGCTGACGTTCCTTCGAGTTCTTGTCCAGCTATGCCGGGTTGAACCCGTATGAGGTGTGCATATATATGGACGAATACTCCGGGACGGGGAGGCCAGGATCAGTCAATGATCCTGGCCTCCCTTCTTTTTGCCTTCCTGGGCAGCCGCGCTCCACGTCTGCATCTTCTCCATGGAGTCCCTCACTTGGACCAGGCCGGCCACCTGGAAGCGCTTTGGTGTGGCATCCCAGGCTGACGCCGATATCACCACGCCGCTCGCCTACAACCAGGGGTTCTACAACCTCTCCCTGGAGCTCTGGCCGGCGGCCTGACGATGGACCTGCCGGGAACGGGCGGTGTGCTTTGCCCGACTCGTGATGTTCAAGGGTAAGCCGGGGCATTGCCAGCGGGATGAAGTAGTGCCAGTGTCGAACCATGACCGAGAACATGATGTCCACCGAGGATAGGTTCACCCCCGATGTCACGCTGAGGCGCAACGACGCGCAGCACCGCTATGAACTGCTGGTGGGCGGCAAGCTGGCCGTCCAGTCCTTCTACGAGGACCTTCCCGGACACATTGATTTCATCCGCACCGAAACCGCCCCGGACTTCGAAGGCAGGGGCCTGGGCAAGGTGCTGGCGCACTTCGCCCTCGATGATGTGGTGGCCACGGGCAAACGCATCGTCCCGCACTGCCCCTTCATTGCCGGGTACCTGCGCAAACATGAGGGCTACGAACAGTTCGTCGACTGGCCCGACAGCCCGGCTACTGACGGTTCGGGAGCCTAAGGCGCCGGTACCCTCCGGGAAGCTACAACATCCTTCCTCCGGGAACGCGGGTTGCGCGTTATTGTGCTGCAATGCCGGGTACCTTTCCTGAGCGCGGTCTTGCAGAGGGCGCACGCAGTTGAATGCGCTCTCTTTCAGGGAGCAGCGCACACCGGGGAAGGAATCCTGGATGAATCACCAAGAACAGCTATTCGACGTTGCCGTTATAGGAGGGGGACCGGCCGGGTTGAGCGCCGGTGTTGCCCTGGCCAGGGCTCTGCGCTCGGTAGTAGTAATCGATGCCGGAGGGCAGCGGAACCTGCGCGCAGAAGGAGTGCATGGCTTCCTGACCCGTGAGGGCATGAGCCCCAGCGAGCTTCTTGCTGCCGGACGGGGGGAACTTGCGGACTACGGCGGGCAGAGCATCGCCGGTTTTGTTGGGTCCGCCAGGCGGGACGGCGAGAACTTCGTGCTTTCGCTCGAGGACGGCACCACCTGTACCGCCCGCCGGCTGTTGATTACCTCGGGAATCGAAGATCAGCTTCCCGACCTGCCGGGGGTGGCCGAACGCTGGGGCCGGGATGTGCTTTACTGCCCCTACTGCCACGGCTGGGAGATCCGGAACCAGCAGGTAGGGGTGCTCGCCTCGGATGCCCACGCTGTCCTGCAGGCCCTGACCTTCCGACAGTGGAGCCCGGATGTGACCCTCCTGCTTAGCGAAGAAGTGGCGCTCAGTGCGGGCCAAGCGGAACAGCTGGAAGCCCGGTCCGTCAAAGTGGTGGATGGCCAGGTCCGCGGCTTGGTGGTCCAGGACGACAAGCTCAGGGGGGTTACGCTCGACGACGGATCGGCTGTGCCGCTGGACGTGCTGGTGGTCAGCCCGGCCACCGTCAGCAAGGCCAACATGCTCCAGGCCCTGGGGCTGGAACCGGACGGCCTGGAAGAAGGGCCGGGGACACGGCTGGCCACCGATGAGTCGGGGCTGACGTCCTGCCCGGGGGTTTGGGCCGCCGGCAACGCCACGGACGTCTCGGCCCAGGTGATGACGGCCGCAGCCGCCGGACTCAAAGCGGCCGCGGCCATCAACGCAGATTTGGTACTGGAGGATACGCGGCGGGCCGTGGAGGCCGCAAGGACTGCTGCAGTCCATTAGCCTGCTGCTGTATGGGCTGGCAGGTTGCGGGGCGCCCTACCCAACAGGCGCCCCGCAACCCAGCCGTTGTGAATCAGCAGGCGGTCCTGGCCAGCTGATCCCTGTGGTCAGCTGGCCAGCGCGTGCATGCTGGCAGCCGGGACATCGATAGTGAAACCGCAGGCACAGCGGTAGGTTTCCACACTGGCGGGCGAGGAGCCGGCACCAACGGTAACCACCGTTGCCCCGTCAACGCGAACGGGCTGGTACAGGGAGGGTGCGTCCGGATCCACACGCTGCATGTGGGCACGGCAATGAATTCTGGATTTCAGTGTGACCAACAGTCCCATGTCAACAGGGAGGGTGGAGCTCAACGAGGTTTCTGCCCCTGCTTCGGGTTCGATGGGAGCCGCCAGCTGGTCTTCTGTAACGATGGTCATGATGTTCGTCCTTGGGCTTCTTCACGGTACTGCCGGCGTTGGCAGCCCCGCCGCGACTGCTTGTGGAGGTTGATTTACCCCATAACCTAAGCAGGCTTACTAATGGTTGGGCAAATCAGCTTGTGACCCACCGCACGTGCCGGCATCGTGCGGCATCGCCGCCAATGCCACAAGCCATTCCCGGGCCTGAGGGCACCGAGGGTCCTAGCTAGCCGCGCCGGCGCTGCCACTGGAATGCGTGCCAGAACAGCAGGCAGATGGCAGCAGCAAGCCCCGCGATAATTGCATAGGGGGCAAAGGTGAACATCAGGAAAGACGCCGGCATCCCTGAAGTTGTCGGGCCCACCATGGAGTTCGCGTTGAGGAAGATCAAGGTTCCGCCCGCGATCAACACGATGGCGAGCAGCCACAGAACCACAACGAACGGGTTGACGGCGAAGGCAGGGCCGCTCTCGGCAGCTTCCCCCGCTCCGGACCTGGCCGCCCCCGATACCGGATTTCCGTCCTGGTCCACTTCCCGGAACTCGATGGCGCTTCCCGGCTGTTCCATGTTTCCCCCTATGGATTTCGGCAACCACCAGCTGCCTGTATGCCAACCCTAGCCCGGGGGATACACGCCCGTCTTGTCATACACAGCCGCCCCGGAGCGGCCATTTTGCAGGAGCGTTTGCAACTTGCCGGACACGCCGTGCAGATGGCCGGGCGCCTGGCGAACCCGTTGGCGAAGTTCCCTGGAAATAAAACCGGGAACAGCAAGGCTGGTGAGGGCAGCCGTGACACTGCGGGCCAAAAGTCATCAGGTGGTGGTTAGGCTTGCAGCATGACTGCGCACTCCTCCCGAACAACCGCCTTGATCACTGGTGCCAGTGCAGGCCTGGGCTCGGAGTTCGCGCGCCAGCTCGCCGCCCAGGGTTGCAACCTGGTGCTGGTGGCGCGGAACCGGGCCCGCCTCGAGGAGACCGCAGCGGGCCTGGAACGGCGTTACGGCATTACGGCTGAGGTGCTGCCCGCCGACCTGACGGACGACGCCGGCGTGGCAGCCGTCGTCGGACGCCTCTCCGATCCGGAGCGGCCGGTGGGAATCCTGGTCAACAACGCCGGGATCGGGTTGCTGCACAACTTCGAGGACAACCACATCTCGGAGGAGAAAAAGCACCTGAAGCTGCACGGCGAGACGGCCATGGAGCTCACCCACGCAGCACTGAAAGGCATGCTGGAGCGAGGCGGGGGCCGGATCATCAACGTGGCCAGTATCGCCGCTTTCCTCCCACGGGGAACCTACTCCGCCGCCAAGGCATGGCTCGTCAGCTTTAGCCGGTGGGCCAACCTCGCCTACCGCCAGCGAGGCATCAAGGTCACTGCCGTATGCCCTGGCTTTACCCATACCGAGTTCCACGACCGGATGGGCATGGACAAGTCCGTGGCGCCGTCGTGGGCCTGGCTGCACGCAGATCGGGTGGTGCGGGACGGCCTGGCGGACAACGAGCGGGGCAAAGCGGTTTCCATCCCGTCCAAGCGGTACAAGGTACTGGCGGCGGTTGCCAGGGTGGCGCCGGCCAAATTAGTGGCGGGCCCTCCGCGGAAGCCCAAATAGGGGCGCGAGTCCAAGCAATGCGCGCGGGCTGCCGGTGCAGGAGCGGCGTACAGCCACCACCACCGCGATGCCCACCAGTGCGCCGACCAGCGTCTCGGCGCCGCGTTCAAGGATCAACACCGTGGGGTCGATTGGGGCGGCGAGTTGGGTTATCAGCAGGATGACCGGCGTAAACGAAACCATGGCCAGGCCGTAGTGGCGGGCCATAAACAGCTCGGTAGTGAACTGGAAGAGGATCACCAGCAGGGCAAGCATCACGGCCTGCCGGCCCGGGAACAGCCCGGCCAGGGACCAGGGGCCGGGAAGGATAACGACGGCGGTGACCGCCAGGCCGAGGAATGTCCCCACGATGCGGTGGATTCCGCGGCGGACGCTGCTGGGGAGGTCGGCCCCGGCAAGGGGTACCGCCGCGGCTGCCATGGCCCAGTGCGGGTGGCCGCTGCCGGAAAGAACGCCCACGGTGCCGGCAGCGCCTACGGCCAGAACATACCGGGCGGCGTGCACAAACAACTCCCCACGGCCGGCAGGGTGAATGGCGGGATCGCTGCGGACGGCGCCGCGCTGCCAGGACCTGCTGCGGATCCAGCCGCCGAAACCCACCAGCATGGAGAAGGCGGCGGACCCTGCGGCGATAAGTATGGCGACCTGCCAGGGAACCGCCGTAGGTACCGAGGCGCAGGCTCCCAGTGCGAGGATGCCAAAGAAGGGCCCGTTGGGTTTGAGCCTCACCCGGTCCGCAAAGACCGATCCCGCGCCGGCCAGCACCGCTTCGACGGCGACGAGCCACCAGGAGTGAAGGTGGTTGACGGACAGGAACAGGCCTGCCACAACACCGCCGAGCAGGACCATCGCGGCCTGGGACTGGTGCCGGAGGCGGAGCTGGTGTGGCTCGCAGCGCCCGTACATGCCCGTGAGCGCCCCGAAGACGGCATACATGATGAGGTCTGTGCGGCCGGCGGCCAGGAGCAGAAGCGAGGGAACTGCGACGCTGATGGCTACGCGCAGGGCTGCCAGGTGGTCGCGGTTGGCGGGTTCCAACCGGTGAAGGGCGCGCACCTGCTCCATCAGAAGCTTCATGCCGCACCTTTCCTGCCTGGTTTCCGGATCCCTTCCGGGCCCCTCGGAACGTATCACCGGCTGTGCGGACAAGGCCATTTATTAGGGCGACAGGGACACAAACCGACATGGGCCAGCCGAGCCTGGCACGGCAGAGGCCCG
>NZ_JBNHFF010000105.1:0-10838 GCF_059089965.1 Arthrobacter sp. SPT-J7
AGGTGCTTTTGCTTCCAGTTCCTCCGGCGGGCGGATCGCACAGCCTTCCCGCCACACCAGCTTGCCGTTGTGCACTGTTGTCTGGTCCTCCGTGGCGAACCCCTGCTCGATCATGGAGCGGATGAAGCCCTCGTCCTGGGGTTCCACCGCCCATTGGAGCGACTCGGCCCACCAGCCGGCCAGATGGTGTGGATCCCTGCAGTCGATGACAATCTGGATGTTCAGTCCCATCCCACCAAGGTACGGTGGCTGGTGCTCCTGCGGTAGGTGCTGCCGCTTGCATTCGGGCGTGCCCTCAGCCAACCGTGCTCCTAGGCCGGCGCCTGGATGACCGTCAGGCCGGAACCTGCTGGAGCTGTTCGTAGAACTCCGGCGGAATGGCGTAGATGAACACCACCGCCAGCAGGTTCTTTGCTGCATGGACAAAGTAGGAGAACATCAGGTTCCTGCCGGTCCAGATGTAGACGAACACCAGCGTTGCGCCCATCGCCAGATAGGGGAGCAGGACTGCGAGGGTGAGGGCTTGGCGACCCACCACGTGCATGGCGGCGAACAGGACCACGGACAGTACGCAGCAGACCCAGATGTTTACCCGCCGGCTCAGCTTGCCGATCAGCAGGTGGCGGAAGATGAATTCCTCCACGAACGGGCCCACCACCACCAGCAGCGGGACCATCAGCCATGCCGGAACCTGCTGCATCAAAGCCTGAAGTCCTGCTTGGTTCTCGGACGTCTCCACACTGCCGCTGGCCGCCACTACGATGGCGGAGAGGATCATCATCGCAATCACGGCAGCCGGGACCATCAGCAGCGTGAACCACGGGCGGGTGGCCAGGACCCGCAGGTCACGGCCCACCACCTTGCGGGCGGCGACGACAGCGAGTATGCCCACCACGGCATAAAAGAGCAGGTTCATTGCGTAGGAGGCAGCGGCAGGGGTTGGGGCGACCAGGCGCAGGACAGGAGCGAGCAGTGGACCGGCCAGGGAGAAGAAGCCTGCAAGACCCACGTACAGGATGACCGCGATGAAATCCAGCGGCGAAAACCGGTAAAGCTGTGGCTGTGGTGCGGGTGGTATCCGGTGTGCGGTGGCCATGGTTTTAGCCTAGCTTCCCCCGGCTTCCCCCGTAGCGTTGCCGGGGGAAACGTGCTGCGCCTAGAATGTTCGGTATGCCTAAATTTGCATTTCGGTGCGCCAAAGTAGCCGCCCGAACGAACACCCGGCGGCGCGTTACGTCCCTCGCCGCCGCGGCAGCCGCCGTCGTACTCTCCCTGCTGATGACCGCCTGCGGAGGCGGTGCCGCCGGAAACGGCAGCGACAGCAAGCCGGTGGTGCTGACCACCTTCACAGTGCTGGCCGACGTCGCGCGGAACGTGGCGGGGGACAAGCTCACGGTTGAGTCCATCACCAAAGCCGGCGCCGAAATCCATGGCTACGAACCCACCCCGGGAGACATCCGGAAGGCCTCCAAAGCCGACCTCATCCTGGACAACGGCCTGAACCTGGAAGCCTGGTTCGGGCAGTTCGTCGAGGGTCTCGACGTCCCGCACGCCGTGGTGAGCGATGGCGTCCAGGTGATGTCCATCAGCGAAGATTCCTACCAAGGCAAGCCCAACCCGCATGCCTGGATGTCGCCGGTGAACGTGCAGATCTATGTGGACAACATGGTGAAGGCATTCAGCGAGCTGGACCCGGACAACGCCGGGGCCTTCAAGGCCAACGGGGACGCCTACAAGGCCGAGCTCCAAGCGGTGCAGGACCAGATGAAGTCCAGCCTGGCCGGTGTCCCTGAAACGCAGCGTGCCCTGGTCACCTGCGAGGGCGCCTTCTCCTACCTGGCCCGCGACGCCGGACTGACGGAGGTGTATATCTGGGCTGTCAACGCCGAACAACAGGCAACGCCGCAACAGATCACACGGGCCATTGAGTACGTCAAGGCCAACAAGGTCCCTGCCGTCTTCTGCGAGTCGACCGTTTCCGACGCCCCCATGCAGCAGGTGGTGGGGGCCACCGGGGCCACATTCGGCGGCACCCTCTACGTCGACTCGCTTTCCGAGGTGGACGGACCGGTGCCCACCTACCTGGACCTCATCCGGCACGACGCCGAAGTCATCACTAAAGCGCTCGCCGGGGCAAGTGCCGGAGCAGGATCATGACCTCCCCGACAATCCTCGTGGAGAACGTCACCGTCCATTACGGTGAGGTCCGGGCGCTGGATGCAGCAACCCTGACCCTTGAGCCCGCCCGCATTTGCGGCCTGGTGGGGATGAACGGCTCCGGCAAGTCCACGCTGTTCAAGGTGATCATGGGAATGATCAGGCCCGACGCCGGCACGGTACGGATCAACGGTCAGTCACCTTCGAGGGCGCGAAAGGAGGGCGGCATCGGCTACGTGCCCCAGAGCGAGGATGTTGACTGGCAGTTTCCGCTGTCCGTGCGGGACGTGGTGATGATGGGCCGCTATGGCCATCAAGGTTTTACCCGCCGTGCCTCCAAAGCAGATCGCGCCGCCGTCGCTGAAGCGCTGGACCGGGTGGAACTGGGTCCGTATGCCGGGCGCCAGATCGGCCAGCTTTCCGGCGGACAGAAAAAACGGGCCTTTGTGGCGCGCGGCATCGCGCAGGGCGCCACCACCATGCTCCTGGACGAACCTTTTGCCGGTGTGGACAAACGGTCTGAGGCAACCATCACCCGGCTCCTGCGGGAGCTCGCCTCGGACGGCTGCACCATCCTGGTATCCACGCACGATCTGCATGCCCTGCCGCAGCTGTGCGATGAGGCTGTATTGCTGATGCACAAAGTACTGATGCACGGTCCGCCGGAAGTGGTGCTGCAGCCCCAGAACCTGGCGATGGCGTTTGGGCTGGACGTGCTGGAGCGGGACCTGCCTGGCGGCAACGTTCCGGGCAGCACGGCCGCGGCCAGCGACGTTCCCGGCACCAGGACCCTGAACGGCAAACGGGTGAGCCACTGATGGAGATACTCCTTGAACCCTTGGGCTATGACTTCATGGTCCGTGCACTGGCCACCACCGCCCTGGCCGCGGTTGTGTGTGCAGTGCTTAGCTGCTGGCTGGTGCTGATCGGCTGGTCGCTGATGGGCGACGCCGTGTCCCACGCCGTACTGCCCGGAGTAGTGCTGGCGTACATCGTGGGCGCCCCGTTTGCGCTGGGCGCGCTGGTGTTCGCCCTGGTTGCCGTGACGTTGATCGGAGTGGTCCGCAACACGAGCCGCGTCAAGGAGGACGCCGCGATCGGCATCGTGTTTTCCTCGCTGTTCGCCCTGGGCCTGGTGCTGATCTCGGTGACGCCCAGCCAGACAGACCTGAACCACATCATCTTCGGCAACCTGCTCGGCGTCAGCGTCCCGGACCTGATCCAGGTCCTGGTGCTGGGGGTGGTGGCGTTTGTCATCCTTATCCTCAAACGGCGGGACCTCACCCTCTACGCCTTCGACCCCACCCATGCCCACGCCATCGGACTCTCGCCCCAACGCCTCGGCGCGCTGCTCCTGGGCCTGCTGGCATTGACGTCCGTAGTGGCGCTGCAGACTGTGGGCGTGGTCCTGGTGGTGGCCATGCTGATCATCCCGGGAGCCACGGCATACCTGCTGACTGACCGCTTCTCGCGCATGCTGGTCATTGCCCCCGTGATTTCAGCTGCGTGCTCCCTCGCCGGCATCTACCTCAGCTACTACCTGGACACCGCCTCCGGGGCCATGGTGGTCCTCACCCAGGGAGTGGTGTTCGCCGTCGTCTACCTGTTCAGCCCCAGGCAGGGGCTGATCGGCACCCGGCTGGCAAAGGCCCGCCGGAGGAAAGCAGCCGCCCTCGCCACTGCTTGACGTGGCGGCCGGGGGCAGGCAGGCTGGAGCGATGAAGTCCTAACCCGGCAGCCCGGCCGCGCCGGACTGTTCCCCAAAATCCAAGGCCGCTATCGAGCACCGGATGAACCCGGTCCAGCTCCGGCGCCCACACGTCGGAACTTTTGCGAGGACTTCCCTTGACTGAACACATCAACCTTTCGGGCGTCTCCCACGGCTACGGCGACCGGCTGCTGCTCGACGGCGTCAACCTGGTGATCGCTGCCGGCGAGCACGCAGCGGTGGTCGGCGAGAACGGTGCCGGCAAATCCACTCTGTTGCGGATCCTGGCCGGGCTGGAACAGCCCCAGGAAGGGACTGCCACCGTGCACGGTCGGGTGGGCTACCTGGCCCAGGCCCATGGGCTGCCCGACTCCTTGACAGTGGGAGGGGCCATCGACGAGTCCCTAGAATCGCTCCGGGCCCTTGAAGCGGAGATGGACCGGCTTGAGGCCGGGCTGGCCGACGCGGAGGAGAGCGACCTGGAAGCCTACGGCAGGCTGCAGACGGAGTACCAGTTGCGCGAAGGATACGCCGCGGAATCCCGGGTGGAGGCCGCGCTGGACCGGTTGGGCCTGGGGGGCCTTGACCGCAACCGTGCCATGGCATCACTTTCCGGCGGGGAACAGGAACGCGTGGCGCTGGCCTGCGTCCTGGCCGACCCCGCGGACATCCTGCTCCTCGATGAACCTACCAACCACTTGGACGCCCGGGGCACAGCGTGGCTGGAGGACCGGCTGGCAACCCACCGGGGCACGGTGGTGGTGGTTTCCCATGACCGCATGCTGCTGCGCAAAGTGGCAGCCAATGTCCTCGAAGTGGATGCCGAGCGCCGTGCCGTCACCCGCTACGGCAATGGCTACGACGGCTACCTTCGCGAGAAGGCCGCCGAACGCCAGCGCTGGATCCAGGAGTACCACGGCTGGCTGCACGCCATGGAGGCCGAAAGGCGGCAGGCAGAAACGGTTGCCGGGACCATGGGGTACGGCCGCAAGCGCGACGGCGATAAGATGGGCTTCGATTTCAAGGCCGGCACGTGGCAGAAAGCCGCCAGCAGCCAGGTCCGGAACGCGCAGGAGCGGCTGCGGCGGCTGGAGGCCAGCCCGGTGGAGCAGCCGCCAGTGCCCCTGAGGCTGTCCGCTCCGGAATCTTTACAGGCTGCGCCATCCGTGGCCGGGGGAGATGCGGACGCCCTGCTGGCCGTCCAAGGGGTCAGCGTCCCCGGCCGGCTTCAGGCCACGGACTTCCAGGCCGTTCTCGGCCAGAAGGTCCTCATCACAGGGCCGAACGGCGCCGGCAAGTCCACATTGCTCTCCGTGCTGGCGGGAACTTTGGTGCCCGGCGAGGGAAGGGTGACCCGGCCGGAACGTGTGGGCTACCTGCAGCAGGAACTGGAGTTGCCGCAGCGGCCTTCACTACGGCTGCTGCCGGCCTTCACCGCAGGGCTGGGCGGGAACGTCGATGAGCATGCCGAAGCCCTCCTGCGGTTGGGCCTGTTCCGCACCAGCGAGTTCCATGTTCCCGTTGGCAGCTTGTCCGCGGGACAGCAGCGGCGGCTCGCGCTCGCCCGCCTGCTTCTGGGCGGCTACAGCACGCTGATTGTGGACGAACCCACCAACCACCTGGCACCGGTACTGGTGGAACAGCTTGAGGCCGCACTCGCAACCTTCACCGGCACCCTGGTGATGGTCAGCCATGACCGGGCCCTTCGGGAGTGGTTTGCCAGGTGCCAGCGTGCTGCCGCCAACGGCGGGAAAACCAGCGGGAACTCAAGCGGGAACACAGGCGGGAACGCCGTCACCGGGCGCTGGATCCGTTACTCCATGGACAAGGGCGTGCTGGCGCCGGCCTGACGCTGCTGCGGCACCACAGCCGCGGCGGACCAGGTGCCCGGGCCTGGGACGGGCCTGTGTAGCGCGCGTCACGTAGCACCCCCGTGCGTCTTGTAAGATAGACGAGCCGCGCGAAGCTTCGGCGCCACGAGCGATTCCGGTCACATTCGGTTGCCCAACAGGGCATACCACCGAATTTGTGAGCGGGCGTCATGCGTGCTCCGGATGCGGCCAACCCCCAACCCACAAGGAATCGTTGTGCCTCAAAGTACCCCCACAGATCTGCAGAACCACACGGCACCATCCACCGCCGTCGACCCCACCCTCAGCGCCGAGGGTTACAGCAAGACCCTGGGCCGGCGCCACGTCACCATGATCGCCATGGGCGGCGCCATCGGCGTCGGCCTGTTCATGGGCGCCGGCGGACGCCTGGCCTCCACGGGCCCGGCCCTCATCTTCTCCTACGCCATCGCCGGCGTTATCGCCTACCTGCTGATGCGGGCCCTGGGCGAGCTCATCATGTACCGCCAGACCTCCGGCTCGTTCGTGAGCTACGCGGGTGAAATGTTCGGCAAGAAGGGCGCGTTCCTCTCGGGCTGGATGTACTTCATCAACTGGGGCATGACCGGCATCGCCGAACTGATCGCCATCGGCCTCTACTTCCAGTTCTTCTTCCCCAACGTCCCCGTGGAAGCCTCGGCCATCGCCGCACTGGCGCTCCTGGTGGCGGTCAACCTGCTGAGCGTCAAGGCGTTCGGCGAGTTCGAGTTCTGGGCCTCCTGCCTCAAGGTCGGTGCCATCCTCATATTCCTGGCCGTGGGCACCTTCATGGTGGTTACGAACGCCCAGGTGGGTGACGGCAACGCCTCCGTAGCGAATCTGTTCGCCGCAGAAGGCGGCATGTTCCCCAAGGGCGCCCTGGTGATGGTCCTGGTCCTCAACGCTGTGATCTTCGCCTACAACGGCATTGAACTCGTGGGCATCACCGCCGGCGAGATGCAGAACCCGGAACGCGAAGTGCCCAAGGCGATCCGCGCCGTCGTACTCCGCATTGTGGTGTTCTACGTCGGTTCCGTCACCCTGCTGGCCATGCTGCTGCCGTCCGACCAGTACGTGGCGGGTACGTCCCCGTTCGTCACCGTGTTCGGCCAGATGGGCCTTGCCTGGGTGGGCGACGTGATGAACATGATCGTTATTACTGCGGCACTGTCTTCCTGCAACTCCGGCCTGTACTCGATCGGCCGCGTGTTCCGCACCATGGCCAACAACGGCCACGCCCCGCAGTGGCTCACCCGGATGTCCAAGCGGCACGTCCCCTACGCGGCCATCCTCGCCATCGCGGCCTTCTACCTGGTGGGCATCCTGCTGAACATCTGGCTCGGCGGCTCCCACGCGTTCGACCTGGCGCTGAACACCGCGTCCATCGGCGTCATCTTCACGTGGGGCGCCATCTTCGCCAGCCAGATCGCGCTGCGCCACAGGAAGGGCGTCACGTCCACGCTGCCGATGCCCGGTTCGCCGTGGACCAGCTGGGCCGGCCTGATCGGACTGCTGGCGATCACTGTCCTCATCGGCTTTGACACGATGACCAGCAAGACCGGAGAGGTGTTCTACCTGGGCCTCTGGACCCTGGCCACCATCCCGTTCTTCGCGGTGGTCCTGTGGCTGGGCTGGCAGAAGGTCAAGCAGAACGAACCGAAGAACGCGCTGTACAGCTGACAGTTCACCCAAGCAGTAAACGACGGCGGGATTCCCTGGGAGGGGATCCCGCCGTCGTCGTTTCCTGGCTAGCGGCGGAAAGGGGTCCTTCGCATGCAATTGGTCAGTCGCCCAGTTTCCCGTGGTGGGCAACTGTGGTGCCCGGCGCTCGACGGGGGCAGACTGGGCTTGTGGGCGAACCCTGGGTGCTGCATGTTGACCTTGACCAGTTCATTGCGGCCGTAGAAGTGCTCCGCCGGCCCGAGCTTGCGGGCAAGGCGGTGATCATTGGCGGCCGTGGTGATCCGACCGAGCGGGCGGTGGTGTCCACGGCGTCCTACGAAGCGAGGAAGTTCGGTGTCGGCTCGGGAATGCCGTTGCGCATCGCCGCCCGGAAGGTGCCTGACGCCGTCATCCTGCCCGTTGACCAGGAGGCCTACCTTGCCGCGTCCGGACAGGTCATGTCGGTGCTGCGCGCGCAGCCGGGGGCCACGGTCCAGGTACTCGGCTGGGATGAAGCGTTTATTGGTGTGCAGACTGACGATCCTGATGCCTACGCCCGGCAACTGCAGCACGCCGTCCTTGAGGAGACCCGGCTGCACTGCAGCGTGGGTGTCGGCGACACCCTGGTCCGGGCCAAGGTAGCGACATCGTTCGGCAAGCCGGCCGGCGTCTTCCGGCTTACGGAAGACAATTGGCTCGAGGTGATGGGGAGCCGGCCGACCATCGAGCTGTGGGGCGTGGGAACGAAAGTGTCGCGCCGGCTTGCCACGCTCGGCGTGGAGACGGTTGCCGACCTGGCAGCGTCCAACCCTGATGACCTGGTCCCTGAGTTCGGCCCGAAAATGGGGCCCTGGTATGCCCAGCTGGGACGTGGCGACGGCGCGCGCATCGTTGACGACACGCCCTGGGTGGCACGCGGACATAGCCGGGAAACCACCTTCCAGCGCGATCTGACGGAAACCGGGCAGGTCCACGACGCCGTCAAGGAGCTGGTGGCGCGCGTCCTGGAGGATGTCGCGGCCGAGGGGCGGCCGGTGATCGGGCTGACGCTGAAGGTCCGTTACGCCCCGTTTTTCACCAAGACATACGCCCGGAAGATTCCCGAGACAGCCGAACCCGCGGAGGTGCTCGCGCGCGCGCTCGATCTTGTGGCAAAGATCGAGCCGGACCGCCCCATCCGGCTCCTCGGGCTGCGCGCCGAAATGCCGATGCCCGAAGATTCCCGGCGGGGGCATACCCCCACCCGCAGCGGATGGTGACGGGACCCGGGCCGTTGAAGGCAAACAGAACGGCGGCGGATTCCTTGTGATCCGCCGCCGTTTCACTCTGTTACAGCCCGCCTGGTCCAGCCGGACTGCCGCAGGAATAGGCTAGTTGCGCTTGAACTCGTCCTTGACGCTTTCGCCGACTTTCTTGGCGTCAGCCTTGACCTGGTCGGACTGGCCTTCAGCCTTGAGGCGGTCATTGTCGGTGGCATTGCCCGTGGCTTCCTTGGCCTTGCCGCCGAAGTCTTCTGCTGCGTTACTGATCTTGTCTCCGAGGCCCATGGTGGTGGCTCCTTTCGTTTCCGTTGATCAAACAGTGCATTTTCACACTAACACGAAGCTTGCTTACTATTTCCAGCAGGGTCTTTCCTCCCGGGAGAGGTGTCTGTTGCTTGTCCGGACCCGCAGCTAGGCTCGAAACATGGAGCCCACCACCAGCCTTACCCAGCACATCCAGGCGTCACCGGAGAAGGTCTGGTCTGTCATTACGGACATCCCTGGCTCTGCGGCAATGCTGTCCGGAGTCGATTCCGTGCAGCTCCTTACCGACGGCCCGTATGGGGAGGGAACGCGCTGGAAGGAGACCCGGAAGATGCTGGGCAAATCCGAAACAGTGGAGTTGTGGGTGGCGGAGACCGAGCGGGACCGCAGCACCACGGTCAAGGCCGTACAGGGCGGCGCGGTTTACACCACGCGGTTTGACCTTTCCCCGCGTGACGGCAGCACAGAGCTTACCCTCACCTTCGGTGCCGAGGTCATCAGGCCAACGGTAGCGAGCCGGCTCATGATGCTGCTGTTCGGGAGGATGGGCATGGCCGCCACCCGCAAGGCCCTGACGAAGGACTTGGCTGAGATTGCAGCCAAAGCAGAAACGCTTCCGTAGTGGCCGCGCATCCTTCCAAAGCCCGTACTCCGAATGTTACTGCGCCCAGGCTCACTCCGGTCCGGCTGGAGAACCTGACGGACCAACCGGGGTCGGATTTCCGCCGCGGTGAAAGGTACGACGGCGGCCGGTACAGCCGTGCCAAGGCTGACGGTTTCGAACTGAGCGGCACAGACTTCGCGGAATGTGAGTTCCAGGGGGTGTCCTTCAATGACACGCAGCTCCGCGGGTCCTCGTTCCGGGACTGCATCCTGGGCGAGCTGTACGCGCCGGTGTTCCGGGCGGCCCGGTCAACGTGGCGGGACGTCGAGTTGCGGAATCCGCGGCTTGGCTCCGCTGAGCTGTACGAGAGCGGCTGGCAGTCAGTCCGCATCGAAGGCGGCAAGCTGGACTTCCTCAACCTGCGCAGCGCCAGAATCGCCGACTTGCTTATCAGTGACTGCATCATCAACGAACTCGACCTGGGTTCGGCGACGGGGACCCGTGTGGCGCTCAAGAACTGCACTATCGGCTCCCTTGATCTCAGCGGGGCCAAACTGAAGGACTTCGATCTCCGCAGCACCGAATTCCGCAGCATCAGCGGGCTCGGCAGCATGGCAGGCGTAGTCGTGGACGAATACCAGTTGGGCCTCCTGGCGCCCCTGCTGGCTGCGCATCTGGGGGTTACGGTCCTCTAGAAGCTTCGAGGGAAGCGCCGGTACCCATACAAGACCCTCCCGTGTACTATTTACAGAACGAACGGTCGGTAAGTGGGGAAGTCCTGTCTGCCTGCCGCCGATAACAGTGCCGTTTATCGCGTGAAGGGTGTTTCCATGACTGCAACCGCAGGTCCGCAGGCTTTCCTTGTAGGCGGGGTCCGAACGCCGGTGGGCAAATACGGCGGGGCGCTTTCGTCCATTCGCCCCGATGACCTGGCAGCCCTGGTAGTCCGGGAGGCGGTAAACCGGGCCGGGCTGGATCCGGACAGCATCGACGAGGTGATCCTGGGCAATGCCAACGGCGCCGGGGAGGAAAACCGGAACGTCGCCCGGATGGCCACCCTGCTTGCCGGGCTGCCCCTCCACATCCCCGGCATCACCGTCAACCGGCTCTGCTCCTCCGGCCTCAGCGCCATCATCCAGGCGAGCCACATGATCAAGGCCGGCGCAGCCGACATCGTTATTGCCGGTGGCGTGGAATCCATGAGCCGCGCGCCCTGGGTGCAGGAAAAGCCTACCGCCGCGTTCGCCAAGCCCGGCCAGATTTTCGACACCTCCATCGGCTGGCGCTTCACCAATCCACGGTTCCACAAAGGT
>NZ_JBNHFF010000106.1:0-10784 GCF_059089965.1 Arthrobacter sp. SPT-J7
CGCCGCCCAGCTGAAGAGTGATTACCCGCGCATCGACGTCCTGGCCAACAACGCGGGCGGCATTATGGGCAAACGCACTCTTACCGTCGACGGCAACGAATCCACCTTCCAGATCAACCACCTGGCGCCGTTCCTGCTCACCACCCTGCTGATGGACGTCCTTGTGGCCAGCAACGCCAAGGTGATCAACACGTCCAGTGCCGCCAACGGTTTCGGCAGGGTGGACCTGTCCGACCTCACCGCTGAGCGCAGCTACTCCACCAACCGTGCCTACGGCACCGGCAAGCTCGCCAACATCCTGTTTACTTCAGAGCTGGACCGCCGGTATGCGGACCAAGGCATCACGGCGGCGGCATTCCACCCGGGCGTGGTCCGCACCAACTTCGCGGCCGAGTCCACCAGCCCCTTCCGGCATGCCTATACAACGCTGCTCAACCGGTTCATGCTCACCCCGGACCAGGGCGCCGACACCATGCTGTGGCTCATCAACGGCACCCCGGGCAGGGACTGGTTTTCCGGCGCTTTCTACGCCAAGCGCGCCATGTCCAAGGCCAACCCCCAGGCCTACGACGCCGAGCTGGCGCGTGGGCTGTGGGAAAAGAGCGAAGAGCTGGTTCGGGCTTGCGCCTGACTGGTACTGCCTTTGCGGCGGCTTCCTGCGCAGCGCTGCGACTTGCAAGGCGGGAATAGCACCGGTCTTTCTGTGGAGGAAGAGTCGAGCCCAAGCCCCCAGTCCTGATCCTCGTTGGAAACTTTCCAGAGAGGCTAGCGGTTGCCGTTCCGGGCCAGCGCTTTGCCAATGATCCGGGCGCCTTCCGGGTACGCGCCCGGATTCGGACCGGAATAGTTGAGCCGCACGAACGGGCCGGCGGGCTCGGCCGGGAACCATTCGGTGCCGGCGGCAATCATCACGCCGGCATCCTCGCACTCCCGCGTCAGCCGCGGCAGATCTGTTCCCTCCGGCATCCGCAGCCACAGGTTCAATCCGCCCTTGGGCAGCAGCTCGATATGGGCCTGCGGAACATGCTCCCGGACGCTGGTGACCAACAGATCCCGCCGCGACTGCAGTTGCTGCCGCAGGCTCCGCAGGTGCGTCTGCCACCCCGGCTGCGTCACCACATCCAATGCCGCGGCCTGCAGCAGCCCGCTGACATACATCGACTCCGCCGCCCGCTGACCGAGGATGCGTTCCCGCGCTGGACCACGAGCGATGACCGCGGCAATCCGGATGGCGGTTGAAACACTCTTGGTCAGGGACCGGATATAGATGACGTGCCCTGAGTCATCCCGTGTGGCCACCGGCACCGGGTCGGACGTGATCCCGAAATCATGCGCCCAGTCGTCCTCCACCAGGAACGCGCCATACCGGCGGACCACCTCCAGGACCTCCTCGCCCCGCCCCGGCGCCCACTGCGCTCCCGTGGGATTTGCATAATTGGGCTGCGCGTAAAAAGCCCGGGCACCGGTCTCCTCAAAGGCGCGGGCCAGAGCCACGGGGTCAGGACCGTCGGGGCCGCTGGGCACCGGAACAACCCGGACACCCGTCTGCGCCGCCGCCAAAATGGCACCCCAGTACGTCGGCGACTCTATCAGCAGCGGCTGACCGGCACCCACAAGGGCCCGGAAAATCGAGCTCAGCCCGCTCTGGCTTCCCGGCAGCACAATCACATCGCTGGGCGTCGGGGGAGAGACCCCGGCCGGTGTGGCGGACCCCAGCTCCTGCGCGAACCACTGCTGCAGCTCCGGCATACCGGCCGCCGGCGGCCGCGACAGCGCAGCATCACCCCGGGCGGCGCGGGTCAGTGCTGCACGGACGAGACGTTCCGGCAGCAGTTCCCGGTCCGGGTAGCCGGAGTGGAACGGGATGACGCTGTTGGGGACGTCCCGCATGGTGCCGGAAGCGGAAGGAAGGGCCGACGGCGGTGCCCCCAGCGCCGCTGTCTGCCATCCGTAATCGGCGGGCCGAACAGTCCGGACCGCCCGCACGAATGTCCCCACTCCGGGTCGGCTCTCGATCAGCCCTTGGGCCGTCAGGGTCTGCAGCGCCTTCTGCACCGTCACCGGGCTGGCCTGGTATTCGGACACCAGCGACCGGGTGGACGGCAGCCGGGCACCGGGGGCAGCTGCAGAAATCCACTGCTTCAGTGCCAGAACGATCCGCGAACTGCTATCGTTATTCATGGAAGAACATAGTAGCGCTACTATTGCCGAGCGGCCAGTGATACTGCGCCGGAGCCCGACCGGGATCTGGTGGGGACTCTTGGGTGTGGCCGCCTTTTCCTTCACGGTGCCCTTCACCCGCGTAGCGGTAGCCGGTCTGTCCCCGCTGTTCATCGGCTCAGGCCGCGCCGTCGTCGCAGCAACCCTCGCCGCGGCAGCCCTCCTGCTGGCCCGGCAGGGACTCCCGTCCGCCCGCACCTGGGCGAGGCTGGCACTCGTGGCCGGTGGCGTCGTCGTCGGCTTTCCGCTACTCACCTCCTATGCCCTCACCGCCGTTCCTGCCGGGCACGGCGCCGTGGTCATCGCCCTCCTGCCTGCCGCAACAGCGACGGCTGCCGTGCTCCGCACCCGTGAACGCCCGCCCGCGGCCTTCTGGGCAGTCATGGTGCTTGGCTCACTGGCAGCCATCCTGTTCGCGTTCCTGCAGGCCGGCGGGTTCGGGCACCTGAAGTGGGCCGACCTGCTGCTGCTGGGCGCCGTCCTCTGCGCCGCAGTCGGGTACTCCGAGGGTGCCCTGCTGGCGAGGGAGCTCGGCTCGTGGCAGACCATCGCCTGGGCACTCGTCCTCGCCTTGCCGCTGATGCTTGCCCTCGCCGTTCTCTCAGTTGCAGCGCAGCCGCCGTCAGCCACGCCGGCCGAGTGGGGCGCCTTCGCCTACCTCGCCGTCGTCAGCATGTTCCTCGGCTTCTTCGCCTGGTACCGCGGACTCGCCATCGGACCCATCGCCCAGGTCAGCCAGATCCAGCTCCTCCAGCCTGTCCTCAGCATCTGCTGGGCCTCGCTCCTGCTGGGCGAGGCCCTGACCTGGACCACCATCGTCGGCGGCATGGCCGTGATCGCATGCGCCGGCGCCGCGGTCCGTGTCCGGCTCCGCCAGCGCGCCCTGATCTCCTGAACCGAAAGGACCCCATCATGTACATTCCCGCCCACTTCGCAGCAGGCGCCGACGCCGTACACCACCTCCTCACCCGGCCCTCCGCGGCGAACCTGGTCACAGTGACGGACCAGGGCTTGCTGGCCACCCTGCTGCCCTTCGTCTACGAGCATTCCGTGGGGGAGCATGGAGCACTGCACACACATGCCGCGCGGAATAACCCGCAGTTTTCTGTCTCGCCCAAGGGGGAAGCCCTCGCCATTATCGAGGGTCCGGACGCCTATATCTCGCCGGAGTGGTACCCCTCCAAAGCCGAGCACGGCCGGGTGGTGCCCACCTGGAACTACTCCGCCGCGCACGTCTACGGCGAACTTGTCATCCATGACGACGCCGAGTGGCTGGGCCATCATGTCCGGCGCCTGACAGGGCTGCATGAGGACGGCCGGGAACACCCCTGGGCTGTTGACGACGCCCCCGAGCGGTTCATAACCGGGCAGTTGCGCGCCATCGTAGGTGTCGAGCTGGTGATCACGCGCATCGAGGCCAAGGAAAAGCTCAGCCAGAACCGTTCCGCTGCGGACGCCGCAGGAGTGGTCGAGGGACTTCGGGCCAGCGGGCAGGAAGCCAGTGCTGCCGCCGTCGAGCGGGTGCGCGGCTGACCTGGCATAAGGGACGTACGACGGCGTTGGCCCGCCTCCCAGCGATAGGCAAGTGGCGCCGTCGTACGTCAACCGGTGGCGCCCGGAAGTAACAGCGTGCAATATAAGCATGACTTTATGCCTTTGGTGACTAGATATTCGGCGGCCGTGCTACTTTCAGCACTGTCGACGTGCAATTCTTCGTTTCCCGGTACCGAATTCCCGGTACCGGGACCAGGGGAACTGCGCGCGCCCCATCGCACCGCTCGACCCCAGCATTGGAGACGCCCGTGGAACCCTCAGCACCGCTAAGGCTGGATGAGCAGCCGGCCGGCCCGGCAACGCAACAGCAGGCAGAGTCGGGACTCCG
This sequence comes from Arthrobacter sp. SPT-J7, assembly GCF_059089965.1. Taxonomy (NCBI): domain Bacteria; kingdom Bacillati; phylum Actinomycetota; class Actinomycetes; order Micrococcales; family Micrococcaceae; genus Arthrobacter; species Arthrobacter sp. SPT-J7. The sequence goes on from NZ_JBNHFF010000106.1 coordinate 4,103, forward strand.
CCGGTCCATGGGACCGCGCCACCTGGTGATGATCGCCATGGGCGGGGTGATTGGCTCCGGCCTGTTCCTCAGCTCCGGCTACACCATCTCGCAGGCCGGCCCGCTCGGAGCGGTGATCGCCTACCTCGTGGGTGCGTTTGTGGTGTACCTGGTGATGGCCTGCCTGGGCGAACTCGCCATTGCCTACCCGGTCTCCGGCGCGTTCCACATCTACGCCGCCCGCTCCATCGGCCCTGCCACCGGCTTCGCCACCGCCTGGCTGTACTGGCTCTGCTGGGCGGTGGCCATCGGCTCGGAGTTCACCGCCTCCGGCCTGCTCATGCAGCGCTGGTTCCCGGACGTTGAGGTGTGGGTCTGGTGCCTGGTGTTCGCGGCGGTCCTCTTTGGCTTCAACGCCGTCTCCTCCAAATTCTTCGGCGAGTCCGAGTTCTGGTTCGCCATCGTGAAGGTGGCCGCCATCATCGGCCTTATCGTTCTGGGCGGCGCGGCCCTCTTCGGTTTCCGCCCGCTCAGCAGCGGAGCGAGCCACCCGTTCCTCTTCGAAAACTTCGCCACTGAAGCCGGCCTCTTCCCCAACGGCTTCACAGGCGTCCTGGTCACCGTCCTCGCTGTCTTTTACGCCTTTTCCGGTTCCGAGCTCATCGGCGTGGCGGCAGGCGAAACCAGGGACCCCGCCACCAGCATCCCCAAGGCCATGCGCACCACGGTCATCCGCCTGCTGATCTTCTTCGTCGGCGCCATCGCCGTTATTGCCGCCACCATCCCTTACAGCGAGGTAGGCCTGGATGAAAGCCCGTTCGTGACGGTCTTCTCCACCATCGGCCTGCCGTTTGCCGCCGACATCATGAACTTCGTCATCATCACCGCACTCCTCTCCGCCGGCAACAGCGGCCTCTTCTCCTGCGCCCGCATGCTCTACTCCCTCGCCGATGAAGGCCACGCGCCCCGTGCCTTCAAAAAGCTGACGCCCCGCGGCATCCCCCTGATCGCGCTCTCGGTGAGCATGGTGGGCGGCGTCGCATCGCTGGTCAGCAGCGTGGTTGCCCCGGAAACGGTCTACCTGGTCCTGGTGTCCGTGGCCGGTTTCGCCGTGGTGGGGGTATGGATGTCCATCACCGCCTCGCACTTCTTCCACCGCCGCGCCTTCATCCGCAACGGCGGGGACGTTGCCACGCTCGCCTACAAGGCCCCGTTGTTCCCGCTCGTGCCCATCCTGGCGTTCACCCTCTGCGTCGTCTCCCTCATTGGCATCGCCCTCGACCCCACCCAGGCCGCCGCGCTCTACTTCGGCATCCCCTTTGTGGCCGCCTGCTACGCCTGGTTCCACTTCCGGCACGGACGCACGGCACAGCCTGCCAAGTAACGGAAGCGGATGACGGCGACTGCCGGGTGAGGCGGGTTGGGCACCTTCCCGGACGGTCGCCGTCGTTCTTTCCGGCCCCACGGTCGGGACGTTTCTGCCGTGGAAGAATAGGGCGAGGTTTCCGGCGGGGAGGGGCAACAAGCGTGGATTCTTCTTCTGAGGCGTCGTCCATGGCGCAGGGCCTCCGGATTGTGCGGCTGGTGGCCGACCGGGAGAAACGGGGCCGCCAGCTGCTGGGTGTTTCCCAACTGGCCGCCGAGCTGGACATGGAACAAAGCCGCGTCTCCCGGCTCACACAGGAGCTGTGCGACCTCGGGCTGCTCGAGCGCGTGGACCGCGGTCCTTTCCGGACCGGCCGGCGCTTTTTCAGCCTCGCCGCCTCGCTCAATACGGGCTGGGTCAGGGAAGCAAAAACCGAACTGGAGGCGCTGGTGGCCTCGTTGGGGCTGCGGGCCCGGCTCTCGGTCCGGGACGGCTACCACGTGATCCTGGTCAGGAGTTCAAGCAACGACGCCGTTCCCGGAAGCTTCGTGAGACCGGGCATGGTGACTCCGGTCTGGTGCACCGGCGCCGGCCGGGCCCTGCTGTGGGACCACGACCGCCCGGCCTTGGAGGCCCTCCTCAGCGACGTGAATTATGTCGGCATCGGCGGCCCGGGGGCGGCCCATTCCACTCATGAGGTGTGGGAACTGATGGTCCGGGACCAGGCCGCCGGCTACATCGCCGCTGCGGAAGAATTCGAGCACAACGTGCTGGAGTTCGCGGTGCCCGTCCGCGACGCCGGCGGTGCCATCCTTGCTTCGCTCAGCGTGCTGGGAAGCCGGGCCGAGATCGGGTCCGCTACCGATGTCGAAGCCGCCTCCGCGGCGCTCACCTGCGCGGCAGAACGGCTTGGATCCAGCCAAGCGCCCGGTTAGTCCTGCGGCTGGTGGCCGAGCCTGCTTTCGAGCCACCGTCCCTGTGCCACCAGCGCCGGAGCGCATGCTTCCCGGCGTGGTTCCAGCCGTTCCTTGATGCCAACGATCTGCAGCGCCGCCACCACGTCGCCCTTGAAGTCACGGACGGGGACGGCCAGCGAGTAGAGGCCGGGCTCGGCCTCCTCGTCCACGATCGCGTAACCCCGTGCGCGGGCGGCTTCGCGGCGTGCCAGGAAGTCTTCGACGCCCGTGGGCGTATTCGGTCCCTGGCGGGCGAAGTCCACCTTTGCGAAGACGGTACGCACCTCTGCCTCCGACGCCTCCCACAAAACTGCCTGCCCGGCGTCGCTGCAGTATGCGGGGTAGGGCCGGCCCAGCCAGGAGCCCACCAGGTTGCTGCTGGCGGGAACGCTTTCGCCGATGGTCACGGTGCTGTCGCCATGGAGGACCCCGAGGAAGCAGGCCTCGTCCGTTTCGCGGGCCAGTGTGTCCAAAGCGGTGCCGCCGTCGGACTGTAAGCGGCGTTCCGTCAGCAGTTGCGCGTCGGTGAGCACGGACCAGTCCAGGGTGTAGGTGCGCTGGCTGGTCCGGCTAAGGAACCCCTCCTGCTCACCGTTGCGCAGGTTGCGCGACACCTGGCTGCGGTCCTTGCCCAGGTCCACGGCGATGTCGGCCACGGTTCCGCCGGGGTGTCCCGCTGCGTGGCGTGCGCCAACAGCAAGGACGGCCATGATTCCGCGGCCCATGCTGGAGGTTTTAGGCATGGAGTTGAGTCTAGTGGAGCGCGTCCTGGCCCTGCTCCGGCACTCCCGTCGTGCCGGTTCAGCAGATGGCAAACACCCGCGCCGGGAAACCGCTGCCGCCCAGCGGCTTGGCCCAAGTTGCGACGACGGCGGCGCCGGATTCCGGAAGCCCGTCCAGGTTAGCCAGCAGTTCGATCTGCCAGCGGTCCTGCTCCAGGACGAATGTTTCCAGGCTGAAGTCCTGGCGGGAGGTGGCGAGGCCGGGGTCGGTGTCCGTCTGCTCGTGGCCTATCGCTGCGACTGACCGCTCGGTGACCAGGAAGGACAGCACCTCGAAGGACCAGCCTGGTGTGTGGCTCAGACCGTCCTTGTCCCGGTTGGCCATGGCGTCCGGGTCCGGCCAGCGGCTGCTCCAGCCGGTCCGCAGGGCCACGAAAGCGTCCGCCGGGATGGTACCGTTCCGGCTTTCCCAGTCCTGCACGTCCTGCAGGGTGGGGGTGGCATCCGGGTTGGCGGCCACCCGCGAGGTGATGTCCAGGACCACCAGTGGAAGGATCATCTCCTCCACCGGAATCCGGTCCAGCGTCCTGCCGCCGAGGATGAAATGGGAGGGCGGGTCCACGTGGGTTCCCCACTGGCCAATGATCGTGTACCGGTGGGCGGTGAACCCGTCACCCTTCTCGAGGTCGAAGAGGGCTTGGCGTTCCTCATCCGGGAAGGCGGCGAAGTGTGGCTGGCCGGGGTGGAAGGCGTGCGTCAGGTCGACGAACTGCCTGCCCGCGAGCAGCGGCTGCAGGCTCTCCCAGAGGGAAACGGTGGCGGTGTCTGTCATGATGCGGCAGCTCCTTGGGGCGCCAGCGCACTGCTGGAAACGCTGATGGGTCCGGTGAGTTCGATGACGGGCACTTCCCACGGGTGGATCTCCACGATCTGGCTCATGAAGCGTTCGACGGCGGCGTCCTCCAGGGACGCATCAAAGTAGGTAGTGAAAACGAAGGTTGGTGACAGTGTCTGCTCGCCCACGCGTCCCAGGGTGGGGTTGGCGCCCTCGGCCGTGGTGAACCCTTCGAAACCCAGGCCGGATTCGAACACGTGCTTGTAGTTGCCAAAGTCGCCCAGCTCCCGGAACTGCGCCAGTGCCTGGAGCAGGTGGGCGATGCCCGGGTCATCCCGGAAGGCAGTCGCTTTGCCTTTGGCGAGCTGCGCAAAGGTGGTGCCGCTGATGGGCCAGTGCACGCGCAGCTTGCGTACCGGGTGCAATTGAACGTCCAAGAACCTGTCCTCTTTCCTCCCGCCGCGCTGACGGTTGCCTGCCATCGTGGCAGAAAACAATAATCATTACAAGCATAAAAAAATGCGTATTATGACTGCTATGCCTTCGAATGCGATGCTGTCGTCCCTCCTGGAACCCGGCGGGCACCTGCCCGCTGACGGCGCCCTGGCCACCGAGCTCGAGGCCCGCGGCTGCGACCTCGACGATCCCTTGTGGTCGGCCAAGGTCCTGCTCGAACAGCCCCACCTGATCAAGGACGTCCACCGCGACTACTTTGCAGCCGGTGCCCGGATTGCGACGACCGCCAGCTATCAGGCCACGCCCCAAGGGTTTGCGGCGCGGGGGATGGGGGAGCAGGAGGCGCTGGAGCTGGTGGCGTTGTCGGTCCGGTTGGCGGACCAGGCCCGGCGGGAGCACCAGGCGGCCGCCCCCGACGCCGGGCCATTGCTGATTGCCGGCTCCGTCGGCCCGTACGGTGCGTACCTCGCGGACGGCTCGGAATACCGCGGGGACTATGTCCTGACGCCGGCTGAATTCCGGGACTTCCACCGTCCCCGCATTGCCGCGCTGGTGGAAGCCGGTGCCGACTTCCTCGCGTGCGAAACGCTGCCGTCATTTGCCGAGGCCGAGGCGCTGCTGGCGCTCACAGGGGAATACGGCCTCGAGTCCTGGTTCTCCTTCTCACTGCGGGATGGCACCCACATCAGTGACGGCACCCCGCTGACAGCCGTGGCCGGACTCCTGGGCGCGCAGCCCTTGATTGCCGCGATCGGCGTGAACTGCGTGCCGCTGGAGTTGGTTGGCCCTGCGCTCGCGGCCTTGCGGCGAGCCACCGATAAACCGTTGCTGGCCTATCCCAACTCTGGTGAGGCCTACGATCCCGTGACGAAAACCTGGGCACCTGCAGCATCGGGAAGCACCGGATCGGGTCCCGCCGGCAATATGGCCCGGCCCGGCAGCCTGGCCGAGGGGACTGCGGCTTGGCTGGGGGCCGGTGCCCGCATCATTGGTGGGTGCTGCCGGACGACGCCCGGCGATATTGCCGCCGTCGCAACTGCTATCCGGGGCGCTTAGCCCTCGAGCCGCCCGTAGGTGCTGATCACGTTGCCCTTACTGGTGCGGGACTGGTCCTGCAGCACTAGCCGGGTAGTGGGGTCGCCGTCCTCAAAGAGGCGGCGGCCGGTGCCGGCGATGACGGGGTGGGTCATGAGCGTGAGGGAATCCAACAGGCCGGCAAACAGCAGCTGCCGGGTCACCGAGATGCTGCCGCACACGGCAATCTCGCCTCCTTCGCGCGCCTTCAACTTGGACACGAACTCTTCCAGCGGGGCGTCCATCAGCTGCGAATTCTGCCACTCCAGCGGTTCCTTCAGCGTCCGGGAAGCCACAAACTTCTCCACTGGATTGATGAACCCTGCGAAGTCCTCGTCAACTGAGGCGTTGGGCCAGTAGCCTGCCCATTCCTGGTAGCTCACCCGGCCCAGCACCACGGTGTCCACGGTTTCCATCATCCGGGTCAGGCCCACTCCGAGTTCATCATCGAAGCTGTCGAACTGGAACTTGTAGGGATCGGACACCACACCGTCGACGGAATGGAACAGGCCTGCGGTGACTTTACGCATGAAAAACCTCCAGTTGGCACCATCTCTACGGGCAAGCCGGCGCGTGGCCGGACAGGTCCACCGTATTAGCTGCACCTGCGGCAGGGAAGAGGGCTGCCGGCTCAACCGCCGGCCGGGCTCGCAGGCAAAGCAGCGTTACGTTCATCACCACCGCCTGCGTGTTGCCGGAATTCACAGCCCCGTCACCCCATACTTGTCTTGAGCGGCTGTTGCCGTGCCCCGGCCAGGCAGGAGGAAGTGCATGGAAACCTTGAAAAAAATTGTGTCCAACCAGTATTTCCCGGCTGGCGCGGTACTCGCGGCGGTGGTCCTTTTCTGGGCCGTTGGCCTTCTGGGCGGATTGTCGCTCCTGCACAACAACCAGCCCCCGCTGACCACCCTGACCTGGATTCTGTTCGTTTACGGGGCAGCAGTGCTCACCCCGTTAGCCGGGGCCATGGCCGCTGTGGACCTGGTCCGGCGCTGGAAGCGCAACCGCGCCGCGGAAGCAGCTTACGCGGCTGAAGAAGCGTATGCCGTTGAAGAACCTTATGCAGTTGAAGAAGCTCATGCAGTTGAAGAAGCTCATGCAGTTGAAGAAGCCCAGACTGCGGAAGCAGCGCACGCTGAGCCTATACCTGACCATCAGGCGGCACCCGCCGCGCCGCGCCCCGCCCAGCAGGCCGCACCCGCCGCGCCGAAGAAGGGCGCCAAGCAGGCAGGACGCAAGCAGGCCGCGTAGCAGATCCTTCGGTTCGGGCCCCTACCGGGCCTTGAGAGCGTAA
>NZ_JBNHFF010000107.1:0-10714 GCF_059089965.1 Arthrobacter sp. SPT-J7
AGGGCGGCTGCCGCTGCAATCTTCTTCAACATATATGTTCCTCAATACGAGTCGGATTCGTTACAAAGCCAGCACTGTCCTTGTTGACATACATTGTAAAATGTTTTCCACAGGGGCTGTCAAGCGCTAAACGGAAACCTGTGCGGAAAGGAGGAATCCCGTGGGCAACGGATTCGGGGAGAAGCTCCGGGCGGAGCGACTCGAGCGGGGGCTAACACAGGCGGAACTGGGCAAGGACCTGTATTCACCCAGCTACATCTCTTTACTGGAAACAGGCCGTAGAGAGCCAACAGCAGAGGTGATAGAAGAACTGGCACGCAGGCTGGAGCTCGCGCCCAAGGCGCTGGAGGCCTGGAGCCAGCCGATCACCCTCAGCGACGCTGAATACGTTCTGGCCGGCCTCTACGCCCGCCAGGCCTGGGACCTGCGGGACTACCCGCTCGCCGCCAGCCATGCCGCCACAGCTGCACAGATTGCACTGGACGGCAGAAACACCAGCGCCTGGTGGAACATGAGCTACATGCAGGCCGAGTGCCTGCTCAAGCATGGCGACTTGCTGGAATGCAGGCAGCTGGTGGAAAGGCTGCTGGAGCACCCGATGGCAAAGGAATCGGTGGGGTTGGGTGCACGTGCCCGTCAAATGCTCGCCGTGGTTTACCAGCGCCAGGGCCAGCTGACCACTGCGGTAGACCATGCACTGGAAGCCGTCACCTTCGCGGGGCAGTTACCCAAGGGCTCCATCATCACTGTCGGAGCGCTGCGGGCATTGATCGGTGCCTTGGCCGAAAGCGGCCGCCTTGATGAAGCCTGGAAGTATTGCCAGGAATTGCTCGCGCAGGTAGATGAGAACGCAATGTCGCAACTTGCCGGTGAGGTGGCCTGGGTGATCGGTAACGTGGCATTCATGCGGCACGACTATGTGGAAGGCGTCAAGCACCACGAACGTGCCGCGAAACTGCTGTCACCGGCCAACGACATTGAGCTATGGGCCCGGTTCAACAAAGCTTCCGCAGCGGTACGCCTGTCGTCCGGAATAGTAGAACCTGAAACACTCTCGTCCATCGAGCGGGCTGAGCTTGCCTTTTCCATCGTCAGTGGAACCAAGAGCGATGAGCTGGAGGTCGCCTTCATCCGCGCCCGCTGGCTGTACCTGACCGGTGACATTGTTGCCGCCGTCGAGAAGCTCCGGGAAATCCACGGCGAGCGCGACGCCCTCGCCAAGCACACGGCAGGAGAAGTTTCCCTCCTCCTGGGCAAGTCGCTGAAGGCGGCGGGCGAGTCCGACGAAGCCCTTGTGTACCTCGAGGAAGCCCAGAAGGCCTTCAGCGCGGCAGGAGCAGCAGACCGCGTCCAGCAGGCACTGGACGCGGTCCTGGAAATAAAGCTGGCCCAACAGCGGGCAGCGGCTGCCACCAAGGTCAGTTAGGCCGCACACCGCCCGACGGGAGCAGCTGGGGCTCCGTCGGCGACGGTATCAGGCGAAGGTGTTTCCGGTGAGCTTCTCGTAGGCCTCAACGTAGCGGCTGCGGGTGCGCGCTATGACGTCCTCCGGCAGCCGCGGCGGCGGAATATCGGAAGCCTTGTCCCAGCCAGATTCGGCCGAAGTCAGCCAGTCCCGGACATACTGCTTGTCATAGGAGGGCTGCGCCTGTCCCGGCTGGTAGGTAGCGGCATCCCAGAACCGTGAGGAATCCGGGGTCAGGACCTCATCGCCCAACGTGATTGAGCTAGAGACTGCGTCGTAGCCGAACTCCACCTTGGTGTCGGCCAGGATGATGCCACGCTCCCGGGCCACCACCTCCGCCGTCGTGTAGATCTGTAAGGTGAGGTCGCTGATCCGGGCAGCGATGTCATCGCCCACCATGGCCACCACGGCGTCGTAGGTGATGTTCTCGTCATGCTCGCCCACTTCCGCCTTGGCCGACGGCGTGAAGATGGCTTGTTCCAGCCGCGAGCCATCCACCAGGCCCTCCGGCAGCGGAATGCTGCAAACGGTGCCGGACTCCCGGTACTCCTGCAGCCCGGAGCCGGTCAGGTAGCCGCGGGCAATGCACTCGACGGGGAACATGTCCAGCTTCTTGCAAATCATGGCCCGGCCTTCGACTGCCTCGGGCACGCCGTCCTCCACTGTGGAGCCGAGCACGTGGTGCTCCACCTCCAGCTGGTCGAACCACCACAGGCTCAGCTGCGTGAGGATGCGGCCCTTATCAGGGATCTCGCTCGTGAGGACATGGTCGAACGCGCTGATGCGGTCACTGGCCACTACCAGCACGCAGTCCTGGCCAACGCGCTGCAGGATGGACTCGTCGGCCGGTTCGTAAAGATCACGGACTTTGCCGGAGTAGACGTGGGTCCAGCCGGGCAGGTCAAGTGTCCTGGCGTTGAAGCCGCGTGCTGCAGGTATTTCGCTCATGCTAGGCCTTCGCTTTCGTCACTGGCAGGGAACGGGTGGACGCGGACGGGACCTTGATCTCGCCGCGAGCGGCCTTGCCGCCGATATCGCTGCGGAATTGGGAGCCTTCCAGCTGAACCAGCTCCACGCCGTCGTACGCTTTTTCGCGTGCCTCCACCAGGTCGCTGCCGAGCGCCACGACGGCGAGCACGCGGCCACCGGCGGAAACCACCTTGCCGTACTCGTCCAAGGAGGTGCCGGCATGGATCACGTGCACGCCCTCCAGCTCCTCCACCTTCTTCAGCCCGCGGATGCGGTCGCCAGTGCGCGGAGTGTCAGGGTAGTTCTCGGACGCAACGACGACGGCGACTGCCGTTTCCTTCGCCCAGCGCAACTCTTCTGCCTTGTCCAGTTCGCCCTTGGCTGCTGCCAGGAGCAGCGCACCGAGGGGCGTCTTGAGCCGGGCGAGCACCGCCTGCGTTTCCGGATCGCCAAAGCGGACGTTGAATTCAATGACGCGGGTACCGCGCGAGGTCAGCGCCAGCCCCACGAACAAGACACCCACGAAGGGTGTTCCGCGGCGGGCCATCTCGTTGACGGTGGGCTGCGCCACCCGGTCAATGACTTCCTGGACGAGGCCTTCGGGCGCCCACTCCAGTGGCGTATAGGCGCCCATTCCGCCGGTGTTGGGTCCTTCGTCGTTATCGAAGATCCGCTTGAAGTCCTGGGCCGGTGAGAGAGCCACCGTGTTCTGGCCGTCGCAGAGGACAAAGACGGAAACTTCAGGGCCGTCCAGGAACTCCTCGATCACCACGGAGCCGCCGGCGTCAAAGCAGGACTGTGCATGGGCGAGGGCTTCGTCACGGTTCCTGGTGACCACCACGCCCTTGCCCGCGGCCAGTCCGTCGTCCTTCACCACGTAAGGTGCGCCGAAGGTGTCCAGGGCTGAGGCGGCTTCGTCGGCGTTGGTGGCGACCATGGCCATGGCAGTCGGTACGCCGGCCTCGGCCATGATTTCCTTGGCGAATGCCTTGGACGCTTCGAGCTGCGCGGCCGCCTTGCTGGGGCCAAATACCGGGATCCCGGCAGCGCGGACAGCGTCGGAAACGCCCGCTGCGAGCGGCGCCTCCGGGCCCACTACCACGAGGTCCACGGCGAGCTTGGTGGCCAGGGCGGCGACGGCGTCGGGGTCATTGCCGTTGATCTTGTGGGTGGGGACCAGCTTGCTGATGCCGGCATTGCCGGGAGCTGCATGGACCTCGGACACGTTGGGGTCGGCGAGCAGGGAGCGGACAATGGCGTGTTCGCGGCCTCCGGGGCCGATGACGAGTACCTTCACAGTCTCCAAGGGTACTTTGTGCACCGTGCCCGCTCCTAAGCTGTGTCAGCCCTGGAAAACAATCCCCGGCCCGCTCCGCTCCGAACCTATGTCATGAAAAAGCTTTCGAATCGGCTCAAGGGTCCCACTGCCATGGCCGCGCTGGCAGGCGTGGTGGCCGCCGCCGTCGTTCTTGCCGTGGCTGAGCTGGTTGGAGCGTTTTTTACTGCCCGCGCCACACCCGTGCTGGCGTTGGGGTCAACGTTCATCGACTTCACTCCTTCCTGGTTGAAGGACTATGCGATCGCCACGTTCGGCACCAATGACAAAGCCGCACTCTTCGTAGGCATGGGCCTGACCATTACCGTCCTGGCCGGTGCGCTGGGAGTGGTGGCATACCGCCGCTGGGCGCTGGGCGTGCTGGGCGTCCTGTTCATGGGTGCGGTCATCGTGGCCAGCGTGGTCACCCGGGCGGGGGTGGAGCCGGTGGACGCCATACCGTCAGTGCTGGGGACCCTCGCGGGCCTGGCGGCCCTGCGTTTCCTGATCGAGCCGCTGTGGACGACGAAAGCCTGGCCTGAAGCCCCCGCAGACGCTGCCGGCGACACGCCGCGCCCGGGGGCGAGCCGCCGTCGCTTCTTCGCTACGGCTGGGATTACTGCCGCTGCTGCGGGCATCGCTGCCGCGGGCGGCCGTTTCCTTGGTGCCGCGCGAAGCAACATTGCCAAAGCGCGGGACGCCCTGCAGCTTCCCGCGCCGGTAAGGGCCGCGGCGGCCGTTCCCGCCGGCGTCCAGTCGCCAGTGCCGGGCGTCGCGCCGTGGGTGACGCCCAACGGTGAGTTCTACCGCATTGACACCGCCCTCAGCGTCCCGGAAATCAACGCGGACGAGTGGGAGCTGCGGGTGCATGGGCTGGTGGAGGAGGAGTTTCGGCTCACGTTCCAGGACCTGCTCGACGCCGACCTCATCGAATCGCACGTCACGCTCACCTGTGTCTCCAACCCCGTGGGCGGAAACCTCGCCGGCAACGCCAAATGGCTCGGCTTGCCCATCCGGGAGGTGCTGAAACGGGCGAGGCCAAAGGATGGTGCGGACATGGTGCTGTCCACCTCCGTTGACGGCTTCAGTGCGTCAACCCCGCTCGAGGTCCTTCAGGACGACCGGGACGCCATCCTGGCCTTGGGCATGAATGATGAGCCACTGCCGCTTGAGCACGGCTACCCCGTGCGGATGGTGGTTCCGGGCCTGTACGGATTCGTCTCGGCAACAAAGTGGGTGGTGGACCTCGAGGTTACGAGGTTCGCGGACAGCAAGGCCTACTGGACGGACCGCGGATGGTCCGAGCGCGGGCCCATCAAGACAATGGCGCGGGTGGATGTTCCCAAGTCCTTCGCAAAAGTCCCCGCCGGAAAAGTCGCCGTGGGCGGCACCGCCTGGGCCCAGACCCGCGGCATTACCAAGGTGGAGATCCAGATTGACAACGCCGAGTGGGTGGAGGCGGATCTGTCCACCGAGGCCTCACTGGTCACCTGGCGCCAGTGGTCCTATGAATGGGACGCCACACGCGGGCCGCATTACATCAAAGTGCGTGCCACCGACGGCTCCGGCGAGGTGCAGACTGAACAACGGGCCGATCCCGTTCCCGACGGCGCCTCCGGCTGGCAGTCGGTGATGGTCACCGTGGAGTAGCCCGGCTTCCGGGATGCAGGCCCCTAGACTGGCAACATGCCGCATAATCCGCACGCCACCTTCACCGTGGACTCCGCCGTCGAACTGGCCGTGATCGAGCGCAGCGGCTTCGTGGAGTCCCGGCACATCGGTTCCGCCGTGCTGCTCGCAGCAGACGGGTCAGTAGTTACAGAGCTTGGAGACATCACCACACCGATCTTCGCCAGGTCCGCCCTGAAACCGTTCCAGGCGCTGGCCTCTATGCAGTCGGGCGTGCCCCTCCGCGCCGCCCAGGTCGCCTTGGCCTGCGCGAGCCATGTGGGTTCACTGGACCATATGGACGTGGTGTCCGGGATGCTCAAGGCGGCCGGCGTGCGGGAAGACCAGCTGCAGTGCCCGGAGGCATGGCCGCAGGATGAAACCGCACGCAACTGGCTTGTGCGCTCCGAACGCGGAAAAACGAGGCTGGCCTTCAACTGTTCCGGCAAGCACGCGGCTTTCCTCTGGGCATGTACCGAGAACGGCTGGGATACCCACAGCTACCTTGAGCCCAACCATCCGCTGCAGCAGCGGGTCCGCACCGTCATCGAGGAGTACACGGACGAAAAGATCGCCCACTTGGGAATCGACGGTTGCGGCGCGCCCGTGGCCGCAGTTTCGCTCAAAGGCCTGGCGCGGGGCTTCTCGCAGTTGGCCAAGGCGCCCGGCGACCAGAGCTTCAACGCCCGGGCGGCCACCATCGCAACGTCGATGCTGGACTACCCGTGGGCGGTGCAGGGCCGTGGGGAGGCCAACACCCTGGTGATGGACGAGCTGGAGATCATCGCGAAGGTTGGTGCCGAAGGCGTCTTAGCCATGGCCACCCCGCAGGGTGTCTCCGTGGCTGTCAAAATATTGGACGGGAATGTCCGGGCCACCTCACTGGTGGCCCTGACCCTTCTCGCGGCCGCTGGCGCCGTGGAAATTCCAGGGGTTGCGAGCGTCCTAGAGAAAGTGGTGGAACCGGTGCTGGGCGGCGGCCGCCCGGTGGGGCAGATCCGTCTTGGCCCGGCAGTTTCGGCGCTCCTGGACTGAGCGCCGGCTCTCTCCACCTGAGGTGGCCGGTTCAGACGTGCTGGTCCACAATCACCGGATTGCCGTCCGGATCCACCACGACGAAGCTTGCCGGCCCGGTGGTTCCTTCCTCTGCTTCCGAGAGGAACGGAATGCCCTGGCCCTGAAGTTCGCGCTGGAGCTCGCGCACGGGTAACTCCGTTCTGTTCAGACGATGGTGCTTCCGATGCTACCGGCGCCTCGGCCGCGGTTCCGTCCCTCCGACTGTCCGCGATACTCTGATTGCCTTTGCCACTGCACCCAACCTGAAGGAAGCCGGAAACATGCCAGTAGCCCGCCGTCGCATCGACGTTGAAGAAGGCGCCGCAGCGGTGGAGGCGTGGCGGAAAGCCGCGGAGCTGTCGTTGGACGCTCCGGTTCCACGGGCCACCCTGGCCACTGCCGTGCGGTACACGTTGGAGGAAGTCACTGCACGGGCGCCGGGTAATTCGGTGGAGGTACGGGTCCCGCCCTTCGGCGTCACCCAATGCGTGGAGGGGCCGCGGCATACCCGCGGAACGCCTCCCAACGTGATTGAGTGCGACGCCGCCACCTGGCTGGGGATGGTGACCGGCCAGTTGAGCTGGGCGGAGGCAGTCGCTGCAGGCAGGGTGGCCGCTTCCGGCCTGCGCGCAGACCTCTCAGCCCTGCTCCCCCTTTAGCCCACCCTCTCCGGGTTTTGCCCAAAAGGTCAGCCGCGGCCGATGAAGGGCATGCCGGCTGCGGTCACCACCACTGACCCAACACTGGCCGTCGGAGGCATGTTGGCCATCATCAGGACCGCACGGGCAGCATCCTCAACAGGAAAAGTGGGTTCAACCCGGCGGCTGCCGTCTGCCTGGAGCGCGCCCTCGCCCACCCCGATGGTGTCCATGATCTCCGTAGCCGTGTTGCCGATGTCGATCTGCCCGCACGTGATCCCGAAGCCCCGCCCGTCCAGCTCAATGCTTTTGGTGAGGCCCGTCATCGCGTGCTTGGTGACGGCGTACGCCACTGTCCGGGGCCGGGGCGAGTGGGCGGAGATGGATCCGTTGTTGATGATCCGTCCGCCCTGGGGTTCCTGCGCCTTCATGGCCCGGACGGCTGCCCCAGCGCACAGCATGGAGCCGGTGAGGTTCACCGCCACCGTGGCATCCCAATCCTCCAGCGAGATCTCGTCCACGCTCGCGGCCGGCCCGAACACGCCGGCGTTGTTGAACAGCAGGTCCACCCGCTCCCACCGCCGGCGGACGGCCTCGAAAAGGTGCTCGACGTCGTCGGGCCGGGTGACGTCGCACGTGACCGGAAGCGCGTGCCCGTTTCCGCCTGCTGTCTCAACAAGTTGCGCCTCGCGCCGCCCGGCGAGGGCGACGGCGTAACCATCGGCAAGGAGCAGGCGAGCCACGGCCCTGCCGATTCCGGAACCCGCTCCGGTAACCACGGCGACACGCCCGGGCTGTTGGGGTTGGTTCACAATTTTCTCCTGTACTGCCGATGGAGCCGCCACGCCTGAAGGGAGCCGCCTAAAGGGACGCCGGCACGTCCGTGCTGTTCAGCGGCCAGCCTATGACGGTCTTGGGCCGCGGTGCAGCGTAGGTCCGGACTTTGGATGTGGACAGTCGCATGCGGACCAGGGATTCGGCGATCGCGACGGCTGATGCCACACCATCCACCACCGGCACTCCTGCGCGCTGCCGGATCTGCTCGTCCAGGCCTGCCATCCCGCCGCACCCGAGCACAATCACCTCCGCCTTGTCCTGGGTTACGGCGAGCATGGCTTGGTTGATGATGGCCTCCACCGCGCGTTCCGGCTCCTCCTCGAGTTCCAGAACGGCCATGCCGCTGGCCCGGACCGAGGCGCAGCGGGCGTCCAGGCCCGCCAGCTTGAGCCGGTCCTCGATGAGCGGAACGGTCCGGTCCAGGGTGGTGACCACCGAGTACTTGTGGCCCAGGAACATGGCGGTGCTGGCCGCTGCCTCGGTGATGTCCACCACCGGAACGTCCAGCAGCTCCTGCAGTCCCTCCCGTCCGTGCTCGCCATAACCGGCCTGGACGACGGCGTCGAACGGCTCCGGGTAGTGGGTCACCGCGTCCATCACGGCGATGGCTGCAAGATAGCTTTCGAAGTTGCCTTCGCAGGAGTCGGCACCGAAGCGCGGCGTTATCCCCACGATTTCCGTTCCGGGCGCCGCAATGCTGCGTGCCTGCGCGGCGATGGAGCGGGTCATGGACTCGGTGGTGTTGACGTTCGCAACGAGTATGCGCATTGGGATTTCCTTACTCAGTGGTGCTGGCTCAGTGGGTGCTGGCGACGGCGATGGCCTCGCCGTCGCGGTCTTCCAGCCGCTGGGACCGGTCCGCAATGGAGAAATACACCACCGCTGCGATGCCGGCGGCGAAGAACCATGCGAAGGGTGCTGCCGAGGCCAGTGCCGGGACGAAAGCAATAAGGAGTGCGACGACGGCCGCCGGCACCATGGCGATGATCGCCCTCGGGTTGACACCGTTGCGGTAGTAGTACGTTCCGGCCTCGGAGGCGGTGTACAACTCGGGGACATTGACCTTGCCGCGCCGGATCAGCCAGTAATCAGCCATCACCACGCCGAACAGGGGGCCGAGCAGGGCACCCAGGCCGCCCAGGAAGTACACGATCACCAGCGGGTTGTTGTAGAGGTTCCACGGCAGGATGACCAGGCCGATGACCGCGCTGACGATGGCCGCCTTACGGAAGTTCAGCCGCTTGGGGAACAGGTTGGTCAGGGCGTAGACAGGCGCGACGAAGTTGGCCATGAGGTTGACCGCGATGGTCAGGATCAGCAGGGCGAGGCAGGCCAGCACAAGGAAAAGCGTGTTGGGAATCGTCTGGACGATGTCCGAGGGGCTTTCGATGATGGTGCCGTTGATTTTGAATTGCCCGCCGGCCATGACCACAACAATGGCGCCGAAGACGAGCATGTTGATGGGGATGCCCCAGAAGTTTCCGCGGACCACCGCCTTCTTGGAGACGGCGGAGCGGGTGAAGTCGCAGAAGTTCAGGACGAACGTGCCGTAGATGGAGACCCACAAGGCACCGCCGGCGAAGATGGTAAGCCACATCTCGGGCCCTTCGAGGGCGTTGTCCGAGGACCAGGCGATGGCGCCGCCGGCTTCGATGAAGATCCAAACGGCGATGGCTGCCATGGTGGCCAGGATGATCGGGCCGGCGAAGGCCTCGTACTTGCGGATCATCTCCATGCCGAAGCTGACGATGACCAGCTGGACCACCCAAAGGATGACAAAGGCGATCCAGCCCAGGGTGGACAGTCCAAGAATGGAGTCCTTGTCCAGGCCGCCGAGGGACGGGAACATTGCCACGAGCATCACGCGGAAGACCACGGAGGCAAGGTAGGTCTGGATGCCGAACCAGGCAACGGCGACCGCTCCGCGGAGCAGGCTGGCAATCTGGGCCCCGCGGATGCCAAAGCTGATTCGGCTCATGACCGGGAACGGAACGCCGGTCTTGACGCCCATGAATCCGGAAAGGTTCAGGAGGCCGAAGAGCAAAGCCGCTCCGATGCCGAGGGCGAGAAGGATCTGCCAGCCGCCGAGCCCCAAGGCGAACAGCCCGATGGCGAAGGCATAGTTGCCGAGGCTGTGGACATCGTTGGCCCAAAGGGTGAAGATGCTGTAGCCGGACCAGCTTCGGCCGGCACGTTTGGTGGGGGCAAGGTCTGCGTTGTAGAGGGTTGGGCTGATGGCCTGGCCTGATGCTGCGCTTGCTGACTCGCAAAGTGCTTCAACGCCCACGGCGGTGTGGGCGGAAGATTCTGACTGCGCTGTCAGGTCAGGAGCCGTATCAACGCCCACCGGTGGAGGGGTCTGCATAGGGATCTCCGGTTCCAGGTTTTCCGCGGTGGTGAGCTCGGATCTGCGATCACTGCCGTTTTCCACATCACGGAATGAAGATGTTGAATGGTGGAATAAGAGTATGACTTGAGTCACTCATGGTCAAGCAGCCGCGGGAGCCGTCCCGGTCATAATTGGTTCGGTCGCAGAGGCGGGCCGCCTGGAGCGGCGCAGCAGGGGCGGTTTGTTGACCGCCCACCCGCCTCTCGGTAATCTCGTATAGCAATAAAGTTTTCTCACACTACGAAAATGCAAAAACCATTCAACGATGAAAAGAGGCCGCCGTGGCTGCAGGAGAAGATACCTCCCATATCCTCAGCGGGTTGACTAACCAGCTGCCTGATCGTGATCCGGAAGAGACCGCCGAGTGGGTTGAGTCC
>NZ_JBNHFF010000108.1:0-10678 GCF_059089965.1 Arthrobacter sp. SPT-J7
GGAGAGCGCCGCTCCGCCTAGCATCTCGAAAAGCAACAAGGGCCGTCCCCCATTCTGTGGGGGACGGCCCTTGTTTTCCGAGCTGCCGCTTTTTCGCGGCAGGCATGCGGAGCATGAGTTACGGCTGGGCCGGCGACTTCCTGCGGGTGAGGGTGTTCCAGCGGGCCTGGAGCCCCCACTTCGTGACGTTGATCATTGCCTCCACCACAATGTTGCCGCTCATTTTGGAGGCGCCGAGTTCGCGCTCCACAAAAGTAATGGGCCGTTCCTCGATCCGCAGGCCCATGCGGGAAACCCGCCAGGCGAGGTCAACCTGGAAGCCGTAGCCCACCGAGTCCACCTGGTCCAGGTTGAGCTTTTCAAGGGTGGTCCTGCGGAACGCGCGGTAGCCGCCCGTGACGTCTTTAATCTTCAGGCCCAACATGAGGCGGGCATAGGTGCTTCCCACCCGCGAGATGGCCTGCCGGTACAGCGGCCAGTTCACCACGCTTCCGCCGGGGACCCAGCGCGAACCCATCGCAAGGTCAGCACCTTGGTCGATGGCCTCGAGGAGCTGGGGCAGCTGTTCGGGCTGGTGGGAACCGTCCGCGTCCATCTCCACCAGCACGTCGTATCCGGCGTCCAGGCCCCACTTGAACCCGGCAATGTAGGCGGCGCCCAGCCCTTCCTTGCCCTTGCGGTGCAGGACGTGCACCTGGGCGTCCTCGGCTGCAATCCCGTCGGCCAGCCGGCCGGTGCCGTCAGGGCTGTTGTCGTCCACTACCAGCACGTCCGAGGCCGGTACGGCTACTCGGAGCCGCTGCAGGGTGATGGGCAGCGATTCCAGCTCGTTGTAGGTAGGGATGATGGTAAGGACGCGCACAGAGAGCCTTCCTGGTGGGAACGGTCGGTGCACCCGCGGACGAGCGAAATCGCTGGCAGGCGCAGCTACCCATTATAGGGCGGGCGGTGCGGGGGCCAGGAACGTAGGTCAGGAACGCAGGGCGGGGCTGGCGTGCAGCTCGGAACCGTCCCTTACAGTCTGCAGGCAAACCGGATCAGAGCCGGTGTCCAGCGCAGGCAGCAATGGCGTCCGGGCCCTCGGATCGGTGCTCCAGGACTGAACCCTGCCGTCGGCCACCTGGACCATCAGTTCCTGGACTTCCCAGACGGCGAAGCTGGCCGGAGCTCCGGGGACGAGCTGGCCCGCCATGGGATGGTGATACTTCGCTGCCCGCCATCCGGCCCGGGTGTGGCCCAGGAAAGCTGCGCGCGCCGAGATCCGCTCATCTTCATTGTGGTGCTCCAGGCAGGCCCGGACGCTGGACCAGGGGCGCAGCGGCGTCACGGGGCTGTCACTGCCAAAGCACACGGGAACTCCGGCAGAGTAGAGGCTGGCAAAGGGATTCATGGGCCTGCTCCGCTCCCCCAGCCGCTTCTCATACAGTCCTCCGGGGCCTCCCCAGGCGGCATCGAACGCGGGCTGGGCACTCACCGTCACGGAGTAGCGGGCCAGTGTTGCAATGGCTGCTGCATCCACCATCTCCACGTGCTCAAACCGGTGGCCTGCCGCCCGGACCCGCTGCTCCCCTACCTCGGAGGCCGCCAGCTCCAACGCTTTCAGTGCGGCGTCGAGCCCCGCGTCCCCAATCACGTGGAATCCGCCCTGGATTCCCACGAGGGAACAGGCGGCAAGATGGGCTGCTGCCTCCTCCACGCTCAGGTACAGGCTGCCGGACTCGTCAGGGGCGTCGCTGTAGCCGGACCTCAGTGCCGCCGTCCGTGATCCTATGGAGCCGTCGATGTTCAGGTCGCCGGCAAGGCCCCGGACGCCGACCCCTAGTTGATCGAGAATGCTGCGGGCATGATCTTCCGACGACGCCAATTCGCCCCAATACGGCAGTACCTCAGGCGCCGGCACTCCCCCGTTGTTGCTGTTCCAGCTTCCTGCCAGCCTGAGATCGGTGGTACCCCCTAGGTGCGGAGCCCCGATCTCCGCCACGGCAACGTAACCGTTGGCGGCTGCCTCGGTGAGGGCCCGTCGCTGGTGCCGGCGGAGCACCTCTTCGGGGAGCCGGCGGGTCGCCTGCCGTGCTGCTGCGTGGGCGGCCCGCCGAACCCTCGGCCCGCCGTCGAAACCATCAAGGCCGCGAAGGCCCGCCGAGCCTGCCAGGGACGCAGAGACCAAGGCTGAGTGGACGTCGACGCGGGAGAGGTACACCGGGCGGCCTCCCGAAGCCCGCTCCAGTTCCTCGGCGCTCGGCAGGGTGGCATCGGCCCACATTGTCTCATCCCAGCCGTGGCCTAGGACCGGACCGTTACCGGGCGCAGCGGCAACAGCGTCCAAAAGCTCACGCGCCGAGCTGATCTGTTGCAGCGCCAAGGAATCCAAGGCCATTCCTGTTTCCGTCAGATGCATGTGGGAGTCCACGAAACCGGGGGCAACCAGGGCGCCGCGGAGGTCGATGATGTCCATGGAGCTATCCGCGATGGAAGTAGCTGCCTGTTCGGAGCCCACCCACGCCACCGTGTCTCCGTCCACAAGCATGGCGGTGGCGAAGGGATCGGCGGCTGTGTAGACAGAACCGTTGCGATAAAGTACCGGGCTGGTCTTGGCACGGGATGCGGGCAGGTCTTCGGAATGGGGCATAGGTAAGCAGTACTCCTGGAGATAGGACGGCCGGCAGCAGCGGGCGGTAGGTCAGAGAATGGAAGAGTAGGCCACGACGCCGCGGCGGATCAGCGAGATGGCGTCCGAGCAAAGGCGTGCGAGGCGGGGATCCAGGCCAGGAATCTTCGCGAGCTGGTCCAGCAGGTCAACTACCTGCTTCACCCAGCGGACAAAGTCGCCTGCCGCAAGGTCGGTACCGCTCAGGACGTCCTGCAGGTGCCGGCCCCGCGCCCACTTGTAGATCGGCCACACCAGGCCCAGTTCGGGTTCGCCGGTCAACGGAAGCTTGTACTCCTCTTCTGTATCCTCCAAGGCGGACCATTCGCGCACGACGATGTCCACCGAGGTCTCCAGGGAGACGCTGGGCATCCGCGGGCGCAGCCCCCGGTCCTCGCGCTTGGCCTGGTACACCAGGACGCTGGCAAGGGCCGCGACTTCCGCAGCGTCAAGATCCGCGAAGGCGCCAAGCCGGAGCGACTGGGAAATCAGCAGGTCCTTCTCGCCGTAAATCCGCCGCAGCCTCTGCCCGTCGGAACTAATGACCAGCCTGCCGTCGGTGGTCGGTTCGAGGTAACCGTAGGAGGACAGGACGTCGCAGACCCGGTCGAACGTCTTGGCGATGGTGTTGGTGCGGCCCTGGATCTGCCGGACCAGCCCATCCGT
Source organism: Arthrobacter sp. SPT-J7 (assembly GCF_059089965.1). Taxonomy (NCBI): domain Bacteria; kingdom Bacillati; phylum Actinomycetota; class Actinomycetes; order Micrococcales; family Micrococcaceae; genus Arthrobacter; species Arthrobacter sp. SPT-J7. Next base: position 3,314 of record NZ_JBNHFF010000108.1, read on the forward strand.
TTCCCGTCGTAGCTTCCACCAGCGTTCGGACCAGCGCGCGTGGTCCTCCCGTTCGCTGCACCCGTGGCAGGGATGGGCGCGGAGCGCGCGTCGAAGATCGGCGATGCGCTTTTCCTGGTTCGGCAGGGCGGTGGCGAGGCCGAAGTCGTTGTTGCGGTTGTTGCCGGGGGCAGGCGGGCGGTTTTCCCGCAGTGCGTTCCGGGCCGAGGATGCGAGGTCCCGACGGGACTTGGGAACCTTGGCGTTGAAGGACTTGGGGATGCGGATGCGCGTGACCGGTGCGATGGGACCTTCCAGGTCATCGGTCCCAATGCGTCGCAGCTGGTTGTCCAGCGTCAGCACCGCGGGACGGGGCTCCCGGCTGCTGTGGTCCGAACTCAGCACTATTGCGGGGCCAGGGGCCCGCCCGCCCGGAACGTGCACAACGTCACCCGGAAGCAGACGCGCCAGCGAATCATCGCTAAGCGACTTCCGGGCCCGTGACTTCGTACGGGAGGTGGCGTTTTCGGCGTCGGAAAGCTCCCGGCGCAACCGAGCGTACTCCGTGAAGTCCCCGAGGTGGCAGGTCATGGATTTCGCATAGCCGGCCAGCGATTCCTCACGGCTCCGGACCTGCCGCGCCAGGCCGACCACCGAGCGGTCCGCCTGGAACTGTGCGAAGGAGGACTCCAGGATCTCGCGGGCCCTCACCCGGCCGAACTGGGCCAGGAGGTTGATGCTCATGTTGTACGTGGGCCGGAAGCTGGAATTCAGGGGGTAGGTACGCCGTGAAGCAAGGCCGGCAACCGCCGTCGGGTCCGTACCCGGCTGCCACAGCACCACGGCGTGGCCTTCGACGTCGATGCCCCGGCGGCCTGCGCGTCCGGTCAGCTGCGTGTACTCACCGGCAGTAATGTCCACGTGCGCCTCACCGTTGAACTTGTCCAGCTTTTCGAGCACAACGGAGCGGGCCGGCATGTTGACGCCGAGGGCAAGTGTCTCGGTGGCGAATACAGCCTTCACCAGGCCGTCCGCGAATAGCTTCTCCACCACCTCCTTGAAGGTGGGCAGCATCCCGGCATGGTGGGCCGCGAAACCCCGAAGCAGGCCGTCTCGCCAGGTCCAGAAGCCCAGAACGTCCAAATCATCCGGGGGAATGTCATGGCCAGCCTCGTCCACGCGCTCCGCGATGATCCGCTGCTCCTTCTCCGTCGTCAGCCACAGCCCGGAACCGACGCACTGGGCAACGGCAGCGTCACAACCGGCCCGGGAGAAGATGAAGGTGATGGCGGGCAGGAGGTCCATGCGGTCAAGGCTTGCGATCACCTGCGGCCGGCTGGCAGGGCGCACTCCCCGCTCGTCTCCGCCCCGGCCCGGCCGGTCGTTCCCGCGCCTGCCGCGCTGGCCGCGGCCGTTGGGCGCAGACCTGGCCCGGAAGCTCTGCATGCTTTCGCTTCGGGCAACGGTGAGGAGGTCAGGGTTCACGTCGAAACCCCGGCTCTTCGCCCTGTCCTTGCTCGAATTCTCTTGAGCCTCGTCCGAATCCACTGGTGGAGCGATTTCATCGAAGGTGGTTTCCCCGGCAAAAAGGTCCATGATCTGGCGGCCCACCATGACGTGCTGCCACAGCGGCACCGGCCGGTGCTCGGACACAATGATGTCCGTGTCGCCACGGACGGTATCAAGCCACGCGCCGAATTCCTCGGCGTTGGAGACTGTGGCGCTAAGGGAGGCCACCTGCACTTCGCTGGGGAGGTGGATGATGACCTCTTCCCAGACGGCGCCGCGGAAGCGGTCAGCAAGGTAGTGCACTTCATCCATCACCACGTAGCCCAGGTCGCCAAGGGTCGCCGAATCGGCGTAGAGCATGTTGCGCAGGACTTCCGTGGTCATCACCACCACGGGAGCATCACCGTTGATGCTGGTGTCACCGGTCAGCAGGCCCACGCTGTCTGCTCCATACTTGTCGCTGAGCTCAGTGAACTTCTGGTTGCTCAACGCCTTGATGGGCGTGGTGTAAAAGGCCTTCAGGCCCCGTTGGAGGGCAAGGTAGATTGCGAATTCGCCAACAATGGTTTTTCCTGCCCCGGTAGGGGCTGCAACCAGCACGCCCCTGCCCTCCTGGAGGGAACGGCAGGCCTGCCGCTGGAAGTCATCGAGCTCAAAGTCCAGGGTGCGGGAGAAAGCACCGAGGTATGTGGCCGCCTCTGCCCTTCGTTCAGCGCTGGCGCGGTACCTCTCGGCCGGGGAAAGCTCTTCGGGATCGCTGGGACCGGTAGAGAATGGCCTGGGCTGTAACGAACCGTCGTTGGAGGACATACACCAAGCCTAATAGGAGCCTAGAGGTTCTTCAGCTCACTTCCCGGGGTGGCGATATCTGCTGTGGCATCAGTTTCTGCCAAGCGCTTTGCCTGCCGGCGCTCCCGGCGCTTGTCATTCATCAGGCAGATCCCGATGGCTGCGAAAAAGAGCACCAGCAACGGGCCTGCGAGCATGAACATGGAGATGGCATCGGCACCCGGCGCCGCTATGGCCGCCAGCACAAACACCAGGAACACGGTGATCCGCCAGGCCTTAAGGATGGTTTGACCGGAGATGACGCCGGCCATGTTGATGCCCACCAGCACCACAGGGACCAGGAAGGCGATTCCCAGCACCAGGACCATCCGCGTGACGAACTCGATGTAGGTGCGCGCATCAATCACGCTGGAGGAGCCGTCAGGTGTGAATTGCGTGAGTGCCCGGACCACCTGTGGCACCACGAGCCATCCCGCCCAGATGCCGGCGAGGAACAACGGGACGGCAGCAGCCATGTACCCCAGTGTGTAACGACGCTCCTTGGAGGTCAGGCCCGGGGTGATGAAAGCCCACAGCTGGTAGATCCAGACAGGGCTGGAAATGACCACCCCGATGAGGAGCGACATCTGGAGCTTGAAGTCAAACGGCGAGGCGATGGTTCCGAAGTTGATCGCCGAGAGCCCGCCGGTTTGCTGGGAGATGCTGTTGACCGGATCGGCCAGCGCCTTAAGCAACGGATCGTAAAGTATCCAGCCTCCAATGCCGCCAACGACGACGCCGATAGCCGACTTAATCAGCCGGTTTTTCAGCTCTTTGAGGTGGTCCCAAAGAGCCATCCGCCCCTCTGGGTTGGCTTTACGGGCCCGCGACAGTGCCACTGGGGTCAGGCGCGGTTCGACGGCGGAACGTCAGTGCCGTCTGTCGACTCGCCGGGCTTCGCCTTGGGGTGGTTGACGATGGTGCCTTCCACAGGACCGGATGCATCAGAGGTGTCGGTCTTGCCGTCGTTCTTCATTTCCTTGACCTCGGATTTGATGATCCGCATGGACTGGCCGAGGCTGCGTGCCATGGCCGGAAGTTTGGGCGCGGCAAAAAGAAGCAGAGCAACAACGATGATAATTACGATGGGCCAGGGGCCATCAAACAGTCTTCCCACGGGAAATCCTTTCGTCTGAATACATTTTACTTCTATGTGAAGTCCAGATCGCCGAGCGCCTGCGGCTGACCCCGGTCCGTCTTGCGCTGCACTCGTTTGAGGCGGCGTTCTTCCCATCGGGACGACTTGGATGCCTCGTAATCATGTCGCATGACGGTCGGGGAGGCAAAAACTGCGGAACCGGGCTGCGGCCTCGTTCGATCCGGGGGCGAGTCCGGCTGGTCGATGGGGCCCAAATGCCCCAGTTTTTCACCAGCTGCCCCCAAATCCTTAAGGGTGGCCATGAATTGGCGGAACAGCCGGATGCCCAAAAAGACATAGAGGAGCAGCGAGAGCGCAACGAGCGCTACCCATATCAGGATCCACGACCACCAAGGCATGCTGTGAAGTCTAGCCGCCGTACCTGGCCAGGGACGCCGCCAGCCATGTGCGGGCCGCGTCGGCCAGCTCCGTCGGCGCCAGGATGCGGGCGGAGCCACCATGCTGGGCCACGAACATCGGAAGCCACGCGGTGTTGCCGAACCGGATGTCAGCCACCAGCCCGCCGTCGTCGAGCTCGGCCGTACGTTCGGCGTAATAGTCGTCAGCCAGCCCCCTTCCCTGCCGGGTGAGGTGGACGGTGACGATCGTGTCGTCGTCCCTGGCCGTGAAGAGCTTCGCCGGAACCCCCTCGGCGGGGGTTGTTCCGGCCGGCACCGGCCTGCCGTTCGGGTGGAGGTCCTGGACGCGGTCCAGCCGGAAGTTCCGCAGCCCTTCCACGGAATGGCAGTAGGCCTCGAAGTACCAGATGTTGTCCAGCGAGTAGAGGCGGAGCGGGTCGACGTCCCGCTCCGAGACGCTGTCCCGCTGCGGGGCCAGGTACGTCAGGCGCAGCTGGGATCCCGACTCGATGGCTCGCCGTACTGTGGCATGCGTTGCGGCATCTGCCGGTGCCATTTCCGGCCCGGCAAGTGAAGCTGCCCGGAGCCCCTCCTCACCGGCGGCCGCCAGGAGCTTGAGCGTCACTGATTCCAGGGCGCCGTGCTCTGCTACCTCCGGCAGCCCGTTGAGCGACTCCAGTCCGGTTAGGAGGGCGCATGCTTCTTCGACGGTGAAGCGGACGGGTTTGGTGAGGTCAAGATCCTGGGAGATGAAGACGTGGTCATCCTCCCACTGGATGTCCAGCAGGTCATCGGGATATCCCTCCGGAAGGCCTGAACAGATCAGGATTTGCAGATCGTCCTCCAGTTCCTTCCTGCTGATGCCGAAGCGGTTTGCGACGTCCTGGATATGCAGGCCCTGGTTGTGCACCAGAAAGGGCACCAGCTGGAGCATCCGCTTGAGCTGGTCCTCCGAGGTGCGCGCGCGGACGGGCCGCGAGGGAGTGCTGGCGAACCGATATCTGGGGACAGGCGCGGCGCTGAACTTTGCTGCGGCGCGAAGCCTGCGCCGGACGGAGTCGGCAAGTTCGGCGGGAGCCACTGCCAGAGCGTCAGGGCCGTAGGAAGCGAGCTCTTCGGCCAGGACTTCAGGGTCCCGGTACTGCAGGCTGATCCGCTCGTAGCCCGCTTCGGGTGGTTCTGCGGCGCCGCTGCCCTGTGCATCTTCCAGTGAAGAGTCCTGCGCCACAGCGCGGCGGCGCAGCGCCAGCAGCCGTTCTTTTCGGACGTCCACGACGGCGGTGCGCAGCGGGAGCTCCGGCAGGCTGTCCAGTTCCTGCCTGATGTTAAAGTCGCGTGGCGGCGTAAACTGCTGCCGCTCGAGGGTGGTCACCGCGCTGGTGAAGCGGGAGAGGCGGAAATGGCGGGGTGCCTTCCGGACCCTGTCATAGCCGGCAAGGTACCAGTGCCCGAACCGGCTTCCGAGCCCCCAGGGCTCAACTGTCCGCTGTTCCTCAGTTCCCGTACTGCCTGCAAGATAGGAGAACGTGACGGGGTGCTTGGCGTGCATCGCGGCAACAAGGTCGTCGAAGGCCTGCCCCGCGGGTTTGATCCTGGGCTGGACGCCCGCGGGCAATTGGACGTCAGCCATTGCGCCGGACGCCTGGAGCTTCCGCAATGCGCTTTGGGCGGCTGCGCCCAACGCTGCGCGCTCCCACAGCTGGGAGGCCAGGAGAAGTACCGTCCACTCCTCCGGACCGAGCTGGACGTCCGGCAGGCGGTTGGATTCCTTGCCGATCCGATAGCGGGTCGTAGCAGGATCGTCCTCGCTCCAACCCATGTCCGTCAGCGTTTCGACGTCGAACCCGAACTTGCGAAGATCACTTTTGTCCCGTTCAAACATGCGTCCGAAGGACGCCTCGTTACCCGGGGTGTCGCGGTAGATCGTTTCGCGCAGTTCGTTCCGGCGCAGGCCGTACCTCGTGTTGAGCAGAGAGATCAGCAGATTCAGGAGGCGTTCAGTACGGGATGCGGGCACCCTCGTTAGATTACTAAACTCCACGCCCTAACGCAGGAAGCGCGGCAGCAACAGGATGTGATGGTCCGATTGCTGCCGCGCTCCGCAGCGATGTGGTGCAGCTGGGGTCAGCGAACGCCCACAAGGTCAACCACGAAGATCAGGGCTTCGTTGGGTGCAATGGCTCCACCGGCGCCACGGGAACCGTAGGCAAGCTCGGAAGGGATCTCGAGGCGGCGGCGCCCGCCTACCTTCATCCCCAGGAGGCCCTGGTCCCAGCCCTGGATGACCTGTCCGACGCCCACGCGGAAGTCCAGGGGGGCGCCGCGGCCCCATGAGGCATCAAATTCTTCGCCTGTGGACCAGGCAACTCCGACGTAGTGGGTGGAAACGGTGTCGCCGGCCTTGGCTTCGCGGCCGTCCCCCTCGATGAGGTCGGTGATAACGAGTTCCGTGGGAACGTCGCCCTCGGGGAAGTCGATTTCGGGCTTCTGGCGGTCAAATTCCCGCTGTCCAAAAGACATGGTGCTCCTTGGTGTCCTATAGATGGTGTGCTGCTTGCATGCCGCGGCGGGGGCCGGGCCTGTTGCCATTGTTGCTACTTGGCTCCGAGGATGTCCACTACGAAGACAAGATCGCCCTTGGCTTCGCCCTGGCCGGCGTCGCCGTAGGCGAGGTCCTTGGGGATGACCAGCAGGACGCGGGAGCCTACGGTCTTGCCCGCGAGGCCCTGGGTCCAGCCCTTGATGACGCCTGTGAGCGGGAAGGAAGCAGGTTCGCCACGGTCGAAGCTCGAATCAAACTTGGTTCCGCCCACCAAGTTGACGCCCACATAGTTCACGGTGAGCGTATCGGTCTCCTTGACGGTGGCGCCGTTACCCTTGATGAGGTCCTGGGAGACGAGCGCGGTGGGAGCCGCAACACCTTCGACGGAGATTTCGGGGATGCCGTCTTTCTCAGTGACGGTGGGCAGGCCGGCCGGCGGGGTGACGGTCTCACCTTCGGGCTTCTCAAGCACAGGGGTTACGTCGGAAGCGGAAAGGACCTTGATCACCAGCAGCTGTGTAGGCTGGGCTTCGCCGCCGGCAGCAGCGGCTTGGCCTGGAACGGCAAGTGCAAGGCTGGAACCTACCTTGGCGCCCACAAACGCGTTGTAGATGACCTCGCTGCCGGTCTTCAATTCCTCGTTGAGTTCCAGGGGCTCTGGCTCACTGGGGAACGTGTCCTCGAGGGTGGATCCGTCCGTACCGTTCAGGGCGAGGATGGAGATGTTGGCAATCTGGTTCGCCTTCACTGTTTCGCCGTCGCCCTCGGTAACCACTTTGATAGTGGGTTCTGCCACTTCCAGCGGCTTGCTGAACTCCACACCGGGAGCTTTTTTGTCCCCGTTGTCGGTCAGTTTGAGGGAGTCGAACTTCGCAGTCTCGCCAGCGGACTTGCTGGTGGGTTCCGGCTCTGCGGTTGAACCGCCGCAGGCGGTCAACAGCAGCAGGGCTGGAAGAAGGATTGCTAGTAGTCGGCGCACGTAAGAGAACTTTCGTCGGGGCAAGATGGGG
>NZ_JBNHFF010000109.1:0-10664 GCF_059089965.1 Arthrobacter sp. SPT-J7
CGTTGGCTGCCGGCGCGGCAGGGGCGGCGGGTGCCGGTGCAGCCGGAGCTGCGGGGGCAGGTGCCTGTGCCTTGGGGGCCGGAGCCTTCGGAGCTGCCGGACCGGGCGCGGGGGTTGAAGGACGCGCCTCTGCCGCGGGAGCGGTTGCCTTGGGCGCGGCGGCCAGTGCTGATGCCTTGGCAGCAGCATCGGGGAAGGCGTTGCGCAGTTTACGCACAACGGGGGCCTCAATGGTGGAAGAGGCGGAGCGAACGAATTCGCCCAGTTCCTGCAGTTTTGTCACTGCATCTTTGGAAGTAATACCGAGCTCTTTGGCGAGCTCGTGTACGCGGACCTTGGCCACATTTCTCCTGTCTCGGTCCGCACCGAGCCAGGCACGAACCGTCTACTTCTTACTGCGGGCCCAAGCCGCAATTGCTGCAAAAGGGCCCATTGCAGAGCGCAACAAAGTTGTCATCGTTGCGCACTCATCGCTGGGAACTCATCGGGTTTCCATCAGATTTCTGACCCGCTTTCAGGTTGGACGGTTGGTGTTGCAGTTGCCGTGGCTGCAACTTTCGTGCCCGGCTTAATCCAGTCTTCGACGGCCGCGGTTCCGGTTGCACCCGCAAGGGCACGTCCGAAAGCCCGCCGTTTGATCGCCAGAGCCAGGCACGGTTCGCTGGGGTGCAGCCATGCACCCCGGCCAGCCATCCGGCGTCGTTCATCCACCAGGACAGCGGATGATCCACTGCCTTCAGCGACGAGCCGGAGTAATTCATTCCGCTTGCCCTTCTTCCGGCAGCCGATGCAGGTACGTTCCGGTTGATTCCCGTTGTGAAGCACTGTCACGGTCATCTTCCTGACGTTCATATCTGCCAGCCCCGGCATGCCTTACCTCCGCTTTTCCAGCGAAAGGAGGCACGCTCAGGGCGCACAACTGCCGGCCGTTGGACGCGGCCTCTATTATTCTAGCCCCTACAGGCCGTTCTGCCCGAAACCCCGCTGCGGTTCCGGCGTGGCAGCCCTTGGCTGGCAGCTGATCCGCCCCTGGCCGGGCAGCTAGTTTTCGCGTGCCGTTGCGGCGTCGGAAACGATGTCGATGCGCCAGCCGGTGAGCTTGGCCGCAAGGCGCGCGTTCTGGCCCTCCTTGCCGATGGCCAGTGAAAGCTGGTAATCGGGAACCACCACGCGGGCGGAACGGGTGGCTTCGTCGGTGATAGTGACCGAATTCACTCGCGACGGGGACAGCGCACTGGCGATGAAGGTAGCCGGATTCTCGCTGAAATCGACGATGTCGATCTTTTCGTCATTGAGTTCGGTCATCACTGCCCGGACGCGTGACCCCATTTCACCAATGCAGGCACCCTTGGCGTTGATGCCAGGGGTGTTGGCCTTGACGGCAATCTTGGTGCGGTGGCCTGCTTCGCGGGCCAGTGCCACGATCTCCACGGAGCGGTCGGCGATTTCCGGTACTTCCAGTTCGAAGAGTTTCCGGACCAGTCCCGGGTGGGACCGGGAAAGCGTCACCGACGGTCCCTTGTTGCCTCGGTGGACATCGATGACCAGGGCGCGCAGGCGGTTGCCGTGGATGTACTTCTCCCCCGGAACCTGTTCGGGCGGGGGCAGGAGCGCTTCCACGGTGCCGAGGTTGACCTGGACCATGTGCGGGTTGTGGCCCTGCTGGATGGTTCCGGACACCAGTTCGCCTTCGCGGCCCTTGAATTCGCCCAGGACGTTGTCGTCCTCGACGTCGCGCAGCCGCTGCAGGATGATCTGGCGGGCGGTGCTGGCAGCAATGCGGCCGAACCCCTCCGGGGTGTGCTCGAACTCCCCGATGGGAGCGCCGTCGTCGTCAATCTCCACGGCCCAGATGGTCACGTGGCCGCTCTTGCGGTCCAGCTCCGCGCGGGCCTTCTCGAAGGCGCCGGGCGACTTGTGGTAGGCCACCAGGAGCGCCTGCTCGATGGTGGGGATCAGGAGGTCCAGCGGAATTTCACGCTCACGCTCCAGAAGTCTCAGTGCGCTCATGTCAATATCCATCAGGCCTCCTCAGAAGGTCCATTGTGTTCAGGTTCCAGACCGTCCTCGTTGAGGTGGCTGAATTCGATCTCGACTTTTCCGCTGCGGATCCTGTCGAAAGGAAGCTTCATGGGATCGCCTTGCTTAGGCTTCATTCCCTTTTTGACGGCAATCTCCGGCACAAGCGTCACGCCGGCGTCGTCCACTGATGTGATGCGGCCCATGATGTTGTCGCCCTGGACGACGTTAACCTTGACCATTCGGCCCTTGGCGCGGTGCCAGTGGCGGGGTTCTGTCAACGGCCGGCCGACTCCGGGTGACGAGACTTCGAGGTCGTAGGGGCGGCCGTCATCGGCGGGATCGTTGTCCAGCACGTCGGACAGGACCTTGGAGATGTCGGCGATGACGTCAAGGCTCACCCCGCCCGTCTCCTCCTGCGGAAGGTCCACTACTACGTGGACCACCCGGTGCGAACCGGGGACGATCACCACATCCTCCAGGTACAGGCGGTTTGCCTGGACCGCGGGTTCAAGGAGCGCCCTGAGCCGTGCAGCTTCCGGATTGTGTGCGGCGTCAGCCTTACCCGTTCCGGTATGGTCTGATGAAGCCGTGGCTTCTGCATTGCTCACGATGCCGGCCGCCTCCCGATAGATGATGTTGTGTGTACTAGCGTAGCTATTTTACGCGTTCATTGGTGCACGCCGATCCCCCCGCATCGTGGCAGCATGGTCTGTTGTGAATGACGACAGCCAGGAGAATCCGCCACGAATGCGCTATTTCCGGTACGCCGCTTTGTCGCTTACGGCCCTCCTTGTCCTGAGCCTGGGTTTCGCCCTGATCCCGCCTGAGCAGCCTGCACCCGCGGAACCACCGTTCTCCGAACAGGCGCGCGCAGCAGCGCTGGAACAGACATTGAGCCTGCGTTCCACCGGGATGGCGCTCGCCGCTACCGGAGGGAATGCGGCCGCCGGTGGAACCCCGGCGGCCCCGCTGGACCGCGTTGTGACCTTGCTGACCATCCAGGCCCGCGCGCTGCTGTCTGCAGGCCCGGGTTCCGCTGAGGCTATCGGGCCCGCCACTGCGACGGCGTCTCTTCCTGCCGGCGCCCCGCCCTCAGCTACTCCCCCGCCGTCGTATCCGCCTGCCCAAGCTACTGTGGCCGAGTTCGCGGCCGCCCTCGCCGCCAGCGGGCGGCAACGGCTGAGGGACGCAGAAACGGCCGACGGCGGCATGGCACGCCTGCTGGCGGGCAGCGGCACAGCGCAGCTTCTGGCAGCCGAACAGCTTGGGGCGCCGCCCGCACCGGCCCCTGAAGACCAGGTGCCGGATGTCCAGGCCCCGGAAGGGAAACTGCCCCCCACTGGCGAGGTACCGGCAGCCAGCCCGGGTTCCACTGAACCGGCAGGACCGTCCGCCTGCCCAGGAACACCGGCGGCCGACGGCATCAGCGTGGGCGCAGCCCTGGCCGCCGCAGCTGAAGCGGAGCTCAAGACGGTGTATGGCTACCAGGCAGCCCTCACCCGCCTTCCTCCGGAAGGGGCGCGTCCGGCGTCGGACTTCCTGGCCCAGCACCGGGCCCTGGCGGACCAGGCCGGAACCAACAGCGTCGTGCACTGCGGGGCACCGTCACCGCAACCGCCCGGGTACGTTTTGGACCCAGAGTTCCTTGACGCTCCGGCCGCAGGACTCGCCCGCCTGGAGACAGCCACCTTGCCGGCCTATGGAGACCTCGTGGCCATCACCGACGGGACCACGCGGGCCTGGGCCTTGTCTGCACTGCAGGCAGCAGCCCGCCGCGCCCAGCACTGGGGCGCGGAGGCAAACGCGCTGCCGGGCCTCATCCTGGACGAAACGCAGCTTCCGCAACTGCCTGGGTAAAGCAGTCACAGGGTACCGGCCGTTGCCTCTGCGCATCATCGCGCAACGGCTGAACTGGCTGCGGCGGAGGAACCGGAAGAAGAACTTGCCGAACTTACCGCCCTCTGTTTGGCGAAAGCCTCAGTCCGGAGACAGCCAAAAAGTAGCCACGGAACTCACGGCACAGGACGCACTGGCCGCGCAGCTGTCCGGGTAGCGGCAGGCGGAGCGCTGGCGCTTGCCGCCACCTTCACCGTTGGCAACCTGCTCGGAGCCACGGGAGTGGTCTAACAAGGTACTTTGCCACACCGGCCGCTCCCCTGCGCCTAGGCTGGGACCGATGAGCGACCCAGTTGCAGTACCAATCCCACCAGACCTTACTGCGAGGTACGGACGCAGCAGCGCGGGGCGGGCGTGGCTCGCGTCCCTGCCGGACCTTATCCAAGGCCGGCTGGAGGACTGGCAGCTGTCGCCGGACCTGCCTCCCGATGCAATGCCTTGGAACGGCCACGGCGGCGTGGTCATCCCGGTGAGGCGGCCGGACGGCACCCAGGCAGCCCTCAAGGTCGCCTTCCCACACGACGAAGCCAGGGTTGAGCGGCACGCCCTGCACCTCTGGCAAGGACGTGGCGCCGTGACGATGCTGGCTTCCGACGCGGGAACCTGCGCCATGCTCCTGGAACGGCTCGACGGCGAACGGTCCCTCACCGCTGTCCCGATGGAGGACGCAGTGGTGGTGTGGGCCGGCCTGGTGCGCCAATTGAGCCTCAGGCCCGATGATCGGCCGCAGTGGCAGGAGTTCGAACACATCGCCGCCCGTGCGGAGCAATGGAGTGACGACCTGCCGGCTGACTGGGAACAGCTGGGGCGCCCGTTCCCCCGCTGGCTGCTGGAGGCCGCCCTTGAGGTGTGCCAGACCCGCGGAGCAGTGGGACGGCGTTCGGCACGCGACGCCCTGGTCCACTCGGACCTGCATTTCCTCAATGTCCTTGCCCGCCCGGCGGTGTCAGCCCCGGCAGGACCTCCGACGGCGGCCGGTTACGCCGCCATCGACCCCCAGCCGATGATCGGCGAGCCGGAGTTCGCCGTGGCCCCGCTGTTGTGGAACCGCATGTCCGACCTGCCCGTGAGCGGGGCCGAAGCCGGCCTGCGCCGGCGCTGTTTCGAATTCAGCTCCGCCGCAGGCCTGGACCCTGACATCGCGCGGCAATGGGCCATTGCCAGGGAAGTGGCAAACGCCCTGGCGTATGCGGGAAAGCCCGGCCATCGAGGCGACCTGGCCAGGTCCCTTTGGGTGGCCAGCACCTTGGCTGGCAAAACCCTCGACGGGCTTCCTTCGGCGCACCGCCTGCCCGAGCCCGGCGAGGCGGTGGGCGCACACTGACAGCAGGTTTGGTCGTGGCGCAGAGGGTGGTCGTGGCGGGTCAGGTGCCTCGCACGGCGGCAAGGGCGGAGCCCACGGCCGCGACCGCGGTTCCCACCTCTTCCTCTGCTGTCTGCCAGTTGCTGACCGAAACACGCAGGATGTCCCGGTCCTGCCAGCGGGAGCCGGTCATCCAGACTCTGCCGTCCGCGATGATGCGCGCCGTCACGGCCCGGGTGGTTGCGTCGTCGCCGAACGCCACGCAGACCTGGGTGTAGCCGACGTCGTTCAGTACCTCCACGCCGTCGAGACCTGCCAGCCCTGCGGCGATTTCCGACGCCGCCGCTGCCAGTCCCCGTACCTGGGCTGCTACGCCGTCCCGGCCCAGGCCCTTCAGGGCCGCCCATACCGGCACGCCGCGGGCCCGGCGGGACAGCTCCGGCACTTTCTCGAACGGGTCGCCCGTGCCTTCAGTTTCCTGGATGAGGTAGCTCGTGTGCAGGCCCATGGCGGATCGAAGCGCCGCCGCGTCGCGCACGATTGCGATGCCGCAGTCGTAGGGCACGTTCAGTGTTTTGTGCGCGTCAGTCCCCCACGAGTCAGCCCCCTCGTAGCCGTGTGTCAGGTTCCGAAGTTCCGGCACTGCCGCCGCCCAGAGACCGAACGCGCCGTCGATGTGGACCCAGGCATCGTGCTTCCGGGCAATGCTGATGGTTTCAGGGAATGGGTCAAAAGCTCCGGAATGGAGGTTCCCTGCCTGCAGGCACACTAAGGCCGGACCGGAACCCTGAGCAAGAGCCGCCTCCAGGGCCGCCGGAATCAACCGCCCCTGGTTGTCCGCGTCAACCACCATGGGCCGGCCCAGGCCCAGGTACCGGAGGGCAAGGTCCACGGTGTCATGCCGTTCCCGGCCCACGAAACATCTGATGCGGGGTGCTCCGGTCAGCCCGTCGCCGTCGAGGTCCCAGCCGGCCTCGGCGAGGAGCCGCCGGCGCCCGGCGGCCAGGCCGGTGAAGTTGGCCATGGTGGCTCCGGTGACGAAGCCGACGCCGGATCCGGCGGGAAGCCCCAGCAGTTCCAGGAGCCATGTCCCGGCGCCTTCCTCGATGGCTGCCATTGCGGGTGCCCCATACCGGAGGCAGGCGTTTTGGTCCCAGGCGCTGACCAGCCAGTCGGAGGCCAGGGCCGCGGGCAGGGTTCCGCCGATGACCCACCCGAAGAAGCGGCCGGAGGGCATGGCCATAAGCCCGGGTTCGGCAGTATGGGCCAGGAGGTCGACCACGTCCTTGGCGTCCATGCCGGAGGTGGGCAGCGGCCCTCCAAAGGCGCCGGCAAGGTGCTGGGCAGTAAGGCGGGGGCCGACCGGCCGGTCAGGAAGGCTACGCAACCAGTCCCTGGCGTGGCCTGCCGCAGCGGATAAAGCACGGGCGTACTCGTCTTCACCATGTGGCATAACTGCATGCTACGCCTCGCGTTTGGTGCCCACGAGGCCCTCTCCTACCCCGGCTGGGCGAAGTTTTCCTGCCAGACGTCGTATCCGAGCTTCAGGATCAGGGCGGCCACCACCACGAGGAAGACCACGCGGACGAACCGGCTCCCCTGCGCAACCGCTGTCCTGGCCCCGAGGTAGCCGCCAGCCATATTGGCAGCACCCAGCAGCAGGCCCAGGCCCCACAGGATGGAGCCGTGCGGAAGGAAAAACATCAAGGCACCCGCATTGGTTGCCATGTTCACGATCTTGGCTTTGGCACTGGCCTCCAGGAACGCGTAACCCATCGCCGAAACCAGGGCGATCACCAGGAAGGAACCCGTCCCCGGGCCAATCAGGCCATCATAAAAGCCGATGACGGCACCGATCAGGCAGGCCACCACATAATGCTTGTGGCCGTCGTGCCGCAGGGCGGTGATGTGGCCTGCATCCGGTTTCAGGGCAGTAAACAGCGCTACCACCACCAGCGCCGCGACAATAATGGGTTTGAACACGCTGGATGGCAGCGTGGCGGCCAGTACGGCGCCGCCAAAGCTGCCGGCCAGGGCTATCACGGCCATGGGCAGCGCTGTCCGCAGGTCCGGTCCCACCCGCCGGTAGTAAGTGACGGCGCTGGTTGCGGTTCCGAAAATGGACCCCATCTTGTTGGTCGCCAACGCCTGCACGGGCGTGATGCCCGGGACCAGCAACAGGGCGGGGAGCTGGATCAGCCCGCCCCCGCCCACCACGGCGTCCACCCAGCCCGCGGCAAAACCAGCCAGCACAATCAAAACCAGCGTCGTCAGCTGGATGGATTCAAGGCCTAAGAGCACCCTCGGCAGGTCAGCCGGCGCGGACGGCGTTGACGACGTAGTCAACTGCCTTATCTACCGCGACGTTCTCCGCTTCGCCGCTGCGGCGGTCCTTGATCTCCACCACCCCGTCCACCAGGCCGCGGCCAACGGCGAGGATGGTGGGTACGCCCAGCAGTTCGGCGTCGCCGAACTTCACCCCGGGCGAGACCTTCGGGCGGTCATCGAGCAGGACGCCAAGACCTGCTGCTTCCAGGTCTGCTGCAAGCCGCTCAGCCGTGGCGAAGATGTCCTCGCCCTTGCCGACAGCCACCACATGGACGTCAGCGGGCGCCACGGCCCGCGGCCAAACCAGGCCTTTGGCGTCATTGTTGGATTCGGCCAGCGCTGCAACGGCCCGGGTGACGCCCACGCCGTAGGAACCCATGGTCACCGTAACCTGCTTGCCGTTCTGGTCAAGGACCTTCAGCTCCAGGGCTTCGGCGTACTTCCGGCCAAGCTGGAAAATATGGCCCATCTCGATTCCGCGGGCAGTTTCCAGCGGGCCGGAGCCATCCGGGGCCGGATCGCCTTCGCGGACGTCGGTGCACTCGATGACACCGTCCCATGTGAAGTCCCGGCCTGCCACCAGCCCGAAGACGTGCTTGCCGGCTTCGTTGGCGCCAGTGACCCAGGTGGTGCCGCTGACAACGCGCGGATCCACCAGATAGAGGAGCTTCGAGGCACTTTCGCTGCCCAGCAGCGGCTCGTCCAGCGCCAGGCCCGGTCCAAGGTAGCCCTTGACGATCAACGGCTGCTTTTTGAGGTCATCGTCGTTGGCTGCTTCGAGGCCGATCTCGCCTGCGATCGGCAGGAAGGATCCGATGTTCGCTTCGACGCGCTTCAGGTCCACGCCGCGGTCGCCGGGGACGCCGACGACCACAAGCTGGCGTTCCCCGGTGGGCAGGGTGACGGCGAGGACGACGTTCTTGAGCGTATCCGCGGCAGTCCAGGCACCGCCGTCGGCCTCGGAGCGGGGGGCGAGCTGGTTGGCGGCTGCCACCAGCGTTTCGATGGTGGGAGTGCCCGGCGTGTCGAGGACCTCGGCAGCGGGAGCAGCAGAAAAGTCGATTTCTGCCGGCGCCACCGTGGTGACAGCCTCGACGTTCGCAGCATAGCCGCCGGCTGAGCGGACAAAGGTGTCCTCGCCGATGTCGGTGGGGTGCAGGAATTCTTCGCTCCTGGAACCGCCCATGGCACCGGCGGTGGCAGTCACAGGAATGACTTCCAGGCCGAGGCGCTCGAAGATGCGCAGGTAGGCGCCACGGTGGGCGGCGTAGCTGGCGTCCAGGCCGGCGTCGTCGACGTCGAACGAGTAGGAGTCCTTCATGATGAACTCGCGTCCGCGCAGGAGGCCGGCGCGGGGGCGGGCTTCGTCGCGGTACTTGTTCTGGATCTGGTAGAGGCTGAGCGGCAGGTCCTTGTAGGAGGAGTAGAGGTCCTTGACCAGGAGCGTGAACATTTCCTCGTGGGTGGGGGCCAACAGGTAATCCGCGCCCTTGCGGTCCTGGAGGCGGAACAGGCCTTCGCCGTACTCGGTCCAGCGGTTGGTGGCTTCGTAGGGCTCGCGCGGCAGGAGGGCCGGGAAGTGGACTTCCTGGGCCCCGATGTTCGCCATTTCCTCGCGGATGATGGCTTCGACCTTGCGCAGGACGCTCAACCCAAGCGGCAGCCAGGTGTAAATACCGGGGGCGGCGCGGCGGATGTAGCCTGCGCGGACCAGCAGACGGTGACTGGCCACCTCGGCGTCGACGGGATCTTCACGCAGGGTGCGCAGGAATAGCTGGGACAGTCTTGTAACCACGGGTGGGTATCCGTTTCTGGGGAGGTGCTGGAGCAACAGCAGGCCGGGCATTTCGTCTGGGTACTAATCTACCGGCAAGCGCAGTAGAGCCACGCCCGGGAATACAAAGCCCCTGGCCCCCGGAAGGACTGGTCATTGCATCCGGGCGTGGGTCAACGCTGTTATCGCCTGAGTACTGGTGAGGACTGGTGAGACCGCCCGCGCCAATTCAGCGCAGCTGGTTCGAACCTAAGTGATGACGCCCACAGTTGACAAGTGATGTCATAGACAAGTCTTATTTGTGGACGTTTCCCGGCCTAGAACAGCACCGTAGCGAACGTGCCCACCTGCCGGAAGCCAACCCGTTCGTACGTCGCCCGCGCCCGCAGGTTGAAGCCATTGACGTAGAGGCTGGTGATGGGTGCGACCTTCCTCGCCTGTTCCACGACGGCGGCCATGTATCCGGAGCTAAGGCCCTGGCCGCGATAGAGCGGGTTCATCCAAACACCCTGGATCTGGGTGACCTCGGATGTGACGGCGCCCAGTTCGGCTTTGAACACCACGTCGCCGGCGTTATTCAAGTGCGCCAGGGAATGGCCCTGGCGAATCAGTCCTTCCACCCGCCGGCTGTAGAACTCCCGGCCGCCCAGGAAGGGGGAATAGCCCACTTCCTCTTCAAACATGGCGGCACAGGCTGGAAGGATCCGGTCGAAATCAGCGAGGTTTCCCAGTGCGAGGCCGGGATTCGATGCGACCAGCGGCGGGCCCTCGATGGTCATGAGGGGCTGTTCGTCGCGTACTTCGTGCGCCCGGTGACCCAGCTCCACGAGCTCGGCGTAAAGCGCCAACACCGCCGGGGCCGGTCCGAACGCCGAGGCATAACGCCGTCCGGAGGCATTGGCCACTTCCGCAACCGCTCCGGCCAAAGCAGGATCCAGCTGGACCGGAACCAGATTGGCCCCTGCCCAGCAGGCACCCACCAGGATGCCGTCGTCGAACACGCCGATAACGCCGGCACCGCCACTGGTAGGGGCGGCGGTGCCGGCAGCGCGAAGATGCGCGAGGATGAAGACGTTTGTCACCGGATCCCGCTGTGCGAGCAGCCTCAGCGCAGCCGTATCCGTCCCGTCCAGGGTTCGGACGAAAATCCCCGGGGGGTCGGGGACGTCCTTACGAGACGCTAACCACGGGGCTACCCTTGACAGCATCTTCGCCATCGGTCTCCCCCATCTCTTCTGCGATACGCATGGCCTCTTCGATCAGTGTCTCAACAATTTGGCTCTCAGGGACAGTCTTGATGACTTCACCCTTCACAAAGATCTGGCCCTTGCCGTTGCCCGA
>NZ_JBNHFF010000110.1:0-10588 GCF_059089965.1 Arthrobacter sp. SPT-J7
GCCGGGTGGGATGGCTGTGGTAGCGGAGGTACCTCCCGATGGTTGCGCTGGTGCCGCCCGTCCCCGCACCCACCACAATCCAGTCTGGGGTGGGATGTTCCTCCAGTTCGAGCTGGCCGAGGATGGACTCCGCGATGTTGTTGTTTCCGCGCCAGTCCGTTGCCCGCTCGGCGTAGGTGAACTGGTCCATGTAGTGCCCGGCACAGGTGGCGGCGACTTCTTCCGCCGTCGCATAGACCTCGGAGGCGTGTTCCACCAGGAGGCATGCCCCGCCGAACTGCTCGATCAGGGCGATTTTTTCGGCGCTGGTGGTGCGTGCCATGACGGCGATGAACGGCAGTCCCAGGAGCTGGGCAAAATAGGCTTCGGACACTGCGGTGCTGCCGCTGGAGGCCTCAACGATGGTGGTGTCCTCCCTGATCCAGCCGTTGACCAGCCCAAAAAGGAACAGGGAGCGCGCCAGCCGGTGTTTGAGGGAGCCCGAACGGTGCGTGGACTCATCCTTCAAATAGAGCTGTACACCCCAGTGCTCCGGGAGGGGCACCGAGTAGAGGTGGGTATCGGCGGAGCGGTTGTTTTCCGCCGTGATTTTCCTGATGGCTTCATCCGCCCAGTCCCGGCCCGCGGTGCGCTCAATCTTCACCGCACCAGCCTACCCGCGGCTGCCGGAGCTGCCGTTAGAGTGGGAGCGTTGGCTGCCCACCGAAAGGAGCACAATGAATCCGCTCATGGATGTTTCGGCGCTGGAAAAGCGCCTGGCCGCCGGCCAGCGCACGGTGCTGCTGGACGTGCGCTGGGCGCTGGGGGACCTACACGGCCGCGACCACTACCTGCTGGGGCACCTGCCGGGGGCCGTCTTCGTTGACCTGGCCGCCGAACTTGCAGACCCTGCAGCTCCTGAGCGGGGCAGGCACCCCTTGCCGTCTCCCGGCGCCTTGCAGGAAGCGGCGAGGCGCTGGGGCATCACCAGGGGCGATGTTGTGGTGGCCTACGATGACAGCTCCAACATGGCGGCCGCCCGTGCGTGGTGGATGCTGCGGAACGCCGGCGTTCCGGAGGTCTACCTGCTCGACGGCGGCCTGGCAGCGTGGCGTGCAGCCGGTTTGCCGATCGAACAGGGCGAGGTCAGGGCCAGTCCCGGTGACGTCACCCTGGCAGAGGGACAGATGCCGGTGCTGGACGCAGCCGACGTGACCGGCTGGCTGGAGGCTGGGCTTCTTGCGGATGGTCCATCTTCGGACACAATTCTTCTCGACGCGAGGGCCGGAGAACGGTACCGCGGAGAGATTGAGCCTATTGATCCCCGGGCCGGCCACATCCCCGGTGCTGTCAGCGCTCCGACTGCTGGGAACGTGGACGGCGCCGGCCGGTTCCTGCCTCCCGCCCAGCTGCGCCGGCGCTTCGAATCTCTGGGCATCACCGACAATGCCCGGGTGGGCGTCTACTGCGGCTCCGGGGTCACGGCCGCCCATCAGGTGGCGGCCCTTGAACTCGCCGGATTCCATGCTGCCCTCTATCCCGGATCCTTCTCGGAGTGGTCCAGCAATGCCAACCTGCCTGTGGTGACGGGACCCGATCCGGGGGCAGCGGAGGGCCAGCTGAGTGGAAACACGGCGAGGCTGAAGGGTAGCGTCGCACTATGACTCCTGGACGTCCCGTGCCGCCGCCCCTCGCAAAACCTGTAACCCCCAAATTTTCCGCTCCTGAACCGGATGGCTCTGGGGTTGTTGCCTCCGACGGCGTCGTGGCTGCCGCTTACGGCGCCACGTCACCGGACAGCGGGCTGGTGCCGCTCACCCTTGCCCGGCGCACTCCCGGGGCGGACGACGTCGAAATTGCCATCGAGTTTTGCGGACTGTGCCATTCGGATGTCCACGCGGTGCGCGGTGAGTGGGGCGGCCAGAGCTGGCCTCTCGTGCCCGGCCACGAGATCGTGGGAACTGTCAGCCGCATCGGTTCAGCCGTCACCGACTTCGCGCCCGGCGACCGGGTAGGTGTTGGCTGCATAGTGGATTCCTGCCGCGAGTGCGGGAGCTGCCTGGACGGGCTGGAACAGTACTGCGAAAACGGTATGACCGGCACGTACGGTGCCGAGGACCGGCGAAACGGCGGTTCCCTGACGCAGGGCGGCTATTCCTCCTCTGTGGTGGTGGACCGCCGCTATGTCCTTCGGGTGCCGGATTCCCTGGACTCCGCCGCCGTCGCACCGTTGCTGTGCGCAGGGGTTACGACGTTTTCGCCCCTGCGGCATTTCGACGTCGAAGAAGGCGATGTGGTGGGTGTGGTGGGGCTGGGCGGACTCGGCCACATGGCCGTCAAGCTCGCCAAAGCCATGGGAGCCAAAGTGGTGGTGTTCACCACGTCCGAGTCCAAGGTGCCGGCCGCCCTTGAACTGGGCGCTGACGAGGTAGTTTTGTCCCGCGATGACGCAGCGATGGACGCCGCCAACCGCACCATCGACCTGATCATCGACACCGTCGCAGCCCCGCACGACCTGAACCCGCTGTTCCGTACCCTGCGCGTTGACGGTGCGCTCTTCCAGCTCGGCCTTCCGTCCGAAGCGATGCCGCCCGTAAACCCACGGGCGCTGATCCGGCGCCGGATCGCCTACGCCGGCTCATTGATCGGAGGCATTGCTGAAACCCAGGACATGCTGGACTTCTGCGCAGAGCACGGCGTGGTTGCCGACATCGAAGTGATCCGGGCTGACCAGCTGAATGACGCCTACGACCGGATGGTTGCCGGCGATGTGAAATACCGGTTTGTGCTGGACACCAGCACGCTGCAGGCACCCGCCAAGGAGGCAGACGCATGAGCACACTCTTCACCAGGATCCTGAACGGTGAAATTCCCGGCCGCTTTGTCTGGCGGGAAGACGACGTGGCGGCATTCCTCACCACGGGACCACTGGCAGACGGGCACACCCTCGTGGTCCCCACCGAGGAAGTGGACCGCTGGACCGATGCTTCCCCGGAGACCCTGGCAAGGGTCATGGAGGTGGCCCGGCGGATCGGGGCGGTCCAGGTGGACACCTTCGGCGCCGCGCGGGCCGGGCTGATCGTGGCAGGTTATGAAATCAACCACCTCCACGTCCACGTGTGGCCTTCGAGGAGCATGGCGGACTTCAACTTCGCTTCGGCAGACCAGAATCCGGATCCGAAGGTCTTGGACGCCAATGCCGAGAAACTGCGGGAAGGCCTTCGGGCCGCCGGGTACGGCGAGTTCGTCCCGGCCTGACGGTTCCGGCTTGGCCGCCCGCTCCCTCGTGCTCCGGCCTTCTGTTCCCGGCCCAGGCATACTGTTTAGGCCGGGGCCAGCGCCTTGTTGAGCACGGCGCGGATCCGCTTCTCTGATACCGAATAGGCCGTTCCGAGTTCGACGGCGAAGAGGCTCACCCGGAGTTCTTCAATCATCCAGCGGACCTGGGCCAGCTCACCGCCTGCCCGCCGTCCGGGAAGCAGGGCGGAAACGGCGTCGTCGTAGTCATCCTCGAGCCGCTGCACCACCGCCATGCTCAGGGCATCGCGCTGGACGTTGCCCGGGAGCCGCTCCAGCCGCTTTTCAATGGCGGCAAGGTACCTGGGGAGCTGGCTGAGCTGGGCATAGCCGGTGCGTGCCACAAATCCCGGGTACACCAAGTGCTCCAGTTGGCTCTTGATGTCATTGAGCGCGCTGATGAGCGCGAGGCTGGTCGTGCCCTTGAGCTGCTTTTCAATCCGCCGGGTACTGGCAAGGATGCGCTCCACCACGGCGGTCACGCTGAACACGGTATCGATCAGCTCGGCCCGGACCACTTCATGGAGCGCATCGAAGGACTGGCGGTCCCAGGGCAATTCTGCCGGTGTGAGTTTGTCGATGGCTGCCAGCGCGCAGTCGGCAATCAGGGCTGCGACCGAGCCGTGCGGGTTCTGGCTGAACGTCAGCTTCTCCGTGTTGCTCAGGTGCTCCAGCACGTACCGGTCGGGAGCGGGAACGCGCAGCGCCAGCAGCCTGATCACACCGCCGCGCATGGCGTCCTGCTGCTCATCCGGGGTCTGGAAAACCCTGAGTGCCACCGACTTGCCCTGGTCAACCAACGCCGGATAACCGGTGACTGTGTGGCCTTTGACCATGCTGCTGACCTGGCGCTGGATGGTGCCAAAGCTCCACTCGGTCAGGCCTTCCTGCTCCCGGAATCCGGCCGGGCTGGAGCCAGCCGGTACGGGGGCGGGCGCCTGCACCCGGGGACTGCCGCCGTCGCCGGACTTGCCCCCGGTACGAGCCGCCTTGCCTCGCGGGGCGGTAGAGGCGGGCGTGGCACCGAGAGATTCGGCAATAGCGCGCCGGGTGGCGGGTGCAAGGTGTTCCTGCAGGGCCGCGAGGTCCTTGCCCTCGTCCAGGACCTTGCCCTTGCTGTCCACTACCTTGAAGGTCACGCGAAGGTGCGGGGGCACCGCATCCCAGTTCCACGAACCGGGCGGGATGATGCTTCCGCGGATGCGGCGGAGCGCAAGTTCGAGGGACGGCTCAAGTTCATCGGAGGCCGGGTCGAAATCGGACTCCAGCACCGCCACTGCCTGCCGGGCAACGTCCGGGGCAGGAACAAAGTTCTTGCGGATCTGCTTCGGCAGGGACTTGATCAGGGCCGTCACCAGTTCCACGCGCTGGCCGGGAATCAGCCACCGGAATGCCTTGTCGTCCAGCTGATTGAGGAAAAGGACCGGCACTTCGGCAGTGACGCCGTCGTTCGGGTTGGGCGGCGAGCCGGGGGCGACAGGGTGGAACTCGTAGGTCAGCGGAAGTTCAAAGCCCTTGTGCAGCCAGGTTTTCGGGTAGGCGGATTCATCGAGGTCGTCGGCGTCATCGCTGAGGAGGAGTGACTTGTCATAGTCCAGGAGGTCCGGGTTCTGCTGCCGGGCGTCCTTCCACCATTTATCAAAGTGCCGTTCGGACACAACGTCCGGCCCGACCCGGGCGTCGTAGAACTCAAACAGCGTCTCGTCGTCCACCAGGAGGTCCCGGCGCCGCATCCTGGCTTCGAGTTCCTCAACCTCCTGGAGGAGGGCACGGTTGCGGTGGAAGAACTTGTGGTGGGTTTTCCAGTCGCCTTCCACCAGGGCATGCCTGATGAAGAGTTCCCGGGCGACCACCGGGTCCACCCTGCCGTAATTGATCCTGCGCTGGGCGATAATGGGCACGCCGTAAAGAGTGACCTTTTCGTAGGCCATGACGGCGCCCTGGCGCGTGGACCAGTGGGGTTCGCTGTAGCTGCGCTTGACCAGGTCCGGGGCCACCTGCTCTGCCCAGGCGGGATCGAATTTCGCTGCAACCCTGGCCCAGAGCCGGCTTGTTTCCACCAGTTCCGCCGCCATCACGAAGGTGGGCGACTTCTTGAACAATGCAGAACCGGGGAAGATCGCGAAGCGGCTGCCCCTGGCCCCGGCGTACTCACGCTTGCGCTCATCCAGGATTCCGATGTGACTCAGGAGCCCGGACAGGAGGCTGATGTGGATGCCGTCATGGTTGCCTACCGGATCAGCCAGGCGCTTATTGTCAAGGCTGATGCCCAGGGGCCGGGCAAGCTGGCGCAGCTGGGCGAACAGATCCTGCCACTCGCGCACCCGAAGGTAGTTGATGAATTCCGCCCGGCACAGGCGGCGGAAGGCCGACGACGACAGCTCCTCCTGCTTCTCCTGGATGTAGTTCCACAGGTTCAGGAAGCCGGTGAAGTCCGAGTTCTCGTCCTTGAACCGGTTGTGCTTTTCTGCCGCGAGCTGCTGCTTGTCTGTGGGGCGCTCGCGGGGATCCTGGATGGTGAGGGCTGCTGCAAGGATCATGACTTCACGGACGCAGCCGCGTTTTCCCGCTTCCACGATCATCCGGCCCAACCGGGGATCCACGGGGAGTTGGGCGAGCTTTTGCCCGACGGCGGTGAGCCCGCCGCCGCTTTTAGCACCGCCGGCGCCGTTCTGGGGCTGGGCGGCAGCCAAGGCGCCGAGCTCGCGGAGCAGCGTGACACCGTCGTTGATTGCCCTCGTTTCGGGGGGTTCCACGAACGGGAAGTTTTCTACGTCCTTCGGCCCGCGCGCGACTCCCATGGCTGTCATCTGGAGGATGACAGCGGCGAGGTTCGTGCGGAGGATTTCGGGATCGGTGAAGCGGGGCCGGGACTCGAAGTCCTCCTCCGAGTAAAGGCGAATGGCGATGCCGTCTGACACCCGGCCGCACCGGCCGGAACGTTGGTTGGCGGATGCCTGCGAGACTCGTTCGATGGGGAGCCGCTGGACCTTGGTGCGGTGTGAGTACCGGGAGATGCGCGCTGTGCCAGTGTCGATTACGTATTTGATGCCCGGAACTGTCAGCGACGTCTCCGCCACGTTGGTGGCGAGCACGATCCGGCGTTTGTTGCCGGGGTGGAACACCTTGTGCTGTTCCTGCAGGCTCAGGCGTGCGAACAGGGGGAGGATTTCGGTTCCGGCCAGTCTTCTATTGGACTGGATCCGGGCCTGGAGGGCGTCTGCGGCATCGCGGATCTCGCGTTCACCGGAAAAGAATACGAGGATGTCGCCCGGGGCTTCCGCAGCGAGTTCGTCGACGGCGTCACAGACGGCGTCGAGCGGGTCGCGGTCCTCCTCAAGCTCGTCGTCGGAAGCGTTCTCTTCATCTGTCCCGGCAGGTGGCTGCGACAGTGGGCGGTACCGGATTTCCACCGGGTACGTCCGCCCTGAGACCTCAATGATGGGGGCGGGGACGTCGGGGGTGCTGAAGTGGTTGGCAAAGCGTTCAGGATCGATGGTGGCGGAGGTGATGATCAGCTTCAGGTCGGGCCGTTGCGGCAGGATCCGCTTCAGGTAGCCAAGGATGAAGTCGATGTTGAGGCTGCGCTCATGGGCTTCGTCGATGATGATCGCGTTGTACTTGCGCAGCAGCTTGTCGCGTTGGACCTCCGCCAGCAGGATGCCGTCGGTCATCAGCTTGACCTTGGTGTTCCGGCTGACCTCGCCGGTGAAGCGGACCTGGAAGCCGACCTCCTGGCCGAGGTCCACGCCCAGTTCCTCTGCGATGCGCTCCGCGACAGTGCGGGCTGCAAGCCGGCGCGGTTGGGTGTGGCCGATCAGGCCGTTTTCGCCCAGGCCGAGCTCGAGGCACATCTTGGGAATCTGGGTGGTCTTACCGGAGCCGGTTTCGCCGGCGATGATGGTGACCTGGTTCGCTGCGATGGCGGCCATCAGGTCTTCGCGGCGCTCGGAGACTGGGAGCTCGGCAGGATAGGAAATATGAAGTGTCATGGCTGCTGACAGTCTACTGCGGGAGCCCGGGCTTCCCGCTTTCGACTGTTGCAGCCCTACCCTGTGCTTGGGTGGTTGGGGCTAGAAGATGCGGAGCGTGTAGTTGGTGCTGGGAAGGTCCAAGGCGGACCATGCTTCATGCGATTCGACGGGAGGCGTGTGCCCCCGGCCGTCACGCAGGAGGGCCGACACAGTGGCGGCAAATACGAGGAGCAGCAGGACGATGAGGGCGGTTGTGAGGATTTCCATGCCTTCATGCTTCTCCTCTTCAGCACCAGGAAAAAGTGGCAGAAATGCCCAAAAAGCTAAAGTTCCTGCCACAATGGAAGCATGCTGAAATCAGTAGCCGTTATCGTGGTTCCCAACTTCTCCATGTTCGAATTCGGCACTGCCTGCGAAGTGTTCGGCATCGACAGGTCCGGGCGCGGGAGCGGTGTCCCGCCCTTTGATTTCCGTGTCTGCACGCCTGTCCCGGGGGACGTCCCACTCAAGTCCGGGCTGTCCATGAATGTGGGCCTGGGGCTGGAAGCCACCGCCGATGCGGACCTGGTGATCATGGCCCCCTACGGCCGCGATGATGACTTGCCGGAGTCCGTCCTTGAGGCGCTTCGGGCGGCGGATGCAAGGGGAGCGTGGGTCATGTCCATCTGCTCAGGGGCTTTCGCCCTTGCCCGGGCCGGCCTCTTTGATGACCGCCGCTGCACCACGCACTGGCACTATTCAGGCCAACTGGCTGTTGAATACCCCCGCGTGCACGTGGACGAAAATGTCTTGTATGTGCAGGACGGCAACGTCATCTCCTCTGCCGGTACGGCCGCCGGGATCGATGCCTGCCTGCACCTGGTGCGCGTGGAACTGGGCGCCCACGTGGCCGCCGCAATTGCCCGCGACATGGTGGTTCCCCCGCACCGCGACGGTGGCCAGGCGCAGTTCATTGACCGGCCCATGCCGACGTGTGGCTCCGCTCCGATGGAGGAACTCCTCCGCTGGATGGTGGAGCACCTGGACCGTGAACACACTGTGGGCGAACTGGCCGCCCGGGTGCACATGTCCGCGAGGACGTTCGCACGGAAGTTCCGGTCCGAAACGGGTGCAACGCCGGCGGCCTGGCTCAATTCACAGCGGGTGCTTCGCGCCCAGGAACTTCTGGAGTCCACTGACCTGAACATCGACGAGATCGCGCGCGAGTCAGGATTTGGACATCCGGTGCTGCTGCGGCACCATTTTGCCAAAGTCCTGGACACGAGCCCGCAGTCCTACCGACGGGCCTTCCGCGGACAGCTGGCAGAGGTGGGTTAGCTCCGGGCCTTATGTTTCCCGGCGCTGTGCAGCGCGTGACTTCTCAGCGGCTGCCCGGGTGCTGTCCACGAGCACCCGCCAGGGACCGGTGACTGCCTGCTCCGGCAGGGCTGCCCGGTGCTGGCCTGCACGGATGGAGTAGATGAACCGATCGGGCTGGGCTCCTGAGTATTCCGCCGCGGCGGCTCGTGGTGTCCTGGGTACGGCGTCCCAAGGGCATGCTTCGACGATGGGCTGCCATTGATTTCTGGCCTTCTCGGACTCGGCGTTTACGGTCCAGACCCGAGTCATCGCCGCGATGCCGCCGGTGCGCTCCACACTGATCTTCATGACCTGGTTCCTGGGTGGTTCGAGCCTGGTGGCGCGAAGTACGGCAGCCAGGCGACCCGTTAAAGCTTGACCTTCACAGTTTCCCACGCGTTCCGTACGGCGTCATGCTCTTTCGAATCAGAACCGAAAAGCTCCGCAGCGGTAGCCGCCGTGGCGCGCGCGAATACGGTGAAGGTCGCGCCGGTGGGCAAATCGCCGCTGGTGAGCGTCTCGTACCAGATGCGTCCGGGGGAGTCCCACGCGTTCCCGCCCAGCTTTTCCGCCACCAGGTAGAACGCCCGGTTGGGGATGCCTGAGTTGATGTGGACGCCGCCATTGTCGGCGCTGGTTCTCACGTAGGAGTCCATGGAGGCCGGTTGGGGATCCTTGCCCAGCACGTCGTCGTCGTACGCGGTTCCCGGGGCCTTCATGGAGCGCAGGGCGCGCCCCTCCACCTCCGGCGTGAAAAGGCCCTCGCCTATGAGCCAGCTGGCCTCTGCCGCCGACTGGTTGTTCACGTACTGCTCCACGAGGGCACCGAAAACGTCCGACATGGACTCATTAATGGCTCCGGCCTGGTTCCGGTACACCAGCGCGGCCGAGTACTGGGTAACCCCGTGGGCAAGCTCATGGCCGATGACGCTGATGGACCTGGTGAACCGCTCAAAGACCTCCCCGTCGCCGTCGCCGAAGACCATCTGCGTCCCGTCCCAAAACGCGTTGTCGTAGAGTTTGCCGAAGTGCACTGTGGCGTTCATGGGCAGCCCCCGGCCGTCGATCGAGTTCCTTCCGAAGACGTCGGCATAGAGGCGATGCGTATGGCCCAGCCCGTCATAGGCCTCATCTGTTGCAGGATCCCCCGTGGCTGATTCGCCCTCCTTTCGCACGAGTTGGCCCGGGAGGACTTCTGAACCGCCGGCGTCGAAAACCGAGCGGTTTGACGGCCCTGGTTTAGCCTGGCGCACTCCCGCTGGAACATCGGGGGCTGCCTGTATGCGGGCCGCGTGGACCGAGCGGACGTGCCCCAAGGCCTCTTTTGCTGCTCTCGCTGCTGCGGAAAACTCCGGAGCGTCCTGCCTGGCCAGCCGCCTCAACAGGTAGGGCGGAATGATGGAACAGAACGGAACGTGCATGGCGTACCCCCTCAACTTGGTGAATTCAGATTACGAGGGGGCACTGACAAACCGGCGCAGGCGCACGTCGCCCCGGGCGAAACGAACAATGTCTAACCCCCGAGCCGTGGTGGAGGTATGGAAACGAACGCGGCAGTGGTGCAGGCGGAGGCGAGCCTGGTGGCGGAGAGGTCGGGTGTGTGCTGGTGGTCGGTGACCGGGCTGCCGGTGCCCTGGTCGCCGACTCCCATGCGCTGACCGTGTCCCTGCCGCGGACGCTGGCGGCTCTGCAGTCAGGGACAATCTCTGGGCGCATGCCGCGACGATGATGGACCAGACCGTGAGACTTGGCTGGCCTCCGCCCGATGACCTGCCTCTGAAGAGATCTAGTGGGCCATGGCCTGCGAGGCGAGCGCTGCCGTGGGCTGATGAAGGGTGGGTGACGAAGCACGCCCTCACTGTTGGCACCGCGTGGTGGCGGCGTGCGCACTTCTATTGATGCAGCCGGCCTTACGAATGAGGCGGCCATGATCACCGGGAGCCGCAGCGCTGGAAAGGAACTTTCGGGCAAACGAGAAGCACCCCGGTTGACCGGGGTGC
>NZ_JBNHFF010000111.1:0-10546 GCF_059089965.1 Arthrobacter sp. SPT-J7
TGGGCGCGGTCCCCGTCGGTTTGCTCGATGAGGACTTTCAGGCCGCGGCGGGCCGCGGCCTTGATGACTGAATCCGCCAGTTCGGCAAAGTAGCTCAAGGAGAGCTCGGGAACAGCGAGCCCGATCACGCCGGTCTTGCCCGACCGCAGGCTGCGCGCGGACATGTTGGGACTGTAGCCGAGCTCGGCGATAGCCTCCATGACCCGCTGTTTGGTGTCCGTGCGAATATGCGGGTAGTCGTTGATGACATTGGAGACAGTTTTGATGGACACGCCCGCCGCCAGTGCAACGTCCTTTAGTGTGGCCGCCATACCGCTCCCTGAGATCCCGCCGTGATGCCCTGTACGTCACGTATGGAAACAAGGTTACAACGTTGTAGGATGGCCGGGCGCGCGTTCGGAGGCAGCGCTGCACCCATCACTTATGTCGCGACACCGGCCAGACAAGGACGACCATGATCGAGGAACAGGTACGGGACAGGCTCAACTGGGCGGGAAACTATGAGTTTCGGGCCCCGACGATGGAGTATCCATGCTCGCTTCCCGACCTTCAGCATGCGGTGGCACAATCTCTCCGCGTCAGCGCCCTCGGGTCACGGCACTCATTCAACGATATAGCGGACACTCCGGGAACCCTGGTATCCCTCGATGCCCTCGATCCCCGCATTGAGGTGGACGAGGCTGCGCTGACGGTTACAGTTGGCGCGGGAGTCCGGTACGGAGTCCTTGCCGGGTACCTGCAGCGCCGGGGCTTCGCCCTCCACAACCTCGCATCCCTGCCCCACATTTCGATCGGCGGCGCTATCGCGACTGCAACCCACGGTTCGGGGAACAGGAATGGCAACCTCTCCACCGCCGTTGTCGCCCTGGATCTCGTGACAGCATCCGGTGATGTCCTGTCCGTGGCCCAGGGCGACCCGGACTTTGAGGGCATGGTTGTGGGACTTGGCGCACTTGGTGTCGTCCACCGCGTGACGCTGGAGTTAGAACCATCATTCGACGTGCGCCAGGACGTCTTCACGGATGTGCCATGGGACGCCGTCCTGGCAGACTACGAGGCAGCGACATCGTCCGCCTACAGCGTCAGCCTGTTCACTGACTGGGCCGGGGACGCCATCGGCCAGGTGTGGCTCAAGAGCAGGATGGATGGAGCCGCGGTGCCCACGACGTTTTACGGCGGAATACCGGCTGCCCGGGCTCACCATCCGGTGCCGGGTGTGGCCGCTGACCACTGCACCCAGCAGTTGGGCGTCCCCGGGCCATGGTCCGACCGCCTTGCCCACTTCCGCCTCGCCTTCACGCCCAGCAGCGGGCAGGAGCTCCAGACCGAATACCTCATCGGCCGGGAACACGCCATCCAAGGTATCCAGCGCATGCGCGAACTCGCGCCGAAGATCACCCCCTTGCTGCAGGTCTCCGAGGTGCGGTCAATGGCAGCAGATGAGCTGTGGCTCAGCAGCAACTACCAGCGCGCCGGGATAGGCCTCCACTTCACCTGGAAGCCACTTCAGGCGGAAGTTGAGGCGCTCCTGCCCGAACTTGAGGCCGCACTCGCGCCTTTCGAGATGCGCCCGCACTGGGGCAAGCTGTTCGCGGCGGAAGCCGAACAGCTCGCACCGCTCTACCCCAGGTTTGACGACTTCCGGGCCCTGGCCCGGCGCTTGGATCCTGAGGGCAAATTCCGCAACGCCTTCCTTGACCGGAAAGTGTTCGGTACGCCAGCCTAGAATCCGCACTTTACGTTTCGCCCGGCCGGCCTCAGGGTACCTTTCCCGCAGAGCTCAACGAGGGAGCAGAGCTCAAGGAGGGAAAGGTGCCACATGATTGCACTTCTTGTCATCGACATGCAGAACGCGTACTTCGAGGCGCCGGAACTGGCGGCGCAACAGGAACGGCTGGTTGCCTCCTGCAACAGGTTGCTTAAAGCCTTCAAGGCAAGCGGACACAAGGCGTTAATGGTGGGGACCGAGCACGAGCGGGACAAATCCACGTGGACGCTGAACATGCTTGACGATGACCAGGGCTTCATTTTCCGTGGCAGTGAGCAGACGCATGCAGTGCCGGGCCTTGCCATTGACGGCCTGCCCCAGCTGAACAAGACGCGTGACAGCGCCTTCGTTGGCACCAACCTGCTGTCCCGGCTGCGCAACTGGGGCGCTGACGAAGTGGTGCTCGCGGGAGTCTCCACGCACAACTGCATCGCGCAGACCGGCGCAGATGCGTTCGCGCACAACATCCGGGTCACGTACGCAAAGGACGCGATGGCCTCGGAAGACAACCAGGACGCTAAGGACATGCTGCGCATCCTCTCCACCAGTTACCGCCAGCCGGTCCAGTCCACGGACGAGATCCTGGCCCGGCTCAGCCTCTGAGTCTTCCCGTCGCGTTGGCTGTTGACCCGGAAGCGGAGAGCCGGGGATAACAAACCTGAAACGTGGCGGAAACCTCCGCCCCCTACTGTGGGTCCCACGCCGTCCGCTGGCCGTCGAAGGGACCCTCATGCATTTGATGCCACGTGAGCAGGAAAAACTCTTGATCGTGGTGGCCGCAGACCTGGCACGGCGACGCCAGGACCGTGGACTCAAGCTCAACTACCCCGAAGCCGTGGCCATCATCAGCTACGAGCTTATTGAGGGCGCCCGGGACGGCCGCACCGTCGCGGACCTCATGAGCTACGGCACCGCTCTGCTGCGCCGGGAGGACGTGATGGAAGGCGTGCCCGAGATGATCCGTGACGTGCAGATTGAGGCAACCTTCCCGGACGGCACCAAGCTCGTCACCGTCCACGATCCCATCCGCTGAAGGGCAGGCCATGATTCCAGGAGAGTACGTCCTAAGGCCGGAGCCGCTGACGGCGAACGCCGGGCGGGAGGCGATCGACGTCGTCGTGGTTAACACCGGTGACCGGCCTGTGCAGGTGGGGTCGCACTTCCACTTCGCCGAAGCGAACGCGGCCCTGACGTTCGACCGCGAAGCAGCCTACGGCCGGCGCCTGGACATTCCCGCCGGCACTGCTGCGCGGTTCGAGCCAGGGGACTCCCGGAACGTGCGGCTGATCGAACTGGCCGGCGCCCGAGAAGTGTACGGCCTGAGTAATGCCGTCAACGGTCCATTGAGCAACGGCAAGGGGCCGGCAGGAGCCCGGCACGGTGTGAAGGAGGACGGCGAGTGAGCTTCGAGATTCCCCGCCGGCAGTACGCGGACCTGTACGGCCCGACGACGGGTGACGCCATCCGCCTGGCTGATACCGACCTGTTCCTTGAGATCGAAAAGGACCTCACCGTCTACGGCGAGGAGGTGGTGTTCGGCGGCGGCAAGGTGATTCGGGACGGCATGGGCCAGAACGGCCAGGTGACACGGGACGGTGTTGGTTCCGGCGGCGGGGTGCCGGACACCGTCATCACCAATGCCGTGATCCTGGACTACACAGGTATCTACAAGGCTGATGTGGCCATCAGGGATGGACATATCTTCAAAATCGGCAAGGCCGGCAACCCGCAGATCACCGACGGCGTGGACATCGTGATCGGCGCAAGCACCGAAATCATAGCCGGCGAGCGCAAGATCCTCACCGCCGGGGGAGTGGACACCCATATCCACTTCATCTCCCCGGACCAGATCCCTGCAGCCCTGACCAGCGGCATCACCACCATGATTGGCGGCGGTACGGGCCCGGCCGAAGGCACCAAGGCCACCACGGTGACCCCCGGAAAGTGGCACATCCAGCGGATGCTGCAGGCGGCCGAGGGTTTCCCCATGAATATCGGACTGTTCGGCAAGGGCCATGCGTCCGCCGTCGAACCTTTGGCTGAGCAGATCCGTGCCGGTGCCATCGGGCTGAAAGTCCACGAGGACTGGGGCTCCACCACTTCGTCCATCGACACGTCCCTCACAGTCGCCGACGAATACGACGTCCAGGTCGCCATCCACACCGACACCCTGAATGAGTGCGGCTTCGTGGAGGACACCATCCGCGCCATCAACGGCCGGGTCATCCACACCTTCCATACCGAGGGCGCCGGCGGAGGGCATGCACCTGACATCATCAAAATCGCAGGGATGCCCAATGTCCTGCCTGCGTCCACCAATCCCACGTTGCCGTACACACGCAACACCATCGAAGAGCACCTGGACATGCTGATGGTGTGTCACCACCTCAACCCGGATATCCCGGAAGACGTGGCGTTCGCTGATTCGCGCATCCGGGCGGAAACCATCGCAGCCGAGGACGTGCTGCAGGACCTGGGCATCTTCTCCATCACCTCCTCCGACTCGCAGGCGATGGGCCGGGTGGGCGAGGTGATTACCCGCACCTGGCAGGTGGCGGACAAGATGAAAAAGCAGCGCGGCGTGCTCATGGACCGCCGGGGAGACAACGCAGCAGGTGTCCACGGCTCACCGTCGGGCCTGGGGCCGGGCAGCGACAACTTCCGCCTCAAGCGCTACGTGGCCAAGTACACGATCAACCCGGCGATCGCGCAGGGGATTGCGGACTCGGTGGGCTCTGTGGAGGTGGGAAAGTTCGCCGACCTCGTGTTATGGGACCCGGCCTTCTTTGGGGTCAAACCCGAGCTGGTGATCAAGGGCGGACAGATCGCTTATGCCCTGATGGGCGACGCCAACGCTTCCATTCCCACCCCCCAGCCCCGGACCATGCGCCCAATGTTCGGCGCATTCGGCAAGGCCCTGCAGCAGTCATCCATCACCTTCCTCTCGCAGGCCGCGATCGACGCCGGCGTCCCCCACGAACTGGGCCTGGAAAAGATCATCCGGCCCGTCTCGGGAATCCGGACGCTGACCAAGGCAGACCTGAAATACAACGACGCCACCCCGGACATTCAGGTGGACCCGGAAACGTACCAGGTAAGAGTCGATGGCGAGGACGTCACCTGCGAGCCGTCCGATGTGCTGCCCATGGCCCAGCGCTACTTCCTCTTCTGAAACCCACCACTGGAGCCCCGACGTGATCATTGAAGAAGTCCTCGGCAACCTGCACGAACTGCCGGACCCGCATGCCTACACCAACCTGCACCAGGAGAAAGTGGTGCTGCCCAGCACCCAGCTGGTCAAACGCGTCCAGCGAGCCACCACGGACCACGGCAAGGAGATCGGCATCAGGCTGCCGTCCGGATCTGGCGACCTCCGCGACGGCGACATCCTGCACCTCGAGGAGTCGAACATGATCGTGGTGTCCGTGCTCCCCACTGACGTCCTGGTGATCGCGCCCCAGACCATCCACGAAATGGGCGTCGTGGCCCATTCCCTCGGCAACCGGCACCTCCAGGCGCAGTTCTTCGACTCTGCTTCGGAGTATGAAGCCGAGGTCATGGTGTGCGCTTACGACCACACCGTCGAGGACTACCTTCGCCACGCAGCCGTGCCCTACTCCCGCCAGGAACGCGTCATGCCCGTACCTTTCCGCCATGCTGAGCACTCGCACTGAATTTCTCCCCTTTTCCTCGTGTCGCTCTGCTTTGTCACGTTGGGTGGGGCTTCAGTGAGTGGTTACCAGCTTGCCTTGCAGCAGTTGACCGATTCCGCTTTGCCAACTGGGGCTTTTGCGCACTCTCTTGGCTTTGAGACTTATGTCGACGCGGGTGTGGTCGTTGATGAGGCTGGTTTTGGCGAGTGGTTGTCCGCCTTTATCTCGCAGCCGCTTTCTTACTCCGATGGGTTGGCCATCCGGTTTTTGTATGAGGGGGTTGGTGTTGGTGAACTGGACGCACTGTTGTCTGCTTCGCTGCTGCCTCGGCAGGTTCGGGAGGCCAGCGTCAAGATGGGCTTGCGGCTGCTCGAGATTGGCGGGAAGATCTTTCCCTCGCCTGAGCTTGGACTGTACCGGGACCTGGTGAGTGGGAGCCTGGCCGCGGGGCATCAGCCGCTGGCGTTCGCCGTCGTCGCCCGCTCACTGGGAGTGCCGCTGCAGGAGGCGCTTGCCGCCTATCTTTTCGCCGCCGTCACGTCCCTGACCCAGAACGCCGTCCGGGCCATCCCGCTGGGCCAGAACGCCGGGCAGCGGCTGTTGCGGCAAGCGGCCGACGACGTCGCTGCCGCCGTCGAACGGGTCTCCCACCTGAGGTTGGACGACTTTGGTGCCGTCACGCCCGGACTGGAAATTTCGCAAATGCGGCACGAACACCAACGTGCCCGGATGTTCATGAGCTAGCAGGAGGACAAAATGACTGAACCCATCAAAATCGGCATCGGCGGACCGGTCGGCGCCGGCAAAACGCAGCTGGTGGAGCGGCTCACCCGGCACATGAGCGGCGAAATCTCCATGGCCGCCATCACCAACGACATCTACACCATCGAGGACGCCAAAATCCTGGCTGCCAACGGGATACTGCCCGTTGACCGCATCATCGGCGTCGAAACCGGCGGCTGTCCGCACACCGCCATCCGCGAAGACACCTCCATGAACACCGCCGCCATCGAGGAACTCAAAACCCGGCACCCGGACCTGCAGGTGATCTTCGTCGAATCCGGAGGCGACAATCTCTCCGCCACCTTCAGCCCCGAACTCGTGGACTTCTCCATCTACATCATCGACGTGGCCCAAGGCGAGAAAATCCCCCGCAAAGCCGGCCAAGGCATGATCAAGTCCGACCTCTTCATCATCAACAAAACCGACCTCGCCCCCCACGTCGGGGCAGATCTGGCTGTCATGGAGCGGGATTCCAAGGAGTTCCGCGGGTCTAAACCTTTCTGCTTCACAAACCTCAAGACCGACGAGGGACTTGAGGCCGTCATCGAATGGGTGAGGCGGGACGTCCTGATGTTCGACCTGGCCCAATGAGCACGACGGCGGCACTTCCCCCGGCCGCTTCACCGGGTACCGGGCTGGGTCCGGCGGCTTCACCGGATTTGGGGCCGTGCCCGCTTCGCGGTGCCCACCACACCGCGGCCCCCAAATCCGGCCCCGCCGCCTCAGTGGCTCAGTAACCGATGGGCGTGCTTGAACTGAAAGTCGCCGTTCGGCAAGGACGTTCGGTAGCCGCGCATCAATTCCATCAGGGCGCTCTTCGTGTTCTGCGGCCGCATTACTTGGATGACTCCGGGCAGGTTTGTTACGTCGTTGTGAATCCTGGCGGTGCTTATCTTGGGGCTGACCTTTTTGTTGTGGATGTTGAGGTCGGGGACGGTGCTGACCTGTTGTTGACCACTCAGTCGGCTACGAAGGTGTACCGGACTCCTGGGTCTTTTGCTGAGCAACGGATGGTTGTACGGCTGGGGGACGGAGCCCGGTTGGAACTGCTGCCCGACCAGCTCATTGCCTATCGGGAAGCCAGCTACCGGCAGAACACGTCGTTTACGGTGCGACCGTCGTCGTCACTGGTCATGGCGGAAGTAGTGACACCGGGATGGTCGCCTGACGGAGCGGCGTTCCGGTACGAGGAGCTGCGGCTGCGGAACGAAATCTGGGTCGGGACAGACGAAGGAAGCCAATTGCTGGCGTTGGACAACCTGCTCATCCGGCCGCCGTCGGGTGATGTCACCGGGACGGGGTTTATGGAGGGCTTCAGCCATCTGGGTTCGCTGATCGTGGTGGGAGCCCAGGTGGATCAGGCGCTCGCCGACGAGCTGCACAGCATCACGTCGGGGCGCGATGCCTTGACCGGAATTTCGCTGACCCGCAGCATCGCCGGGACCACTGGGCTGGTCCTGCGGTCACTCTCGAGCAGCACAGGGGAATTGAACCTCCTTCTTGGCGCCTGCACCTCCCTCCTTCGCGAGCGCTGGCACGGGCAGGAACCACTGAACCTGAGGAAGCACTGATGACAGCCATCACCAACATCACCACCCTCTACCGGCGGCGGGACGCCTTGCCGCTGTGGACCCGCCTACTGTGGATGTTCGGTGCGGTGGCCGCGTTGCATACAGCCGCCGTCGTACTTCTGCTCGCCGGCGGCCCAGGCAACGCCGGGGGAACCAGTGCCCAGGCTCTCACCGGGGGACTGGTCCTGACGGCCTATCTCGCGGGCGTGAAGCACAGTTACGACTGGGACCACCTTGCGGCCATCGACAACTCCACCCGCAAGTTCGTGGCGAGCCGCCAGGACCCGGTCAGCGTCGGCTTCGCCTTCAGCCTCGGACACAGCTCCGTCGTGACGCTGGCCGGTGTGCTGGTTATTGCCGGCGCCGCCGCCATTGGTGGATTCATGCAGGACGGATCTGCCGGCAACCTGGTGCTTGGGCTGATCGGCAGCGGCGTTTCCGGGTTGTTCCTGCTGGCGATGGGGCTCTTCAACGGGTCAGCCTTCGCCCGCTCTGCGCAGGCCTACCGCCGGGCGCGGTCGGGGGCCGCGATTGATTTTCGGGACCTCGAACCGACGGGACTGGTGGCGCGGCTGCTCGCCCGGCCGCTGGCCAGGGTGCGGCGGCCGCGCAACATCTACGTGATCGGCTTCCTGTTCGGGCTGGGCTTTGACACCGCCACCACCATCGGGCTGCTGATGATGACGACGGCGGCATCCTTGGCCGGGGTGCCGCCCGTTGCCCTGCTGGTGCTGCCCCTGGCGTTCACCGCCGCCATGACCCTGTGCGACTCGCTGAACGGGATGGCGATGATGCGGATGTACCGTTCGGCACTTGATGACCCACAGCGGAAGCTCGGTTTCAACGCCCTGGTGACCGGTATCTCTGCGGTATCAGCGCTGTTCATCGCGGTGATCACGCTGGGCGGCTTCGTCAACGCCGCCTTCGCGCTGGACGACCCCCTGACGGTGTGGCTGGGATCGGTTGACCTGGGCGACGCCGGTTTGCTGCTGGTAGCGCTGCTGCTGGCGGTCTGGGGTGCGGCTACGGTGAAGGGGCGGGTGGAGCACCGCCTGCGGCAGTAAGCAGGGTGGCGCGGGGCGGGCGGCGCCGCACTTAGGAGGAGCAATCCCGGCGGAGCGAAGCAGGCAGGCACCAACCCGGCCACCCGGGTCATGCCGCCATCCGGCCCTTGTTCTTCCGGTGCGGACGCTTTTTTGCCTGGTCCGGGACACCTGCTTTCGACCCCAGCGGCACCTGACCGCCGTCGGGAACCCTGCTGTCGGCGTGCAGGTGCACCCCGTGCTCGATGAGGACGCTGGAACCAATGCGTGAGTGGCTGCCGATGTGCACACGGTTTCCAATCACTGTGCCCCGGCCTATCCGCACGCCATCGCCAATGACGGCCCGGTCGCCGATAGTGGCATCGCGGTCGATCCAGCTGCCATGGCCGATCCGGCAACCCGAACCGATCCGGGCGCCGTATTCCACATACGTCATCGGGCCGACGTGCGAGCTCTCGGCCACTGTGGCACCCGGAGCAATGAGGCCGCCGCCATTGGCATGACGGGCGTAGCGGGTGACCTTTCCGGCGTCGTCTTCAACTGATACAAACTTCGCGTTCATTCAATCCCTCGTTAACGGTTGCGGTCTCTTCAGCCGCACATTCAGTTAACGGTTCGGAACTCAAAGGGATTCCCGGGAACCGGGACGACAACGGCGGTGCGGCCTCTGAAGCCTGGGCCTCAGGCCACGAGGTTGGCTGCGGCGGTGTCCATGTGTGCGCGGATGGTCTTCCGGGCGAGCGATGCGTCGCCCGTTTCAATGGCCGCCACGATGTCACGATGCCGGTCAACGCTCATGTTCTTGACGCCCTTTTCCAAGCCGCCGAACATGATGGACATCCGGATTGACCCTTCCAAGGACTCCCAGGAGTGAAGCAGGGTTTCGTTGCCGGTCAGGCGGCAAAGAGTGCGGTGGAATTCCATGTCGGATTCGATGCGCTCTTCCAGGGACAAATCCTGGGCTGCCTCCATAACGTCTATGGTCTGGTGCAGGGACTGGATAGCGTGGGCTCGGTCCGGGAGTTCGCAGAGGGTGCGGGCAGCCAAGGATTCAAGGGCCGCACGTACAGCGAAGATGTCCCGGATTTCCTTCTCATCCAGGTGCCGGACTGACAGCCTGCCGCGGGGCCCTGCGGACAACAGGCCCTCCTGTTCAAGCTGGCGCAGCGCCTCGCGCAGCGTTCCCCGGCTGATCTGCAGCATCTCGGAAAGTTCTGTTTCCACCAGATGCCGCCCGGGCGCCAGTTCACCGCTGGTGATGGCAGTCCTCAGCGCTGACAGCGCCTGCTCACGCAGGCTCTTCTTTTGTAGTCCCAGCAGCGGGGCTGTCAGTCCGGCCATGGCGTCTGTCCTCGATGTTGTAAGTCGACTGTTTACAGTCCGTCGTTGTCTCGATATTACGGCAGAAAGCACGGCACCGGGCAGGACCGGTACCGTGCTTCCCGCATTCTCCGTAGCCGCGCTAGCCGAGCTCGGCGAGGACCTTGGCGACGATGCGGTCCGTGGCGAGGCCGTAGCGGTCGTGGAGAGTGGGCAGTGCGCCGGCGTCGAGGAACTGGTCCGGCAGCGCCACCGGGACCACGCGCTTGCCCACGCCGGCAGAAACGACGGCGGAGGCTACCGTTTCAAACAGGCCGCCTACCACGGAGTGGTTTTCCAGGGTCACGGCGAGCCGGTCGGTGTTGATTTCGGCGAGGACGGTGGCGGCGTCGAACGGCTTGATGGTGG
>NZ_JBNHFF010000112.1:0-10471 GCF_059089965.1 Arthrobacter sp. SPT-J7
GGCCGCGGCGGCCAGCAGCCGGAGGTTGCCCCGGCAGCGGCGGTGCACGTCCACACAGTCCACCCGGACCCCTCGGAGGCTGAACGGCATGCCAAGGCGGAGGCCACCAGGCTGGCCCTTGCCAACATCGCGGCCGCCGCGCATGCAGCGCACCTGCACGATGACGAAGTGGCGGCTGCCAAGCAGGCGGCGGAGCAGCCGGTCGCTGCCTCTGCAGCTGAGGCTGCAAAGCGCGACGACGAAGCCCGCCAGGCTGCCGTGCTCACCTTCGGCGGCGAGAAGGTGGTGTTGCCGTTCGTGGGGCACGCTGAAGAGCAGCAGCAGAAACCGGCCCTGACCCTGGACCGGCTCGCTGAGGCCTTCGCCCACCTGGGCGAACCGGCGGCGGACGAAGCCGGGCAGGAGCAACCGGAGCAGGTAGAAGCCGGGCAGGCGGAACCGGAGCAGGTAGAACCCGAGCAGACGCCGGCGGAGCCCGTCCAATCAGTGGAGCCGGCTCGGGCGCCCGCTGCCGCAACGCCCGCGAAGGATTACAGCGACCACACCCTGGAGCAGTCCCGGCAGCGCCGGCCGCGGCGCAACCGCAGCGCCAGCCGCGCCCAGGGGGCTGCCAACGAAACGGCTGTGCAGCATCACGAAAACGTGACGGCAGCCGCCACGGGGCATACCCACGAGGCCAAGGCCCCGGAACCGTCCGGTGCCGGGGCCTTGAGTGAGGGCAATGCGGGCACCGCGAAGCCGGCCACAAAGACGGCCGAGGCGCCCATCATCCTGGGCGTCGGGGTTCCGGCCTCGGAGCTCTAAGCGTCACCGGCGTTGAATACGTAAATGCCCGGCCAGCCACAGCAGTGGCCGGCCGGGCATTCCGCGTTTGAGGTCAAGGAGGCAAGGGCAGTGCGGCCTTTCGGGACACGGCGCCCTGTAGCAATGTGTCACCTTCGGCTCGCGCCAGGCGAAAAAGCTAGGCTTGGTAACCGACACGGGGTGCCGCGCAAAAAGCCGGCTGAGATTCACACCCGTTGAACCTGTCCGGCTAGCACCGGCGAAGGGATGTCTCTTGTCTACGACTCTTGTAATGCCCACTGCCACCTCGGCGATCTTCCCCGCGGCACCCACACCCCCGGGCAGGCCCGTCCCCCGGGTCCTTGCCATTGCCGGCTCCGATCCTTCCGGCGGAGCCGGTATCCAGGCCGACCTGAAGAGCATCGCCGCGCTGGGCGGCTACGGCATGGCTGCCATCACTGCCCTGACGGCCCAGAACACCTGTGGAGTCCGGTCCGTTCATGTGCCGCCTGCAGCGTTTTTGGGGGAGCAGCTCGATGCAGTCAGTGACGACATCGGCATCGACGCCGTGAAGATCGGAATGCTGGGCAGTGCCGGGGTGATCGAGGCAGTGGAGGCGTGGCTCCGGAAGGTGCGCCCCGCCGTCGTGGTCCTTGACCCGGTGATGGTGGCCACCAGCGGCGACCGGCTGCTGCAGCAATCCGCCGAGGCGGCACTGCGTGGGCTTTTGCCGTTGGCCCACCTCATCACCCCCAACCTGGCGGAGCTCGCCATGCTCGTTGGCGGGGAACTGCAGGACACCTGGGCCGGCGCGCTGGAACAGGGCCGCGCCCTCGCTGCTGCCACCGGTGCAACAGTGTTGGTCAAGGGCGGCCACCTGGACGGCAACGAGTGCCCCGATGCGCTGGTGAACACCACAGGCCTTCTGTCCGACGAAGTAGTGGTGGTGCCCGGGAAGCGGGTGGCAACAGGAAACAGCCACGGCACTGGCTGTTCCCTGTCCTCCGCCATGGCAACCACCCAGGCTCGGCTGGGGGACTGGGAGGTGTCCCTCCGGGAAGTCAAGCCCTGGCTGTCCGGCGCGCTGGAGGCATCCGGAGCGCTGGAGGTGGGAACAGGGAACGGCCCGGTGCACCACTTCCACCACCAGCCGCCGTTGCTTTCCGAAGGGAGTTTCGCCGCACAGCTGTGGCGTGAGGCGCAGCAGGACCTGGACGACATTTATGCCCTGGACTTCATCCGCAACCTGGCCTCGGGCAGCCTGCCGGAAAAGCAGTTCGCGTACTACCTCGCCCAGGACGCCATCTACCTCAACGGCTATTCACGCGTGCTGGCCAGGTCCAGTGCACTGGCACCCACCGAGGCAGAGCAGCTCTTCTGGGCTGCCTCTGCCCGGCAGTGCCTGGACGTTGAGTCCGAGCTGCACCGCTCCTGGCTGAGCACCCGAGCCGTCCAGCCCCGGCTCGGCCCCGTGACCAAGTCCTATGTGGACCACCTGACCGCGGCATCCGCGTCGGGCAGTTATGCAGTCCTGGCGGCGGCCGTCCTGCCCTGCTTCTGGCTCTACGCGGAGGTGGGCGCAACGCTTCACGCCCGGTTCGTTGCCGCCGGTGAACCACCGGCACACCCGTACGCGGACTGGCTGCGCACCTACGCCGACGAAGACTTCGCAGCTGCCACCCGCAGGGCCATTGGGATTGTGGACGAAGCAGCCCGCCTGGCTTCGGCAGCGGAGCGGGCAGCCATGGTCACGGCGTTTAGGCAGTCCTGCCGCCTGGAAGTGGACTTCTTCGACGCGCCGCGCCTGTACTCCTGAGGCACTGTCCGTTGCCTTGCCGGTACTATGGTGGGGCACGGTGCGGACGTCGGAGTTGAGCTGTGGTACCTATCACAGTCCACCCGCCGGAACCAGCCTCATTTGCGGCCGAAGGCAAAATTAGCGTATTCTAGATCTTCGGTGCTTACGCCAACACTTGGGTTATGACCCCACGGCGTTGAGGCACAGCGAGAAACCAGGCTTTTACAGGTCGGTTCCGCACGCAAATTTAGTAATAAACGTCGAGAGAAGTGAGTTCCCAAGTGGTGTACGCGATTGTCCGCGCAGGCGGCCGCCAAGAGAAGGTTTCCGTTGGAGACTTCGTTACCCTGAACCGCGTCGCCGGTGGAGCTGGCAGCACCATTCAGCTGCCCGCACTGCTCCTGGTTGACGGTGACAAGGTCACCTCTGCCGCTGCTGACCTGGCCAAGGTAACTGTTACGGCTGAAATCTTGAACGACCTCCGTGGTCCGAAGATTGTGATCCAGAAGTTCAAGAACAAGACCGGTTACAAGAAGCGCCAGGGTCACCGCCAGGAACTGACCAAGGTCAAGATCACTGGTATCCAGTAACCTTCGTTACTGTTCAGGTTTTTCAGCAGATCCCCAGAATTTAGAGGCAGGCATTTCAGATGGCACATAAAAAGGGCGCGAGCTCCACTCGCAACGGTCGTGATTCCAACGCTCAGTACCTCGGCGTAAAGCGCTTCGGCGGCCAGGTTGTTTCCGCCGGCGAGATCATCGTCCGCCAGCGTGGCACCCACTTCCACCCGGGCGCCGGCGTTGGCCGTGGCGGCGACGACACCCTGTTCGCACTGACCCCGGGAGCCGTCGAGTTCGGCACCCGCCGCGGTCGTCGCGTCGTCAACATCGTTGCTGCTGCAGCTGCAGAGTAACAAATAGTTCTGAAGCGGTGGAGCGGGCCAGATGGTCCGCTCCACTGTTCTTTTAACCGCATTACAATCGTCTTGGCGCCCGCGGCGTCCAGGAAACAGCACTGAGGAGATCCACGTGGCCAGCTTTGTAGACCGGGTAGTACTGCACGTATCCGGCGGTAGCGGCGGCCACGGGTGTGTCTCCGTTCACCGCGAGAAATTCAAGCCCCTGGGCGGTCCCGACGGCGGCAACGGCGGCAACGGCGGCGACGTGATCCTTCGCGTGGACCACCAGACCACCACGCTCCTGGACTACCACCACGCACCCCACCGCCACGCCAGCAACGGCGGCCCGGGCATGGGCGACTGGCGCGGCGGCAAGAACGGCGAGACGCTCATTCTCCCCGTCCCGGACGGCACCGTGGTCAAGTCCAAAGACGGCACCGTCCTCGCGGACCTTGTCGGAGAAGGCGCCGAGTACGTAGCCGCAGCAGGTGGCATCGGCGGCCTGGGCAACGCGGCGCTTTCATCGCAGAAACGCCGCGCTCCGGGATTCGCCCTGCTCGGCATCGAAGGCGAATCCAGCGATATTGTCCTGGAACTGAAGTCGATCGCCGACATCGCCCTGGTGGGTTTCCCGTCCGCCGGCAAGTCCAGCCTCATCGCCGCCATGTCCGCGGCCAGGCCAAAGATTGCCGACTACCCCTTCACTACTCTTGTTCCCAACCTTGGCGTCGTCCAGGCCGGGGATGTCCGCTTCACCATCGCCGACGTCCCGGGCCTTATCGAAGGCGCCAGCGAGGGCAGGGGACTGGGCCACCATTTCCTGCGCCACGTGGAGCGTTGCGCGGCGCTGGTCCACGTCCTGGACTGCGGCACCCTGGAATCGGACCGCGACCCCCTCTCCGACCTCGCCGTCATTGAGGCCGAGCTGGAAAAGTACGCTGTTGACATGAGCTACGCCGGGCAGGATGGCGAAGTTGTTCCGCTGAACCACCGCCCCCGCCTGGTGGCGCTGAACAAGGTGGACCTGCCCGACGGCAAGGACATGGCAGACTTTGTGCGCCCGGAACTTGAATCCCGCGGCTACCAGGTGTTTGAAGTGTCCGCCACAAGCCATGAGGGCCTGCGCCAGCTCGGTTTCGCCATGGCTGGAATCGTCAAGGCGGCACGTGATGCCGTCGCCGCTGCGCCGCCCAAGGTGCAGCCTGCCGTGCTGCGCCCGCGTGCGGTCAATGAGTCGGGCTTCAAGATCCGCCGTGAGGAGAAGGGCCTCGAGCCCCTGTTCCGGGTGATCGGTGAAAAGCCGGAGCGCTGGGTCAAGCAGACGGACTTCACCAACGAGGAAGCCATCGGCTACCTTGCTGACCGCCTCGCGAAGCTTGGCGTGGAGACGGAACTGTTCAAGCAGGGCGCCAAGCCCGGCGATACCGTGGTTATCGGCGAGGACGACGGCGTCGTCTTCGACTGGGAGCCCACCATGATGGCAGGCGCGGAGCTCCTCGCATCACCGCGCGGTACCGACGTCCGGTTCGCTGATCTCGGTGACCGCCCCACCCGTGGCCAGAAGCGTGAAGAGCAGCAGGAACGTAAAGACGCCAAGGCCGCCGCCCGCGCCGAACTGGAAGCGGAACGCAAGGCAGGCATCTGGACCGAGTCAGTGAGCGGCCGCAGGGTCGCCAAGCCCATCAAGGAGAGTGGACTGGACGCAGGCGATGAGTTCTAGGGCTGCAGCCGCGGAACCGCTTGCCCGGTCGGTGGACAGGAGTGTGCTGGCCAAGGCTGGACGCGTGGTGGTCAAGGTGGGTTCCTCATCGCTGACCAGCATCAAAGGCGGCATTTCCGAGGAATCCTTGACGGCCCTGGCCGACGCCCTGGCTGCCAAGCGGAATACGGGAACCGAGATCATCCTTGTGTCCTCGGGCGCCATCGCCGCGGGCCTGGCTCCGCTGGGGCTTGCCAAGCGTCCGCGTGACCTGGCCACGCAGCAGGCGGCCGCCAGCGTAGGCCAGGGCCTGCTGATGGCCCGCTACACCCAGGCGTTTGGCGCACATGGCGTCACCGTCAGCCAGGTCCTGCTGACCGCCGAGGACCTGATGAGGCGCAGCCAGCACAACAATGCATTCCGAGCCCTGGACCGCCTGCTCAACCTCGGGGTGG
This sequence comes from Arthrobacter sp. SPT-J7, assembly GCF_059089965.1. NCBI lineage: Bacteria > Bacillati > Actinomycetota > Actinomycetes > Micrococcales > Micrococcaceae > Arthrobacter > Arthrobacter sp. SPT-J7. The sequence continues at coordinate 5,634 of NZ_JBNHFF010000112.1, forward strand.
TTCCCGTGGTGAACGAGAACGACACCGTCGCCACGCACGAGATCCGGTTCGGCGACAACGACCGCCTCGCCGCCCTGGTGGCGCACCTGGTTCGGGCCGATGCGCTGGTGCTGCTGTCCGACGTCGACTCCCTGTACGACGGCCCGCCGTCACTTGGTGCCAGGAGGATCCCACTCGTTGAAGGCCCCCATGACCTGGAAGGCGTCTCCATCGGCAAGGCCGGCAAAGCCGGCGTAGGAACCGGCGGCATGCTGACCAAGGTGGAGGCGGCAACCATGGCTGCCGGCTCGGGCATTCACGCACTGGTCACATCGACGCCCAACGCCGCTGCTGCGCTGAACGGCGAAGACGTAGGGACCTGGTTCACCGTCAACGGAGCCCGCAAACCGGTCCGCCTGCTGTGGCTGGCGCACGTGGCGTCCGTGCAGGGCCGCCTGGTCCTGGACGACGGCGCCGTGAAGGCTGTGCGCCACCACCGCACGTCGCTGCTGCCGGCGGGGATCTCCGCGGTGCACGGCGACTTTGAAGCGGGCGACGCCGTTGAGATCGCCAGTGCCGACGGCACCGTGGTGGCCCGCGGACTGGTGAACTACTCGTCTGCCGAGCTTCCCCAGATGCTGGGCAGGTCTACCAGGGACCTTGGTGAGGCGCTGGGCAGCGGCTACGACCGTGAAGTTGTTCATGTAGATGACCTCGTGCTGGTTTGAGCTCCAGGCTCGCCTAAACTTGGAACATGACTGAGGCCCTGATCCACAAGACCGCTGAAAACTCCGGAGACACTGCTGCGCCTGCCAGTGTTCCTCCCGTCGAGTCACCCGCAGCCCCGGTCCCGGCTGAGGTTCCGCTGTCCGCCGGCGACGTCGAAGCAGCAGTCCACGCCATCGCTGACCGATCGCGCCAGGCAGCCCGCCGGATGGCCATGGCGAACCGCGCCTGGAAGGACCGGGCGCTCCGCGCCGTCGGTGCGGCCCTGCTGGAGAGCACTGCGGCAATCCTGTCCGCGAACGCGAAGGACGTGGCAGCAGGAAAGGCCAACGGAACTTCAGCTGCCATGCTGGACCGGCTCACTTTGACTGAAGCCCGGATCGCAGGGCTCGTGGCGGCCCTGGAGAACCTCGCCGGTTTGCCCGATCCGGTGGGCAACGTGGTCCGCGGACAAACCCTCCCCAACGGGCTGCGCCTTCGGCAGGTCAACGTACCCATGGGTGTTGTGGCCGCTATTTACGAGGCACGGCCGAACGTGACCGTGGACATCGCCGGGCTTGCCCTCAAGAGCGGCAACGCCGTGATCCTGCGTGGAGGCAGCGCTGCGGAGGCCACCAACCACGTGCTGGTGCGCCTGCTGCGCGAGGCACTCGAATCGGTCGGCCTGCCTGCCGATGCCGTCCAGACAGTTGACCAGTACGGCCGCGCCGGTGCCAACGTCCTCATGCGTGCCCGCGGCAGGGTGGACGTGCTCATTCCCCGCGGCGGCCGTGAACTTATCCAGACAGTGGTCACCAACTCCGCCGTTCCGGTCATCGAGACAGGGGAGGGGAACGTGCATATCTTCATCGACGAGTCCGCCGATGAGGACATGGCCGTGGAGATCCTCCTGAATGCCAAGACGCAGCGGCCCAGCGTCTGCAATACGGTCGAGACCCTGCTGGTCCACTCCGGCTCAACGGTGCTGCCCGCCGTCGCCGCCGCCCTGGGCAAGGCCGGCGTCCGGCTGCACGCCGATGAGCGCATCCGGGCCTCCCTTCCCGCATCCATCGACTCCGAACCCGCCACCGACGAGGACTGGGGCACCGAGTACATGGACCTTGACCTTGCTGTTGCCATGGTGGACAGCCTGGACGAGGCTGTAAAGCACATCCGCACCTGGTCAACGGGGCACACCGAGGCAATCCTGACCAATGACCTCGCCAACGCCGAGCGGTTCATTGCCGAAGTGGATTCCGCGGCCGTCATCGTCAACGCTTCCACCAGGTTCACCGACGGCGGGGAACTTGGCCTTGGCGCGGAGGTGGGAATCTCCACCCAGAAGCTGCATGCGCGGGGTCCGATGGGCCTGACCGAACTCACTACCACCAAGTGGATCGTCCAGGGCGAGGGCCAGGTCCGCGGGTAGCAACGCGGTAACATAGACCAGAAGTCAGAAACGGCGGAGCTTTCCGCTGCCACAATCGTTTGAACCCAAGGGGAGAAAATGCTGTTCCAGCAGATTGCCACGACCATCGCCGAAGGCGAAGAACACGAACTCGCCCCGCTGTGGGCTGAGCCGTGGGTCTTCGGAGTGGTCACGTTCGCCATCCTGCTGGTGATGATGTTCATCACCCTGTCCTACTCAAACCTTGGAAAGCGCCACGCTGCCACCGAGGAGCACGCGGATCCGCACCGCCAGCACCCCAACAAGCACGATCACGGGCAGGGCCACTAACATTTCCCGCGTTCTTCACCACAACGGAGCCAACGGCAGACTGCGCCTGGGCGTCATGGGCGGGACTTTTGACCCCATCCACCATGGCCACCTGGTGGCAGCCAGCGAAGTGGCTGCCGAGTTCGACCTGGACGAAGTGGTTTTTGTCCCCACCGGCCAGCCCTGGCAGAAGTCCCACAAACAGGTCAGCGAACCCGAGCACCGCTACCTCATGACCGTCATTGCCACGGCTTCCAACCCGCGGTTCACGGTCAGCAGGGTGGACGTCGACCGTCCCGGGCCCACCTACACCATCGACACCTTGCGTGACCTTCGGGCCCAGCGCCCGGACGCGGATCTTTTCTTTATCACCGGCGCCGACGCGCTGGCGCAGATCCTGTCCTGGAAGGACATCGACGAGTTGTGGTCACTGGCCCACTTCGTAGGGGTTACCCGGCCGGGGCACGTGCTGGACGGTATGGGCAGGAAAGACGTCAGCCTCCTTGAGGTGCCCGCCATGGCCATCTCATCGACGGACTGCCGTTCCCGGGTGGCGGCGAACAACCCGGTGTGGTACCTCGTGCCGGACGGGGTGGTCCAGTACATCGCCAAGTACGGCCTTTATCTGGACGCCCCGGCGGCTGCCAATGCTCCAACCTCCGAAGCAAGCGAACCAGCCAGCACTGAATGAGTTCTCTATGAGTCAGGAACAGCCCCCCATCCGCAGCCGCCGGGAACTCCGGAAGGCCAGGGATGCGCAACAGCCATCCGTGTCCACAGCCACGGATCAGCTTTCGCTTGCCACGAAAAAGCCCGCGGCAAGCCGTCCTGCGCCGGGCACACCGGCACTGGCTCCTGAGCAGACACACACCCAGCGTTCCTCGCAGATCCGGGCGCGGGACCGTGCTGCCCTGCGCACTATCAAGGAGCTGGAAGAAAAAGAGGACCAGCTGGCAGCTGGAGGCCCGCCCACCCGACGCCAACTCCGCCTGCAGCAGCTCAAGGAACAAGCGCTTACCGCTGCCACCCCCATCGTTGCCCCCGCCGGGCCGGTCGACGCCGGTGCCAAGGTCCCCGCATCTCCTGCCTCCAGGGAGAATGTCGCAGGGGAGCAGGATTCCCCCGGCGCAAACAGTGCACCCTCGCCGATCTCCGATGCCCCTCACGGCATGACTGTCGAACAGGCGTTGGCAGCGAGGGTGCTTATTGCCGAGCAGGCCAAGAACCAGATCGCGAAGATGGAGCACATCGCCTCTCTCGATCCCGAAGCCGTGGACCCCGAGATCCTGGCGGAACAGATCGCCCTGGCTGAGCGCGCGGCCGTGCTGAACCGGCGGGCCATGGCCAAGCAGAAGCTTGCCGAGCAGACCGGCCTCCCTGCCCTTGCCAATGACTCGTCCGCAGAACTTGCACAGCAGCAGCAGGGACCGAAGGCGGCACCCGGGCCGGCGCAGCGGTCCGCACCCTCGACCGCCAGCAACCTCGCCATGGTCACCCCTTTGGAATTCGTGCAGGTGCCGGGCGTTGACCGGCCGGTTATGAAACCGCCGGCAACAAGCCACGTACCGGTCACTACCCGGCCTGGTACGAAAGTTCCGCCGTCCAGTACCAAGAAGCGGCGTCCGGCCGGGGGTGCCCGGCCGGCAGCGTCCGACGCCGGACCCGGCCGCTCACAGGTCATAGCCCGTGCGGAGGCAGCCGCCAGGGCTGCAGCCCGGCCCAGGCCCGCTGTCCTGCCACCGGCTGTGACGGCGGAGAGCCACGGCGAGGACGCCTTCAAGGACCTGCCCCCGGTTCCGGCCCGGTCGGCCCACGGACTGGATCCGCTGGACGCGGCAACGGCGGGGCTGGCCCGCGCCTCGCGCAACCGCATCCTCCAGTTCTGTGTTCTGGCCTTCGGGATTTTGGCCCTCGTCTCGGGCATCTTCCTGATCATCAGCGGAATGTCCCGCTAACCGGCACTGCCGGCCCCATCAGCTTTCTAACCAACAAGGAGTCCCGTGACTGCATCAGATTCATCCATCATCACAGCCCGCGTTGCCGCCAAGGCAGCCGCGGACAAGATTGCCCAGGACATTGTGGCCCTCGACGTGAGCGAACGCCTCGCCCTTGCCGACGTTTTCCTCATTGCCTCGGCCCCCAGCGAGCGGCAGGTCAACGCTATCGTTGACGGAATCGAAGAAGAACTCGCCAAACAGGATCTGCGCCCCGTCCGGCGCGAAGGGCGCTCCGGCGGACGCTGGGTACTGCTTGACTACTCGGACATCGTCATCCACGTCCAGCATGAAGAAGACCGGGTCTTTTACGCACTGGAGCGCCTGTGGAAGGACTGCCCCGTGGTGGATCTCCAGCTTGGGGATGACGCATCGGCGAAAGCTTCCGCCTCCACCGAGACGGAGTAATTAGGCGGAAACCAGTCGAATATGCCCGAGTTGGA
>NZ_JBNHFF010000113.1:0-10456 GCF_059089965.1 Arthrobacter sp. SPT-J7
GTTCGTCCGGTCCCTGCAAACCCCGGGAGATGGCTGTGAGTCGATCCCAGATCCCCAAGGCCTGGTCCGCGGGCAGATAGGCCGAGAGCCAGGCCATCCCGTCCCTGTCCGGCGCGTACTCTACCCTCCGGTCGAGGACGCACTTGGCGTGCCGCTCCTCGATACTTTCCTTGTGGTGCTTTTCGCGCCAGATGCGAGCCTTTTGGCGGAACCGGGACGCGGGCATTTCCCCGATCGGGCAGCCCCGGGAGGGGTTGGGTGCGTCCGGGTCCAGGAAATGCGCTTCCAAAGCCGCAGCCCCGGCTTCATCCAGGCTGGCAGTTTCATCCGCCATGGCTACGGCATGCTGCCAGGACATCGTCCCGGCCTGCAAAGCAGCCAAGGACCGCGGCAAGGATGTAGTCACCGCGTGGGACGCGGCGAGGAACGCATCCGCGGCACGGCCACCGATAGCCAGCACACACCCGATCTCCGCAGCGACTGCCATTTGCAACGCCTGTACCGGCGCCTCCGGCGGCGCGACTGCGTGGGCGGCTTGGGCGCATTTTGCTGCAGCCCGGGCCTTCAATCCTGCTACCCGGGCCTCCACGCCCGCGGCGCCGGAGAGGATGTCCAGACAATCATCTGCCAGACCGGCCAGCGGATCAGCATCCGATGAGGACCCGAAATCAGACCCTTCGACCTCGGCATTGAGCGCACCAATGGCGGCATTGATGACCTCAAATGCCTCCACCAACGCCGCTTTTCCCATACACCAATCATCGCCGGAGGGTCTGACATTTGCCGCGGAGGCTCCCGTCCGGATTCTCAAAGGCGGAAGGCTAGGCGGGCGCCTTCGCCAAGGCGAGGTTGTTGCCGTTCGCCGCCCACACAGATAGGACATAGACCGAACTGTGCATAGCGCCCAAATGATCAAGCCCCGGAAGGACCTGAATGTCCCAGCCTGCGGCGGTAAGCGCTTCGCGGTGCCTGGCCAGCCGCTCGCCGATGCTTACCCGGACGCCGCCCCACTGCGGGCTGTAGTCAATCTGGTCCTCGGACCCGGCGAAGGCCAGCCGGATCAGGCCGGGCGGCACAGCGGCGGCGCAGTCGTCGAAATCCTGAAGCGCCTCGTACAGGGTGACGAACCGCCGTGTCTGCGCCTCGGTTGTCTGCACGGACACTGAGTCCCAGTCCCCCGGCTCGGCGTCGTCGACTGCGACAGCGCACGGGTCAGGTGGCTGCCGGGACGCGGCGGGTTGGGCCAACCGGTGGCCTTCATAGTCCGCCACGATGAGCCGGTTCGATCGGGACAGTCCTTCCACCAAAGCCGCCCCAGGTCAGGGTCGCCGCCCCATTTGCGCATAATCTCAGCCTCAGCCGGCGGATGCGGCGCGAGCCGGACCGGCAGCAGCAGTGTAGGACCGTCACCATGAACGGAAACTGGAATGATGGTGCCGTCATGAAGAACAACCTCAGCGGCAGCAGCCATAGCCTGCCCCTTCGGTGGATAGTTGCAACAGCTTCAGGATGTGACCGGCAGTCGTGCTATGTCCCGGGTTCTCCTCTGGCTGGAATCCCAGACCGCCCATTCAGTACCCGCCTGTAGGCAAGTAGCATCGTCGGAGCCCCCGTTTGTCCGGGCGAATCCGATAAAGGAGACAATGATGTGCCTTCATGACCACACGTCTGCGCCCACACTCCCGGCCAACCTTTCCCGCCGCGGAATCCTGGCCGGTGCCGCAGCTCTCGCCGGAATTTCAGTCGCCAGCGTCGCCGCCCAGCTCCGCACCGCTCCCGCTGCACAGGCCACCGGCAAGCAGTCCCGCCCCGACTACCACGGCACTCCCCTCGTCGCTTCGCCGCTGATCGTCGAAGGCGGCACCGTCGTTGATCCCGAGACCGGCGACGCCGTCGAGGACGGCGTGCTGGTGCTCGACGGCGGCAAGGTCGCCGCCGTTGGAACCCGCGACCAGACGCGGCGGGCAGTGGCCGCGGTCGCCGGCCGTGCACAGGTCCTGAACGCCTCGGGAAAGTGGGTACTCCCGGGGCTGGTGGACGTGCACGTCCATGCCAACGCGCTCGCCGACGCCCGCGCGCTTTTGCAGGGCGGCGCCACCAGCGTCCGCAGCGGCTCGAGTACCTTCTACCAGGATGTGGCGCTCGCCGCGCTCCCTGGCTGGGCGCCCGGCATCTCCCCGCGCATGATCCCCGCGGGTCTGTTCATCTCGCCGGATCTCGGTGACTCGCTCCTGGCAGACCCGGACCTGGCACCGCTGGCCACCCTTTCCGGCGGCGTCACCAAAACCTCGGACCTGTCCTACCTCACACGCGTCAACCTCAAGCGCGGTGCCGAGGTCATCAAGACGCGCGCCAACCCCCGCGCCGGGCTGCCGGAGCAGGATCCGCGCGAACTGGTTTACGACCAGGAGCACCTGTCCGCGGTCGTGAGCGCTGCGAACGGGGCCGGGGTCCTCTGCCACGCCTACAGCGCAGAAGGCATCGACGGCGCCGTCCGGGCCGGGGTGCGCAGCATCGAACACGGGGTGTTCGTTTCCGAAGCCACCATCGCCGAGATGGCCCGCCGCGGTACCTACTTCACGCCCACCATGGACGCCGTCACCAGCCTGGCAACGTCCCCCCACCCGGTCCTTGCGGCACGCGGCAGGGAGTACACGCCCGTCCTGCAAGCCGCGGTCGGTGCGGCGAAGGAGGCCGGCGTGACCATCGTGGCCGGCACTGACTCCTTCGGCACCGACGTCACCCCCATCGGCACCGAAGCGCGCCTCCTCGCCGAGGCCGGGCTGTCACCATTGGAGGCCCTGCAGTCGGCCACCATCCACGCCGCCCGTCTGATTGGACGGCACGACGCCGGGCGGCTGGTCCGCGGCAGCCTCGCCGATGCCGTGGTGGTGGATGCCGATCCACTCTCTGACGCCTCTGCCCTGGAGAAGATCCGCGTTGTAGTGGCGCAGGGAGCGGTGGTGCGGAACGATCTGTAGTCCTGGCCAGGATTGGCAACCTGCTGGTGACGGAACCGGCCGCGTCCGGCTAATTGCCGAACGGCTGCTCCGTTCGCTGCCCAACACGGACCATCCGCATCTCGGGCACGCTTTCCCACTCGGGCGGAAGCAGGCCCCGCTTGCCGTCGGGCAAGAAGCCGTGCCGGCGGTAGAAGGCCTGCGCCCTTGGGTTGTCCTCCAGCACCCAAAGGTACGCCGGCGAGTCCCCGACAGCGGCTTGCAGCAAGGCCGTCCCCAAACCCATCCCCTGGGCTCGGCCCAGAATGTAGATCGAGTAAAGCTCCAGCGGAACGGGACCGTCCTCGTCGCGGCCTGGACCGGCGTCGGCAAATCCCACCACTTCATTGTTGTAATCCACCGCGATAATCCGCGGTTCAGGGCCGCCCAGGTGCTTCGCCGGCGTTCCACGCGTTCCGGGATCGCGTCCCGGCGGGCGGCGAAGAACTGCGGGGACAGCAGGTGGGCGTAGCACTCCTCGTGCGGCAGGGTGTGCATCAGCACCGTCGCCTCGGCGTCTTCCGGGGTTGCATGGCGCAACTGATAGTCCATGCCTCAGCCTAACCATCGCCCCGCCCCCGTTGCGTCCTTGGCACAGCACGGCGCCCTCTTACCGCCTGGTGATGCACATCAATCTTCCTAGGCCTTGCCCTTGGCAGGGGACCGCAGCATACTAATTAGCAGGACTAATTAGCATTGCTAAGCATCTTCAGGAGGCGCAACACAAGCGTGACCACCACCAACACTGAAAACGCCGAAACGACAGAAGCCGTCAGTCCCGACAGCCTGGCCATAGACCTCCGCACGGCCGTGATGCGCACATCCCGCCGGCTCCGCGTCGAGGCAACCGGCGACGTCATCACCCCGGGCCAGTACACCGTCCTGGCCCAGCTCAACGGGAACGGGGCGCAGACCCTCCGCACCCTCGCCGAGCGGGAGCATGTGCAGGCTCCGTCCATGACCCGGATCGTCAATGCCCTGGCCGAACAAGGTTTTGTGTCCAGGGCTGCCAATCCCGACGACGGGCGGCAGGTCCACGTGGACATCACCGACGCCGGCCGGGCCGTTCTGGCGGAGGCAAGGAACCAACGGACGGCCTGGCTGGCCCAGCGCGTGGCGGGGTTGAGTGAAGAGGACCGGCTGGTGCTGAGCCGGGCCGCGCACATCATGCAGGAGATGAGCGGCAGATGAGTGCGATGTTCCGGGCTTTGGAAAACCGCAACTACCGGATCTGGGCAGGCGGTGCGCTGGTGTCCAACGTCGGCACCTGGATGCAGCGGGTTGCCCAGGACTGGCTGGTCCTGACCGTCCTCACCAACCATTCCGGCGCCGCCGTGGGCATAACTACCGCCCTGCAGTTCCTTCCCATGCTGCTGCTTGGCCCGTACGGCGGGGTGCTGGCGGACCGCTACCGCAAGCGGGTGATCCTGCTGTGGACGCAGGTGGCCATGGGCCTCACCGGACTGGCGCTGGGACTGCTCGTGGTGACCGGTACCGCCCAACTGTGGCACGCCTACCTGGCCGCCCTTTGCCTCGGAATCGCCAGCGCCATCGACGCCCCCGCGCGCCAGTCCTTCGTCTCCGAAATCGTGGGGCAGGACAACATTTCCAACGCGGTGGCGCTGAACTCCGCATCCTTCAACACCGCCCGACTCACCGGCCCCGCCGTCGCCGGTGTACTCATCGCCTGGGTGGGCACAGGCCCGGTCTTCCTGCTCAACGCTGCCAGCTACGCCGCTGTCATCATCTCGCTGTTCCTGATCCGCGCCTCAGAGCTGGCCCCGGCTGCGCGGGCAGGGCGCGGCAAGCACCCGGTGGCCGAAGGTGTCCGCTATGTCCGGCAGAGGCCCGACCTCGTGCTGATCATGGTCCTGGTGGGCATCCTCGGCGCCTTCGGCATGAACTTTCCCATCATCAACGCACTGATGACCACCACCGAGTTCGGTGTGGGCCCCAGCGAATTCGGGCTCCTGGGTTCCATCATGGCGGTGGGCACACTGGCAGGCGCCCTGCTCGCGGCACGCCGGGCCGGGCCGCGGCTGCGGTACCTGCTGGGCGGGGCGCTCGGGCTCGGGTTCTTCACGCTCCTCGGCAGCGTATCGCCCTCGTTCTGGCTGTATGCCGCGGTGCTGATACCTGTGGGCCTGGCGTCCATCACCTTCCTGAACAGCTGCAACACCAGCATCCAGCTCTCGGTGGAGCCCCGGTTCCGGGGGCGGGTGCTGGCCCTGTACCTGGCGGTCCTGCAGGGCGGAACTGCCGTTGGAGCACCTCTGATGGGCTGGATCGGCTCTGAGTTCGGCGCGCGCTGGTCCGTGGCTGCCGGTGGGGCGGTCGTCTTGGTGGCTGCCCTGTGCGCAGTGATCGTAGTCAGCCGGCGGAATCAGCTGACCTTCCGCGACAACCTACGGATCGTATTCCGCAGGCGGCGCGAGCCAGCTGTCTAAGCTGGCTCGCTTGGTATCAGCGCCCTTCCGCACCTAGTTTTTGGGACGCCCCGCCCAGCACCACGTTCACCGGCTCCTTGCCTTCGAGCATCAGCCCAATCTGCCGCTTGATCAGCCGGACCATCCGCGGGAACATCGCCGAGCTGGCCCCGCCCACGTGCGGAGTAATCAGCACGCCGGGGGTAGTCCACAGCGGATGGCCGGCCGGCAGCGGTTCCGGGTCCGTGACGTCCAAAGCGGCGCGCAGGCGGCCAGACGACGTCTCTGCCAGCAAGGCGTCGGTGTCCGCCACCGGGCCGCGGGCTACGTTGACGAGCAGGGCACCATCGGGCATCGCAGCCAGGAATTTTGCGTCCACCAGCTGCTGCGTCTGCTCGCTCAGGGGGACGCTCACCACCACAATCTCGTGCAGCGGCAGTTGCTCATACAGCGAGTCGATCCCGAAAATCTTGCCGGCCGGGTCCTCGCGTTCGCGGCTGGCCATCCGGGTCACGTGCGACTCGAACGGCAGCAGCCGCGCCTCGATTGCCTTGCCCACTCCCCCGTAACCAACCAGCAGCACGCGCCGGTCCGCCAGACTGGGACGCTGGCTGTTGTCCCACGTTCCGCTCGCCTGGTTCCGCACGAAGTCGGACAGGCCACGCTGGCTGGCGATCATCATTCCCAAGGCCAGTTCCGCAGTCGAGGTCTCGTGGACCCCAGCCGCGTTGGCGAAAACGCAACCCTTGGGCAGAACCTCCGCGACGCCGTCGTACCCGATGGACTGGCTCTGGACCAGCCCGACGTCCACGCCTTCCAAGGCCGCCAACGCGGCTGGCTTGCCCATGTAGGCCGGAACCAACAGGTCGAAGCGGCCGTTCGGCGCAGTGCCGGTCAGGTCCCAGAGAACGAAGTCGACGCCGTCGATCGGCTCCAGCGCAGTTAACAGTTCCTGACTGGGCAGGCACACCCGCAGCCGCCGGCTCATGCGGCCACCAGGAGCTTGACGTTGGCCAGGACGGATACCGCTTCTGCAGGGTTCATAAACGCGATCATAGTGGGGGACGGCACTGGGACTGAATCCACAAGGTAACAGCAGCTGCCCGCGTCACTCACCCCGGTCCCGGCTGAGCTGCGCTGCCGGCTGCGCGGAACGGGTGGGGCGCTCCAGCCCGGCAGCATCGTAAATCTCCGGCTCGTCCATCGTCTCCTTGGCCAGCAGCTGCTCCACCAGGGACTCCAGCCGCCAGCGGTTTTCCTGGAGGAGGAGCTGGGCCCGGTCATAACAGGCGTCCACCAGGGAGCGGGTTTCCTCCGCCAAAAGGTCCAGCGTTCCCTCGGATACACCCATGGCCCGGGGATCGCCTTCTTCCGGCAGCACCTGGACCGGGCCGATCCGTGGTGACATGCCCCACCGGCCCACCATCATTCGAGCCAGGTTGGTGCTGGTCTGCAGGTCGCTCTCGGCACCGCTGGTGACCACGCCGAACACCAGCCGCTCCGCAGCCATCCCGCCCAGCGCACCCACAATCCGCCCGCGCAGGTAGTTCTCGTCATATCCGTAGCGGTCGGTGTCAGGGGTGGAAAGGGTAACGCCGAGTGCCCTGCCCCGGGGAATGATGGAAATTTTGCGTACCGGATCGGCGCCTTCCTCCAGCATCCCCAGCAGGGCATGACCCGACTCGTGGTAGGCCGTCCGGCGACGCTCCTCGGCCGGCATCACCACGTTGCGCACGGTGCCCAACTGCACCTTCTCCAGCGCGTCCAGCAGGTCCCGCTGGCTCACCGCCGGGTGCCCACGCTTAACCGCCAAAAGTGCCGCCTCATTAACCAGGTTGGCCAGCTCGGCCCCGGTCATGCCGGCCGTGACCCTGCTGAGCGCGTCGAGGTCCGCACTGGGGTCGAGCTTTACGTTGCGGGCATGAACCTGGAGTATCTGGGCCCGTCCGGCCTGGTCCGGCGCGTGGACCGTGATGGAGCGGTCGAAACGTCCCGGCCGCAGCAGGGCAGGGTCCAGGACATCCGGCCTGTTGGTGGCCGCAAGGACGACCACGCCTTCAGAGGATGAGAATCCGTCCATTTCCGTCAGGATCTGGTTGAGGGTCTGTTCCCGCTCATCGTGCCCACCCACAGCCAGGGAGCCTCCGCGCTTCCGGCCGATCGCGTCGATCTCGTCGATGAAAATGATTGACGGCGCAGCCTCCCGGGCGGCCTGGAAAAGCTCCCGCACCCGGCTGGCACCGACACCCACCACCATTTCGACGAACTCAGAGGAACTGACGTGGAAGAACGGCACACCGGCTTCACCCGCCGTCGCCCTCGCCAGGAGGGTCTTGCCGGTGCCCGGCGGGCCGCTCAGCAGCACACCCTTGGGCGGCCGCGCCCCGATGGCCTGGTACTTCTCCGGACCCTTCAGGAAGTCCACCACTTCCGAGATCTCGCCCTCCACCTCGTCGATGCCGGCCACATCCTTGAAGGTAACGCGGATGTTCTCCGGGTTGACGGGCTGGAACTTCTTGTTCCCCAGGCCGCCCAGGCCACCCATCCCGAACATCCCTGCCTGCCGCTTGAACAGCCAGAGATAAAAAAGCACCAGCAGCACAATCGGCGCAATGGAGATCAACAGGTTGACCAGGACGCCGCGTTCCTGGACCAGGGGTGTGGCACGAACCGTGACGTTGTTGGCCTCAAGGGCGGCCAGCAGATTGTCGTCGGCAAAGGTTGGCCGCTCCGTGACGAACTGGACGTAGTTCTTCCCGTCATTGCCCGGCAGCGGCCTCTCCTGCCGGAGCTTGCCTTCAATTGTGTCCCCGCGGGAGAACACCTCGGCAACGTTGTTGCCCTGCACCTGCGCCTTGAACTCGGAGTAGGCCACAGCCTCGGGCGTGGCAGCCCGGTCCTGGAACGAGAAGATCAAGAAGAAACCCAGGTAGAGCACCGCGAGCCAGAGCCAGGGCCGAAGCCGACCCCCGCGCCCACCGGACCGGCCGTCATCGTCCCCCCGGCCGGGCATACCCTCAATCCTCCAAGGCGGTCGGCGGCTTTCGGATTCGGGCACGGGACGGGTGCCCTGGCCGGGAGATAGCGGAGAGTTGTGTGCCATCAAGCCACCCTTTTCGGTTTACCTGAGGGCCGCCCGCTGCAAGGCGGCTGACGTCCTGGCCCGGCAGCCGCATCGGAAAGGGCTACCGGATCCCTGTGCTGACAGGATCAAAATACCGCCAACGCTGCAAGCTGTTAAGCCCGGCCGCGGCGCCCCTTCGGCCTTGCATCCACAGGCAAGCGCGGCAGTCAATTTCGACCCCTCCTCCGTAACTTGATACAGGTTAATAAATGCAAGACCTACTGAACCCCGCTATGCCATTCATTGCCGTCACGCTGGCAGTGGCCGCAGGACTGGTCGTGTCCTGGCTGCTGCGCAAGCTCGTCCTGCGCCTCAACCGCAAGCGCCCGGAGCTGCACGCCACGTCCCGGGTGGCGCGTCAGCCCCTCCGGCTGGCGCTGTGCCTCATCGGCGTCCGCACCGCGCTGGGACTGACAGCCGCCGCCGAAAGCTGGCTGCCCGCTGTCGACCATTTGCTGTTAATAGCCCTCATCGGTTCCCTTGCCTGGCTGGCAGTGGCAGTGCTGCTGATCATCGAAGCGGTGGTGCTCGGACGCTACAGCGTGGACGTCGCGGACAACCGGCGGGCCCGCCGGCTTCGGACGCAGATGATCCTGGCCCGGCGGATCGGTGTGGCGCTGGTGGTGGTGCTCGCCGCCGGCTCGGTGATGCTGACCTTCCCGGCCATCCAGGCCCTCGGCGCCGGGCTGCTGGCCTCAGCCGGCGTGATCTCGATCGTGGCCGGCCTCGCCGCCCAGACCTCCCTGGTGAACGTCTTCGCCGGCATGCAACTGGCCTTCACGGACGCCATCCGCGTGGACGACGTCGTGGTGGTCCAGAAGGAATGGGGCCGGATCGAGGAAATCACACTCACCTACGTGGTGGTCCATATTTGGGACGACCGCCGCCTCATCCTGCCCTCCACCTACTTCACCACCACGCCGTTCGAGAACTGGACCCGCCGCCAGTCCGAGGTAATGGGCACCGTGGAGTTCGACCTCGACTGGCGCGCCCCCGTGGAAGACATGCGCGCAGAACTGCGCACCGTCCTGGCAGGCACAGACCTGTGGGACGAGCGCGTGGGCATCCTGCAGATCACCGACGCCACCGGCGGATTTGTCCGGGTCCGCATCCTGGTCAGCGCCGCGGACAGCGCCGCACTGTTCGACCTGCGCTGCCTCATCCGCGAGGCCATGGTCAGCTTCCTTCAGCAGGGCCATCCCGAGGCCCTTCCCCAGCAGCGCTGGACAGAGGCAGCGTCCGACGGCGGGACCTCCAACCGCCGTCAGCAGCCACTGCGCGGGCTGGGCACTTCCGCCCGCGACGGCTCGAGGACGCCCGCTGATCCTCAGGAGTCCCAGCTGTTCACGGGCACCCTCGAGGCGGTCGAGCGCTCCCGCGCTTTCACCGGCCCAGGCAGCGACGTTTTCCAGGACCGGGACCAGACATTGGCCTCACGGAACTAAAACCCCTTGATATGTGACTGAACGGTCACCTATCATTGTTCCATGGATGCCGTGTTCAAGGCACTCGCAGACCCCACCCGGCGGGACCTGCTCGACGAGCTCTTCCGCGAGGACGGCCAGACCCTGGGTGCCCTCGAGGGGCGCTTCGACATGACCCGCTTTGGGATCGCCAAGCACCTCAGGATCCTGGAGGAGGCAGGGCTGGTGGTGACCCGGCGTCGGGGGCGTGAAAAGCTGCACTTCCTGAACCCGGTGCCCATCCGGCTCGTCCACGACCGCTGGGTGAGCAAATATGCAGAACCATGGGCCGCTGGCCTCAGCGACCTCAAATCCAGATTGGAAAGTCCCATGGAAAAAATCTTCGAAATCTACATCAAGACCACGCCGGAACGGCTCTGGGAAGCCATTACGGTCAGCGGTATCCGCAGCAAGTACCAGTTCTGGAATACCATCGAGGCCGAC
>NZ_JBNHFF010000114.1:0-10453 GCF_059089965.1 Arthrobacter sp. SPT-J7
GAGGCGGACAAGTGCGCGGCCGCTGAGGTCGTGGGAGATTTCACGGATGCTGCGGATCGGGTTCTCCATCCGCATGTCCCGCATGATCACCCCTGCCTCGATCATTCTCAGGACCAGGTCAACCGTGCCCACCTTCATCAGGGCCGTGGCTTCAGACATGTTCGAATCGCCTACGATGACGTGGAGCCGGCGGTAGAACTCGGCATCCGCGTGCGGTTCATCCCGGGTGTTGATGATGGGGCGGGACCGGGTGGTGGCCGAGGAAACCCCTTCCCAGATGTGGTCTGCCCGCTGGGAGAAGGCGAAGGTTGCCCCATGCGGGGTCTTCAGGATCTTCCCGGCGCCGGCGATGAGTTGGCGGGTGACCAGGAAGGGAATCAGGATCTCGGCCAGCCGGGAAAACTCACCGCGGCGGGGAATCAGGTAGTTCTCGTGGCTGCCATAGGAGTTCCCGGCGGAGTCCGTGTTGTTCTTGAACAGGTAGACCGTGCCGTTGAAGCCCTCGGCCGCCAGGCGGGCCTGCGCCTCGTCCACGAGGTCGTCCAGGATCAACTCCCCGGCCCGGTCGTGGGCGATCAATTGCGCGAGATCGTCACACTCGGCCGTGGCGTATTCCGGATGCGATCCGACGTCGAGGTACAGCCTGGAGCCGTTGGTGAGGAAGACGTTGGATGAACGGCCCCAGCTGACCACCTTGCGGAAGAGGTAGCGCGCCACCTCCTCCGGGGCAAGAGGCCTCGAGTCGGGGCTGGAATACGAAATCCCGAATTCCGTTTCGATACCGAAGATTCTCTTGTCCATGTTTCCTCCTAGGCCAGCATTGCAGCGATATCCGCGTCGTCAAGCCGGCGGAAGGCGCGCCGCGAGCCCCGCGAGCTCTCTGACGACCTGTCCAGGACGGCAACTTCCACTGCCGTAACCGGCAATGCCTTCGGCTGTTCGCCCGTCTCGGTCGCCGGAACCAGTGCTCCCATGGCAAGCCGCAGGGCGTCCCCGAAGCTCAGTGAGCTGCGCCAGCCCTCCTCGATGGCTGAGGATACCTTGTCTGCCTGGCCGCCCATCACAACAAACTGGTGTTCGTCCGCAATGGAACCGTCAAAAGTCAGGCGGTAGAGGTGGTCCTCTGCCTGGGTGGGCCCCACCTCCGCAACCGCGAGTTCAACTTCGAAGGGCTTTTGCTCGGCGGTGAATACCGCTCCGAGGCTCTGCGCATAGACGCTGGCCAGGCCGCGGGCGGTAACGTCCTCGCGATCATAGGAGTAGCCGCGGACGTCCGCGTACCTGACGCCGGCCTGCCGGAGGCTCTCGAATTCGTTGTACTTCCCGACGGCCGCGAACGCGATTTTGTCGTAAATCTCACCGATCTTATGCAGGGACGGCGACGGATTCTCAGCGACCAGCGCGATTCCGTCGGCGCAGCTGATAACAGTAACTGACCTTCCCCGGGCGATTCCCTTCCGTGCGAAATCCGCACGGTCCTTCATCAGCTGCTCTGGCGATACGTAAAACTGCTGGGTCATCTCAAGCCTCCCGTCCGGCGATGGTGCGGGCCTCGATGATGTCTCCGGCGGTAACCGCGAGCACGTTCTCGGCTACCCGCCGTGCACCGGACCTGTCCACCGTGTAGATAACCGGCCAAAGCTGGCGGACGGTATCCGGTCCTCCGGTCGCGGAGTCGTCGTCTGCGGCGTCGTAGAGGGCCTCGACGGCGACGGAGATTGCTTCAGCCTCGTTCAGGCTTGGACGCCACAGCTTTTTCAGGGCGCCCCGGGCAAAGACCGAGCCGGAACCGACCGTATGGTGTTCGTGTTCCTCGTACCTGCCCCCCGTAACATCGTAGGAAAACAGCCGTCCCACGCCGGCGCTGGTGTCGAAGCCGGCGAAGAGCGGCACCACTGCGAGCCCCTGCATGGCGAGGGGAAGGTTGCCGCGGATCATCGCTCCCAGCCTGTTGGCTTTGCCTTCCAGGCTGAGCAGGGTGCCCTCAATCTTCTCGTAGTGTTCCAGCTCCACCTGGAACAGCCGGGTGAGGTCAATCGCTATGCCGGCGGTGCCGGCGATGCCCAGGACGGAGAAGCGGTCGGCAGGGAAGACCTTTTCGATATGCCTGCTGGCAATCACGTTGCCCATGGTGGCCCGCCGGTCCCCCGCCATCAGCACGCCACCGGCGTAGCTCATGGCCACGATGGTAGTGGCGTGCGGAACCTGCAGCTGCGCGGCCCCCGGCGCGGCCGCCTGGACTCCCCTGTTGTACGGCAGGAGTTCGGGCCGGTCCCGCTGCAGATGTTCCGTAAAGGACGAGGTGGCGTTGGCGGCTACCTGGTTGGCGGTTGATTCCTGCACTCATGCACTCCTTGAAAGTAGTTCTTCAACGTCGGTACAGATTCCGGCCTTCCGCGGCTTCCGCCACCCACCGGCTCCGGGTTACTGGCCGCCTTTTTGGACGAAGGCGCGCACGAACTCCTCGGCGTTGGATTCCAGCACTCCGTCGATCTCGTCGAGGAGGTCATCCACGCCTTCGGTTGATGCTGATGCCTGCGCTTCGGGGGGCGCGGGCGGGGCCTCGGGAATGTCCTCGTCGACCTGGCTGTCGCGCGATTGCGGCTGCTGCTGCTCCTGGCCTGCCATTGTTACCTCTCCCTTTCCTGCCGTCGGATCCGGCGGATCCTCCGATATGCCAATCCTGCCACGATGCCGGCCTTCCGGCGCGGTTTATGCCGCAGGCGGAGTCCTGTTGTGTCCCAGGAGTTCCGCGAGGAATGGGCCCGCTTCCCGGTAGCGCTCGAATAACGCTCCGGTCAGCGCTTTGGTTCCCCGAAGGGGCTCCCGGGTCGGGACGCGCTGAAGCCTGCCGTAGCCCGGGACATCGAAGATGACAGAGTCCCAACTGGCCCCCACGACGTCCTTGCCGAAGCTGCTGATGCACTTGCCACGGAAGAAGGCACGGGTGTCTGGCGGCGGCTCTCCCACGGCAGCCGCTATCGCACCGTCGTCGACAATCCTGTCCATGCGGTTCCTGGCGAGGAAGCGGTAGTAGAGGCCCTTTTCCGGCCTGATGTCGGCCCACTGAAGGTCAACCAGTCCAAGCCGGGCGTCGTTCCATGCCAGGCCGTCACGTTCGCGGTAGCCCTCAATCAGCGAGAGCTTAGCGACCCACTCCACGGAGCGGGCAGCTGCTGCCCGGTCACTGTCCAGCTGGGTGAGGACGGTGGCCCACCGGTCCAGGACGTCATGGGTGTGGCCATCGCCGTCCACCGCGTCACCGACTCCAGTATCCTGCGCCAGCTTGGCTGCGGCTTCGTGATACATCCACTGGAGGTCCAGGGCTGAGACACGCCTGCCGTCCAGCAGTCGCATTGTCGCGGTGAGGGAGGTGTCGTGGCTGACGGTCTGCAGGGCGGCCACGGGTTCGTAGACCTCAATCTTTGGCGCGAGCCCGGCCTCGATGAGGCTGAGGACCATGGCCGTAGTTCCGAACTTCAGGTAGTTGGAGACCTGGCTGAGGTTGGCATCACCGATGATGACGTGGAGGCGCCGGTACTTGTCCGCCGTGGAGTGCGGCTCGTCCCGGGTGTTGATGATGGGACGCCGGATGGTGGTCTCGAGGCCCACTTCGGCTTCGAAGAAATCAGCCCGCTGGCTGATCTGGTAGCCGGGGGTGGAAGCGTCTTGCCCGATCCCCACCCGGCCTGACCCACAGAGGATCTGGCGGCTGATGAAGAAGGGTGTCAAACCGCGGACGATATCCCCGAACGGAACGGAGCGGGGCATGAGGTAGTTCTCGTGGGACCCGTAGGACACCGATTTGTTATCGGTGTTGTTTTTGTACAGGTTCACCGGTGGCAGGTCGGGGTCAGCGGCCAGCCGGCGCACGGCGGCCAGCGCCACAAGGTCACCCGCGGCATCCCACTTGACGGCGTCACGCGGATTCGTCACCTCAGGGCTCGAGTACTCGGGATGGGCGTGGTCCACGTACAACCTGGCGCCGTTGCCCAGGACCATGTTCATGAGGAGGGTACCGGACTCATCCTGCCCGTCGAGTTCCAGTTCCTCCCGGCCGTAGGCCAGCGCAACAGCTTCCGCGTCCAGCACCGGCGGCTGGTCGGTCAGCTGGCTCGGGTGGGCGGACGCTCTGTCCACCGTCCAGCCACGTGCGTCATGAAGGGGTTCCTCGTCGGTGTAGTCCCACCGCGTTTCCGCCCCGCCTGCGGCGCGCTGGCGGGTCACCTGGGCATATGCCTGGACCACCCTCGCGCTCATCATGGTGGCGTTCGCCGACGGGGCGGACGGGGCATGGATGCCGTATTCGGTTTCTGCTCCCATGACCCGCAAGGCCCCGCCCACGGGGAGGGCTCCCCCGGCGGCGGGTTCCTGCGAAGCCGTCATAGATACTGCCCTGTGGTCGGCATTGTTTCGATCGACTTTCCAGGCTCCTGGCCGGCCTTGCCCTGCACGATGGTGCGGATGTATGTGATCCGCTCACCCTTCTTGCCGGAGATCCGTGCCCAGTCGTCCGGATTGGTGGTGTTGGGCATGTCCTCGTGTTCGCGGAACTCGTCCACCACCGCCCGCAGCAGGTGCTCGATCCGCAGCCCCTTCTGATGCGTGGTCAGCAGATCCTTGATGGCGTACTTTTTGGCCCGGTCCACCACGTTCTGCACCACGGCACCGGAGTTGAAGTCCTTGAAGTACAGCATCTCGGTGTCACCGTTCGCGTACGTGACTTCCAGGAACTCATTGGACTTGTCCGTGGAGTACATGGCTTCCACTGTGCGCTGGACCATGGCGTCCACCGTGGCCTGGACGTCGCCGTCGTGCTCGGCGAGGTCGGACTCGTGGAACGGCAGGTCCGTCGTGATGTACTTGTTGAAGATGTCCGCAGCAGCCTCGGCATCCGGGCGGTGGATCTTGACTTTGACGTCCAACCTGCCGGGCCGGAGGATCGCTGGGTCAATCATGTCCTCACGGTTGGACGCGCCAATAACGATGACGTTGTCCAGCCGCTCCACACCGTCGATCTCGCTCAGCAGCTGGGGCACGATGGTTGTTTCGACGTCGGATGAAATCCCTGTGCCGCGAGTACGGAACAGCGAATCCATCTCATCGAAAAACACCACGACGGGGCTGCCGTCCGAAGCCTTTTCACGGGCGCGGGAGAAGATGAGCCGGATATGGCGTTCCGTTTCGCCGACGTACTTGTCCAGGAGCTCGGGACCCTTGATGTTCAGAAAGTAGCTTTTCAGGTCCACGTTTCCGGAACGTTCCGCGGCGCGGGCGGCAAGTGAATTGGCCACGGCCTTGGCGATAAGGGTCTTACCGCAGCCGGGAGGGCCGTAAAGCAGGATGCCCTTGGGCGCCTTGAGGCCGTGTTCCCGGTAGAGGTCCGGGTGCAGGAAGGGCAGTTCGACGGCGTCGCGGATCTGCTCGATCTGCGGTCCCAGCCCACCGATGTCTTCGTACGTGATGTCCGGAACCTCTTCAAGGACCAGGTTCTCCACCTCGGACCGCGGCACTTTTTCCAGCGCGTAGCCTGTCCTCGAGTCGATGGAGAGGGCATCTCCCACCCGGAGCTTCTCTGCGAGCAGCGCGCCGGAAAGCCTGACCACCCGCTCCTCATCAGCCCTCCCAACCACCAGAACGCGGTCAGAGCCAAGCATTTCCTTCAGCGTGGCCAGTTCGCCTGCCCGCTCGTAACCGAGTCCGGCGACGACGAGGAGCGCCTCGTTGAGGAGGACTTCCTGCCCTACGGCCAGCTGGTTGATGTTCACCAGCGGGCTGATGCCCACGCGCATTTTCCGGCCGGCGTTGAAGATGTCCACTGATTCCTCGGTGGCTGCCTGTCCGCTGCTGCCGGGAGAAGGCTGCCGCCGCGGATTCAGCTGGAGGATGGTGCCGAAGCTGTAGGGAGGTTGTCCTTCCTGGTCCAGTGCGTTCTTCAGCCGGAGAATCTCTGCCTTTGCGGCCTCAAGCATCGTGACCAGCTTCGTATTGTTCTGCGTTGCCGCAGCCAACTGGCGGTCGATGTGCCTGAGCTTGTCCCGGAGAATGTTGACCTGGCGGTCGGCAACCGAGAGGTCGTTCGCGGCAGACTGCTCTGCCGGTGTACGTCCGGAGTCCTGGTTTGGCGTCTCCATGATGTATCAGCCCCTTCCTGCGCTTCTATT
Organism: Arthrobacter sp. SPT-J7; assembly: GCF_059089965.1. Lineage (NCBI taxonomy): Bacteria > Bacillati > Actinomycetota > Actinomycetes > Micrococcales > Micrococcaceae > Arthrobacter > Arthrobacter sp. SPT-J7. The sequence goes on from NZ_JBNHFF010000114.1 coordinate 6,165, forward strand.
AAGACCTTAGCCCCAAGATGGCAGGTAGGGAGGGAGACTCCCGAAATATGGACTAGTTCGTGATGTCCGGCGTGTCCTTGACGTTCGTGCCTGCGATGGCATCGCGGGCGGCGCGCCGAAGCTTTTTGTCCGAGACCAGCCGCTCCCCAACGGCACCCGGGGTCCACGCGTTGACGTCCTCTTCGTTGAAGTCTGTCTTTGAGGGGCGCCTCTTGACGGAGATGCCAGTGACGCCGTCGGCCAGCCGGCGGGTGACCAGCAGGAAGCCGGTGTGGGCCACCATGCGGTGGTCGGGGCGGACGGCGAGGCCCTCCAGGTGCCAGCCGCGGACCATGGACTCCCAAGCGTCTGGCTCCGTGAACCGGCCGTCGGCACGGATGGCCTCCGCCGTCCTGGAGAGCTGGGTGACGGTTGCCACGTAATTGATCCATACGCCGCCCGGGGCTAGGACGGTAGCCACGGCATCGAGGCACTCCCAGGGCGCGAGCATATCCAGGACTACGCGGTCAACGGAGCCCGGGGCCTCGCTGCGCACAACTTCCTCCTGGAAGTCGCCCAGGGAAATCTGCCAGGCAGGGTGCGGGCCGCCGAAGATCGTCTCCACATTTCCACGGGCGATGTCCGCAAATTCTTCACGCCGTTCAAAGGAGTGCAGGTAGCCGTTATCTCCAACAGCGCGGAGCAGCGAGATGGAGAGGGCACCGGAGCCAACCCCCGCTTCCACCACCCGCGCACCGGGGAAGATGTCAGCCATGGTGACGATCTGCCCGGCATCCTTGGGATACACCACCGCAGCGCCGCGGGGCATGGAGAGGACGAAATCGGAGAGCAGCGGGCGCAGGGTCTGATATTGCTGGCCAACGTTGTTGACAACTACCGAGCCGTCAACCTTGCCGATAACGTCGTCGTGGTTCAGGAAACCACGGTGGGTATGGAAAGCGCCGCCGCTTTCGAGGGTGATCGTGTTCATGCGTCCCCGCTCGTCCGTCAGCTGGACGCGTTCGCCCTCGCGGAAGGGGCCGCGACGACGGGCAGCTCCCACCGGCTGCGAGCCGCTGGCGGCAACACCTGGCTGGGCTGCTGCTGTGGCTTCGTTGACGGCAGTTTCACTGCTCATGATTTTCCTCGCTCCTGTAAAACTGTGGTGCCCCCGCGCCAATGTCCTTTAAAGACATTGTGGCTTCTGCGGCGGCAATGCACGACCGGCAGGTAACTCTACCGGTTCCTGCCATGGGGATGCCTACCCGATTGCTGGCGCCTGCCTGTGATGGCGGACAGCACCGCGTCCTGGGAGAGCAGCCCGGTCACCTTGCCGTTGTGGTCCACTACGGCGTAGTCGCGTCCGTCGAGCTGGGACAGGAAGTGCAGAAGTTCCTGTCCCTTCGACCATTCCGGCACGTAGGCGCCGGCGGCAAGGGCATAGGACACCGCAGTGATGGGAGTCGCCCCGGCGGCAGCGGCCGGAACCGAAGCCAGCGCAGCAGGATCAACAACGGCCTCGGGCCGTCCGCCGTGGCCGTAAACCACTACTGACGTTCTTTCCGGTGCGCCAAGCCGGAGTGCGTCCTGCACCGACGCCGTGGCAGGCAGGCCGACGGCCGGCGTCGACAGCCCCGCAGCACTGACCAGATGAAGCCGACCGCGCAGGGTCCCCTGCTCGATGGCGGCCGAGGCCCCCATCCAGAGGAAGCCGCCCACCAGCACGGTAATCATGAGCAGGCTGAACTCAGGCGAATCACCGGCAAGCAGCGGCCGTAGGATGAACCAGTAGCCCAGCGCAACCACGATGAGGCGGCCGCCCCAACCCGCTGCCACCGTCCCCTTGGCTTGGCTGCCCGTGGCCTTCCAGACAACGGATTCCACCAGCCGGCCTCCGTCCAGCGGGAGCCCCGGCAGGACGTTGAAGACGGCAATGAGGAAGTTTGCCCACATAAAGATGTTGGTGAGGATTTCGGCGACGCTGCCCAGGGTGGCGCCAGTCAGAAGGAGCCAGGCGGCTGCGGCCAGAACAAAGTTGGCGGCGGGGCCGGCAAGGGCCACCAGCACGGATCGTCCCGGGGTGGCAGTAAAACTCTCGAACTGTGTATGCCCACCCCAGAGGTTGAGCACAATTTTCTGGGTTGGCCACCCATAGATCTTGGCCGTCAGGGCATGGGCCAGTTCGTGGACCAGGACGGAGACAAGCAGCAGGACAGCGTAGGCGAAAGCGATGACGTAGGCGCTGGCACCGAGGGCAGGGTTGTTCCGGCCAAGCACCGGCCCGTAGACAATCACGGTGAAGGCGGCGATGAGGAACCACGAGTAGGCCAGGACAACGGGAACACCGGCGATCCTGCCCAGCGGAATTCCCTCTCGGCGGACCGGGGCCGCTGTCTCAGTCATGGGAGGTCTCCAGCAGTCCCGTTGGCATTGCAGCGGAGGGCGCCGCCAAGCGGGACACCACCAGGTCCTCAAGATCAGCCAGTGAGCGGCCCGCCAGAGACTCCCATAACGTGTACCCATCGTCCTGAGGCAGCGGGACGATATGGGGAATGGCGACGGTGGCCACTCCGGACGCCACGGCTGCAGCCACCCCCGGTTCCGAGTCTTCAAGAGCGACGCAGTGGTGGATGGCCAGGTCCGGGTCCTTTTCCTGGAGCAGTTCCACTGCTTTCAGGTACGCCTCCGGGTGCGGCTTTCCTTGCGCTACGGTATCCCCGGTGACCACCACTTCGAAGTAGGGGCGTGGAAGGCTGGCCACCACCTCCCGGGCCAGCGGCCCCTCGGACATGGTTACGAGGGCGCATCTCACACCGGCAAGGTGGAGGTTTTCCAGGAGCTCCCGCGCGCCGGGGCGCCACGGCACCCGCTGCCTTACGCTGGCCACCACTTCGGCGGTGAGGGTGTCAATGATTTCGCGGATTTCAAGATCGACGCCGGCCTGCTGGAGAAGGCCGGCGGAGAACGTCAAAGACTGTCCTACGAGCTGCATGGCCTGCCCATGGGACCACGTTCCGCCGTGGGCTTCCACCAGCGCATGTTCAGCCGCTATCCAGTAGGGCTCCGTATCCACGATGGTGCCGTCCATGTCCCAGAGGACGGCTTTGAGCGGGGAATCGGTGGCTGGCAGTCGCATGTCCCCAGTCTACGGGGACTGTCTGGGCGGGGCCTGTGGCTACGCCGTTGGCGAATACGGCCGGGTTTGCTGCCTTCTGGGGAAACCAGGACGCATTTTTCGGCGCTTCATTCAATGCATGACCCCGCTCCTTGGACGTAGGGTGAAGAAATGAATAGCTTCGAGGGAGACACCACCGAACCTGGTGCCGGACCCGCCCGTGAGCGGTTCCTGCAGCCTGTGGCTGACGGGCAGCGCGTCACAGTGATGCTGGCCGCCTTTGAAGGCTGGAACGACGCCGGAGAGGCTGCAAGCGATTCGCTGCGCTACCTCAATAAGCTGTGGGGCGGCAAGAAAGTGGCGTCCATAGATGCTGACGAGTACTACGATTTCCAGTTCACCAGGCCCACCGTGCGCAGGAACGCTGCCGGGGAACGCAAGATCAAGTGGCCCTCCACGCGGATCTACAAGGCCAGCGCACCTGGCTCGAACGTGGACGTCATTTTCGTCCAGGGCACCGAGCCGTCCTATAAGTGGCGGGCCTACACGGCAGAACTACTGGTGCACGCCGAAGCGCTGAACGTTGACTACGTTGTTCTGGTGGGCGCCCTGCTCGCAGATGTCCCGCACAGCAGGCCCATCCCGGTGAGCACATCATCGGACGACGCACCGTTGCGGGAACGTATGAACCTTGAAGCCTCGCAGTACGAAGGCCCGGTGGGAATTGTTGGAGTCCTCTCCGAGGTCTCGCTCCTGGCAGGTATCCCTACCGTGTCGCTCTGGGCCGCCGTCCCCCATTACGTTGCCCAGGCGCCATCGCCGAAGGCACAGTTGGCCCTTCTCCACCGGATAGAGGAGCTGCTCCAGGTTCCCCTGGACACCCATGAGCTGGCTGAGGAAGCTGACGCGTGGGAGCGGGGCGTTGACGAACTGGCCACCGAGGACCCTGAAATCGCGGCCTATGTCCGCCAGCTCGAGGAGGCAAAGGACACCGCGGACCTTCCGGAAGCGACGGGCGAGTCCATTGCCCGCGAGTTTGAGCGTTACCTCAAACGTCGCGGGCAGGACAGGCCGTAAGGAGGCCGCCCCGGCCGCGGGGGGCCGGCCGGCCGGCCCCCGGGGGGGGGCCGGGGGGGGTTCGGGGGGGGGGGGGGGGGGGGGCCGCCCCCCAACCCCATACAGACAGAAAGGGGCC
>NZ_JBNHFF010000115.1:0-10350 GCF_059089965.1 Arthrobacter sp. SPT-J7
CCCAAAGGCCCCGGCGCTGACGGCGGACCGGGCGCCCGCAGCAAAGGCCCCGGCACTGACGGCGGACCGGACGCCCGCAGCAATGCCGGCGACGACGGCGCGCCTGGCTTCGGCCCGAACGTTCAGCCCGCGCCTCCCACTCATGACCAGGCCGGTTGGGGATCGGCGTCCGCGTGGGGCAAGCAGCCTGAATGGGGTGGCCAGCCGGTTTGGGGATCCAGGCCGGGGCAGCAGCAGTGGGGCACGCCGCAGTCCCCTTACCCGGGTCCGGACTACGGCCAGCAACAACCTTACGGGCAGCCCCGTTACGTAGCCCCACCCAAACCCGGCATCGTTCCCCTGCGCCCCCTGGTGTTCGGTGAAATCCTGGACGGCTCCTTCCAGACCATTCGGCGCAACTCAAAGGCCATGCTGGGCGCCGCAGTCCTCGCCCAGTCGCTCGCAGCCATCCTCGCCGCCGTGATCACGGCTGTGACAGCCACTTCCTTGGTCTCCTTCGAAGCGTGGGCGGAAAGCGCCAGTCCTGACGACCTTGCCTCCCTCGGCCTGGGATTTCTGGCCGCCATCCTGCTGGTAGTAGTCCTGACGCTTTTTATCTCGGCCGTACTCCAGGGCGCCATGGTGGTGCCCGTGGCGCGGTCCATCCTCAACCGCCCCACCGGGTTCAGGCAGATGTGGAGTCTGGCACGTTCGCGGGCCTGGGCGCTGATCCGTCTGGCCGCGCTGATGATGGTGGCCGGCCTGCTCGGGTTTCTGGTGATGGCAGCGGTCGCCGTGGGGTTGGTCGCCGGCATGGAAGGCGCCGGAGCCCTGCTGCTCATTCCCCTGGTGCCTGCTTTTATTGCCGTGTTCGTATGGATTTATATCAAGCTGATGGTGGCCCCTGCCGCCGTTGTCATCGAGGAACTTGGCGCCCTTGATGGCTTGCGCCGCTCCTGGGCACTTACCCGAGGCAACTGGTGGCGGATCTTCGGCATCACCTTGGTGGTGAGCATCATGGTGGGCATCATCGGGCAAGTGGTGATGATTCCGGTGAGCCTGCTGCCAACCTTCCTTGGCGGTTCCATGTCGCCGCATGGCGGCACTGAGCAGGACGTCGCCATCGCCGTTGCAGTCGGCGTGTTCACTGCCGTCCTGGGCGCACTGATCGGTGCAGTCGGCTACGCGTTCCAAACCTCGGTAATGGCGTTGATCTACATGGATCTTCGAATGCGGAAGGACGGGTTGGACATCGCCCTCCTCCGCCTGCTGGAAACCGGCGCCGATCCGGAAGGAATCCCCGGACGCGGGATGACTGCCTCAGGGCAGGGCCCACTTCCCGGGACGGGCGCCGGCGGAGCCTGGCCGAATGTCCGCTGAACCTCCAGTGCTCCCGGGGGCCGAGGAAGCCCGGCGGTGGGCAGCTGAGGAACTTGGTAAACCGGAGTACCGGGACGCTGAGCCGGGTTGGCTGGACTCGCTGTGGCGAAGTTTCCTGGACTGGCTGCTGTCCCTGGACGGGCCGGCCGGCGAAGCGGGCCCGGTGCCGAGCCCGGTCATCGGAATCGTCATTGCGGTAGTCATTGCCGCCGCTGTAATCCTGGCACGACCCCGCCTGAACCCGAAGGCCCGGCAGCGTAAGGAGGTCTTCGAGCCGGACAGTGACATGACAGCTTCCGACTACCGGCTGCGTGCGGAAGCGTCTGCCGCAGAAGGAAGATGGGGGGATGCCGTCGTCGACCGGTTCCGTGCGTTGGTCCGTTCCGCGGAAGACCGTATGGTCCTTGATCCGCAGCCCGGCCGGACCGCGGATGAAGTGGTCCTCGCCTTATCCGTACCGTTCCCGGTGGAAGCCGCGCGCCTTGACATGGCAGCCAGGACCTTCGACGCCGTACGCTACGGAAACTGGACTGCGGGCAGCTCCGATTACCAGGCGATAGCCGGCCTCGACCAAAGTCTCCAGGCGATGAAGCCTGCCAGGAACGTGGAGCAGCAGGATGACGGCCTGCAGCAGGATCCGGCGGCGCTGCCATGACCGGGATGGTCTCCGAAGCTGCGAACACGAAGAGCCACAGCCCCGAAACCGGGATTGCCGTCAGGAACCCGCTTCGGTGGCTTCGCCGGCACCGTGCCCTGGCTGCCGTGGCAGCAGTCGTGGCCGTGGCCCTGGGGCTGGTCATCTGGGGACAGCTCGCCCCCAAGGGCGACGGCGTTTCCTTGTCCGTTAACAACCCTGGACCAGAGGGGGCACGGGCTGTCACCCAAATTTTGGGCCGTCACGGGGTTGACGTCCGGGACGCCGACACGTTCGAAGACGCGATGGCCGCCCTTGCCGACGGCGACTCCCCCACACTCCTGCTGTACGACCGGGACGGGTTCCTGGATGACTCCCGGCTGCGCGAATTGTCCGGCGCCGCGAAGCGCGTGGTGGTTGTATCGCCCCGGCTGCAGACGCTTGCCGCGCTGGACAGCGGGATAAGCCAGGCCGGCGTGGTGCCCGAGGCATCAACAGTCCTGGAGCCCGGTTGCGCGCTCCCGGATGCAGAAGCTGCCGGCGCCGTCTCCGGCCAGTCCGGCTTCGTGTACGACGGCGGGACGTCCTGCTACCGGCCGACGGGCACCGCCGCCGGGCTGCTGACGGTGAGCGGCGACGGGCACGTTTCGGTCCTGGGCAGCACGGCCATCCTCAGCAACGGACGACTCGACGAACTGGGCAACGCCGCCCTCGCGATCCGGACCCTGGGCAGTTCCCCGGACCTGGTCTGGTATCTGCCGTCCGTCGCCGACCTTGAGACGTCCGGTTCCCCTGAAACGCTGGATGAGCTTGCACCGGACTGGGCCCGTTTCCTTGGCCTCTGGCTCGCCCTGGTGGCACTGGCGGCAATCCTTTGGCAGGGCCGGCGCCACGGACCGCTGGTTTTCGAGCCGCTGCCCGTGGTGGTCAAGGCTGTGGAGACTGCAGAGGGAAGGGCCCGGCTCTACCATGACTCGCATGCGATCGAACAAGCCCGCGACAACCTTCGGGCCGGCACGTTGGTGCGGCTGGCCCGGAAGCTGCGGCTGGGGCCAGGTGCCGCCGCGGACGACACCGCGGAAGCGACGGCACGGTTCCTGGGCCGGCCCTCCCCGGACATCAAACAACTCCTGAATGAGCGTCCCCGCAGCGAGGCACGGCTTGTGGCCTGGGCGCAGGAACTGGACAACCTAGAGAAAGAGGTCAGTAGCCGATGAGCGAACAGGGCAGCGGCCCCCGGGTCCTTGACAATACCCACGATTCCGCCCGTCAGGCGCTGCTGGATGTGCGCCATGAGGTGGCAAAGGCGGTGGTGGGGCAGGATGCCACCGTCACCGGACTGCTGATTGCCTTGCTGTCACAGGGTCACGTGCTGCTGGAAGGTGTGCCGGGCGTGGCCAAGACCCTGTTGGTGCGGGCGTTGTCCGCAGCCCTGAGCCTTGACACCAAACGGGTGCAGTTCACCCCTGACCTGATGCCAGGAGACGTCACCGGTTCCCTCGTGTACGACTCCCACAGCTCCGAGTTCTCGTTCCGGGAAGGGCCGGTGTTCACAAACCTCCTGCTCGCCGACGAAATCAACCGGACCCCGCCCAAGACCCAGGCATCGCTGCTCGAGGCCATGGAGGAGCGGCAGGTCTCGGCGGACGGCGTCTCCCGGCCGCTGCCGTCCCCATTCCTTGTAGCCGCCACCCAGAACCCGGTGGAGTATGAGGGCACCTATCCACTCCCCGAAGCACAGCTGGACCGTTTCCTGCTGAAGCTCACCATGCCCTTGCCGGAGCGCCGGGACGAGATGGAAGTGATCCGCCGTCACGCCGCCGGCTTCGATCCGCGTGACCTCGCGGCCGCCGGTGTCCGGCCGGTGGCAGGTGCGTCAAACCTGGAGCGGGCCCGGCAGGCTGTGTCCACCGTTGCGGTCGAGCCTGAAATCATCGGCTACATCGTGGACCTGGCCAGGGCCACGCGGTCGGCACCATCCTTCCAGTTGGGTGTCTCACCGCGTGGTGCCACGGCATTGCTGAACACATCGCGGTCCTGGGCCTGGCTGTCGGGCCGGGGTTTCGTCACACCGGATGACGTCAAGGCGCTGGCCCTGCCCTGCCTGCGGCACCGGGTGACGTTGCAGCCTGAGGCGCAGATGGACGGGGTGCGGGTGGACGATGTTCTGGCCAGCATCCTCGCTTCCGTGCCCGTACCGCGCTGATGGCCGTTTCCGGACGTTTTGTGGTGCTGGTGCTGCTGGGCGTGGTGCCGGTCCTGCTGGTGCCTGGATGGGGAACGGTTTTCCTCGCGGCCGGATCTCTGCTGACCCTGGCAGCCGTGGACCTTGTCCTGGCCGGCTCGCTCCGCCACGTCCGGGTGGTGCGCCGGGAGCCCGGCAACGTGACGCTGCATGGGAGCGCGAACTCTGTGCTTACCATCCGGAACGATGGAAGGCGCCGGTTGCGCGGAACCGTGCGTGATGCCTGGCAGCCCTCCGCCGGGGCACAACTTCCTGTCCAGGACATCAACGTTCCGGCTGGCGAAGTCAGGCGGATGAGTGTGCGGCTGCAGCCTGCCAGGCGCGGAGACCTCAAGGCCCCCCATGCCACCGTCCGCTCCTACGGACCATTGCTGCTGGCAGCACGTCAGCGGACCATTGACTGCCCCGGCATACTTCGGGTCCTGCCTCCTTTTAGTTCCCGTCGGCACCTGCCGTCCAAATTGCGTAAGCTCCGCGAGCTCGACGGCAAGGCCGCCGTCCAGATCAGGGGTGCCGGCACCGAGTTTGATTCCCTGCGCGACTACGTCCGGGGTGACGACGTCCGGTCCATTGACTGGCGGGCTACGGCACGACGGTCTGCTGTAGTGGTGCGCACCTGGCGGCCGGAACGCGACCGGCGCATCGTGATGGTTTTGGACACGTCCAGGACCTCGGCAGCAAGGATCGACGACGAGCCCCGCCTGGATACCGGAATGGAAGCGGCCCTCCTGCTGGGAGTCCTTGCGGAAAGGGGCGGAGACCGGGTGGACTTCCTGGCCTTTGACCGCCGGACGCGGGCCAGGGCGGGATCTGCCGGGCAGGGTAATCTCCTGGGCCGGCTGGTCCAGGCGATGGCCCCGCTGGAAGCCGAGCTCATCGAACTGGACTGGTCGGCCATCCCGGGGCAGGTCCGCGCCGTGTCCGCCCACCGGGCCCTGGTGGTGCTGCTGACCTCCCTGGAGGGCGGCGCGCCTGAGGAGGGCCTCATCCCCACTGCGGTGCAACTTGCCCGCCGGCACATGGTGGTGGTGGCGGCCGTCCGGGACCCCCAGCTCGGAAGGATGCTGCGGGAACGTGACAATGCCGCCGGTGTCTTCCGCGCCGCCGCGGCCGAACGCGCGCTTTTGCAACGGGCAGCGGTCACCGCGGAGCTCCGGCATCATGGTGTGGAAGTGGTGGACGCCGAGCCGCAGGAGCTCCCGCCACAGCTGGCGGATATGTACATCAGGCTCAAGGCTGCAGGTAGATTGTGAAGTCCCTATCGCTGTCCATGCCCCTCACGAGGAGGTCCCCCATGAACTTACCGATCTACCAGCAGGCCCTGGGACCAGACTTCGGCCGGCTGCAGCCTGAACTGCAGGAGTACTTTGCCCTGGTGCCGGGGAGCGGCCAGTACGGCGTGGGCGAGGGCGCGTTCGACGTCGTGGGCTGCCGCCAGGACTGGCTGCGTCCGCTGCTGCGGCTGACCGGCGGGGAGGAAGCATTCTTCCCCGAGTATGGGGAGAACATTCCGTTCCGGATCGAAAACCACGCCCACCAGGATCCCTTTGGCCGCTCAAGCCTCACGGCCCGCCGGGAAATCCGCTTTCCAGGGCGTACCCGGATCTTCCAGGACACCACCAGCGCTGTCAGCGACAATGGGGCACCCCGGCTGGTTGACTACGTGGGGAGGCGTCGTCGGCTGGTGACCGACCTGAACCTGAGCGTGACAGCGGAGGGACGGCTCCGCGGCGTTTCCGAAGCTTCCAGGCTTTTCCTTGGCCCCCTCCGGATCCCCCTTCCAGCCGCCCTGGACGCCAAAGCCTACGCGGAACAGTGGTGGGATCCAACCGAAGGCAGCAATGGAAAGCACCACATCCAAGTCAAGGTGATCCAGCCCCAGGTCGGCCTGGTGCTGGTCTATGCCGGCAGCTTCGACTACAGGTTGCGCGCATACACAGGCGGGAGCGCCGCACAGAGTTTCCTGCCGCGGTACGCGCAGCCGGACCGCTGGGAAAACCGGGTCTGACGCTCCTAGCCCTGCGCCAGCTGGTTCAGCCCATCGGCGAGCTGCGTGATCCGGCCCAGGACTGCCGCAGCATCAGCCGGGCTGCGGCCGGCAAGTCCGGCAGAGGGTGTGACGCGCACAGTGCTGAAGGCCGTCGCCGGCAGGCCCAGCTGGTGCCAGGGACGCCATACCGCGTCGACGCAGTCAGACACCTTCGGCAGGGAGTTCCCGGCCACGTCCAGGGCCCCGATCCACAGGCGTTTATCCGATTCCACGGCTCCGGCCAGTTGCTCCCATTGCCGGGCGGTCAGCGCCTTCAGCGGAACAGCAATGCCGTCGGCTCCGGCCGCGAGGATCTGCTCGAAGGGCGCCTCAATTTCGGGAACAGCAATAACGATCTCGGCGGCGCCGGCGGCCCGCAAAGCGTCCAGGACAACGCGCCAGGACTCCCGCGCCTCGGAGGCCGCAACTGCACGCAGCGTGCGGTAACCGCTGGAGGTGGGAATGGTGCCGGCCAGGACGGCTGCGATGTCAGGCTCATCGACCTGTACTACCAGGCGGGCACCGGGAACCGCGGCCGAGACCCGGGAAAGATACGTGCCGACACCGGCAGCAAGGGAAGCTGCGAGATCCCGCCGGGCGCCGTAGTCGATGAGGGCGCGCTCGCCGTTGTGCAGGTGGAGGCCGGCCGCAAGGCTCAGCGGACCCACCAACTGCACTTTCACCTCAGCAGCCGGCTTCTCCTCCGCACCGGCCACATCGGCCAGGACGTTGATGTCAGTGGCAAGGGCGGAGGCAGCGCGGCGGAAGTCCTTGCCGGGACGGTCCACGAGCCGCCAACCATAGGGCTGGACGTCCACGGCCAGCTCCTCGAGGAGGCAAGCCGTGCGGCCCAGGGCATCTGACCCCACGCCCCGGTCCGGCAGTTCGGCGAGGAATGGCAGATGGGGGCTGCCCAGCTCGCCCCGGATGATCTTTGCCGCTTCCACCGGGTCTTCGCCGGGCCATGGCCCGAGTCCGGTGGCGGTTACTTCCCTCGGCGGCGCCTCGTTCCCGCGCGTTGCTCCGGAACCGGCCTCGTGCCGTTCTCCTGTCCTCACGCGAGTGCTGATGCCTGCGGGTGCTGTCCCGAGGCAGCCTCATGGTCTTCGGCGATCGCCTCGTGATGCCGGATGACCTCACCGATGATGAAATTCAGGAACTTCTCAGCGAAGGCAGGATCCAGATGGGCGTCTTCGGCCAGCCTGCGCAGCCGTGCAATCTGGGCCGCCTCGCGCCCGGGATCCCCTGCGGGCAGCCGATGCGTGGCTTTGAGGAACCCCACCCTTTGGGTTGCCTTGAACCGCTCAGCCAGGAGATAGACCAGCGTGGCGTCGATGTTGTCAATGCTGGAGCGGATGGAGAGCAGCTCAGCCATCACCGAGTTGTCCACCTGGCGGGTCAGCGAACTGGCGGAGGGGTCGTAGTCATCGGAGTCAGGAGCGTGGAGGTTGTGCTGCGTCATGGTCCAAGTCTATGGGAGGGCTCCTGTTTCGACCGGGTGTTAAGCGCCGGTGCCGGTATCCGGCACCGGCGCTTACTGCATGCCCTCGTCAGCGCATCAAATGCCGAGCAGTGCCCGGTGTTCTTCCCGCCGCCTGGCCTGTTCCTGCGGATCCGGTACGGGAAGGGAGGCGATGAGCCGCCGCGTGTAATCATGCTGCGGGTTTCCCATCACCTGGCTCCCAATTCCCTGCTCTACCAGCCTGCCCTTATACAGGACGCCCACCCAGGAGGACAGGATGTCCACAACGGCGAGGTCGTGGCTGATGAAGAGGCAGGCGAAACCGAACTCCTGCTGGATGTCCTTGAACAGCTCCAAAACCTTGGCCTGCACTGAAACGTCCAGGGCCGATGTCGGCTCATCAGCTATCAGCAGCCGCGGGTTAAGGCTGAGGGCCCGCGCCAGCGACGCGCGCTGGCGCTGTCCCCCGGACAGCTCATGCGGGTACCGTCCCGCGTACGACGCCGGCAGCTGGACTGATTCGAGCAGCTCGCCTACGCGTTTGCGCGCCTGCGCCGGGCTTGGCTTCGTGTGGATAACCATGGGTTCGGCGATGCAGTCCCCGATGGTCAGTTGCGGGTTGAACGAGGCAGCAGGGTCCTGGAACACAAAACCGATGTCCTTCCGGAGCGGTTTGAAGGTCCGCTCCCGGAGGTTCAGCATTTCGTATCCCAGCACGCGGAGGCTGCCGCCAGTGGTCCTGTTCAGGCCCGCGATGGCCCGCCCGATGGTGGTCTTTCCGGAACCGGACTCCCCCACCAGTCCCAACACTTCTCCCCGCGAAAGAGTGAAGCTGACCCGGTCCACGGCCTTGAATGCCGGTGTTCCGAGCCTGCCCGGGTACTCGATGGTCAAGTTGTCGGCTTCCACCAGGACTTCCTCATCCTGGTGCGGCCGGGCGGTAAGTCCTTGTGAGGCGGAGTTGTGCCCGAGATGCGGTACCGCGGCGAGCAGCTTTCGGGTGTAGTCCCGCCGGGGTTCCGCAAACAACGTGCGTGCGGGAGCCTCCTCGACGACGTCCCCCTCGTACATCACCACCACCCGGTCGGCGAGGTCCGCAACGACCCCCATGTTGTGGGTGATGAGCACGATGGATGTGCCGTACTTGTCCCGCAGATCCCTGAGCAGTTCCAGGATCTCTGCCTGGACCGTGACGTCCAGTGCCGTGGTGGGTTCGTCGGCAACGATCAGGCCGGGATTGAGTGCCAGCGCCGCAGCGATAACCACCCGCTGCTTCTGTCCTCCGGAGAACTGGTGCGGGTAGTAGTTGACGCGGTGCTCCGGATCGGGGATGCCGACCTTGCGCAGCGCTTCAACGGCCCGGGACTTGGCTTCCCTGGCCGAAACCCGCTTTCCTCCAGTGCCTGAGTGCGCTCGGATGCCCTCGGCGATCTGCCAGCCGACCGTGAACACCGGATTCAGCGCCGTGGAGGGTTCCTGGAAAACCATGGCCACTTCACGGCCACGGATCTGCCGCAGGCGGGCGGCGCTGACACTGATGACGTCAACCCCGTTGATGACCACTGCACCCGAACTGCTGGCCGTTTCCGGAAGCAGGCCCAGAATGGTCTTGGCGGTGACCGTCTTGCCGGACCCGGACTCCCCCACGATGGCGAGCACTTCGCCTTTCCCGACCTCCAGGCTGACATCCTTGACGGCATGGACGGGCCCGCCGTCGGTGGCGAAAGTGACCTGCAGGTGGTCGATGGCGAGAACCGGGCGGTGGCTGCCGTCGGACTGCCGGCCGGACAGAGGGTCGATGTTGACGGTCATGAGGCCCTCAATTCGGTTGCGATGGCAGCAGTATCCACCGGCGCCGGCGAGTTGCCCCGTGTGCTCTTGCGGCCGCGCAGGCGCGGATCATTCAGGTCGTTGATGCTCTCCCCCACCAGGGTCAGGCCCACCACGGTCAGCACGATGGCCAGGCCCGGGAACATACCGGTCCACCAGATTCCGGAGGTGGTGTCGGCGAGCGCCTTGTTGAGGTCGAAGCCCCATTCGGCGGCCGAGCTGGGTTCGATGCCGAAACCAAGGAACCCCAGTCCGGCCAGGGTGAGGATGGCTTCGGAGGCATTCAGCGTAAAGATCAGCGGCAGGGTGCGCGTGGCGTTGCGGTAGATATGGCGGCTCATGATGCGGATGTTGGAGGCGCCCACCACTTTTGCTGACTCTACGAACGGCTCGGCCTTCAACCTGACAGTCTCGGCCCGAATGACCCGGAAATACTGTGGAATGAATACCAGCGTGATGGCCGTGCCGGCGGCGAAAATACCTCCGATGAGGCTGGACTGGCCTCCGCTGATGACAATGGCCATCACAATGGCCACCAGCAGCGACGGAAAGGCGTAGACAGCGTCGGCGATGACCACCAGGATCCGGTCGAGCCACCCGCCCAGGTAGCCGCTGACCAAGCCAAGGGCAACGCCGACGACGATGGACATGGCCACGGCGACGACGATCACCAGGATGGCGGTCTGCGCACCCCAGATCACCCGCGACAGGACGTCGTAGCCTCCTACCGTTGTACCCAATAGGTGCTTGCCGCCCGGGGCCTGCTGGGTGGGGAAGTTGCCGTCGGCGTC
>NZ_JBNHFF010000116.1:0-10178 GCF_059089965.1 Arthrobacter sp. SPT-J7
GGCTTCAACCTCCGCTTCGGCTACATCCAGGCCCCCGAGGGTGTTGACGTCATCCTGGTTGCCCCGAAGGCTCCGGGCCACACCGTGCGCCGCGAATTCGAGGCCGGCCGCGGCATTCCCGACATCATCGCCGTCGAACAGGATGCTTCCGGCTCCGCCTGGGACCTGGCCAAGTCTTACGCGAAGGCAATCGGCGGTACCCGCGCCGGCGTCATCAAGACCACCTTCACCGAAGAGACCGAAACGGACCTCTTCGGCGAGCAGGCTGTCCTTTGCGGCGGCGTGTCCCAGTTGGTCCAGTACGGCTTTGAGACCCTGACCGAGGCAGGCTACCAGCCGCAGATCGCCTACTTCGAGGTGCTCCACGAGCTCAAGCTCATTGTTGACCTCATGTGGGAAGGTGGCATCGCCAAGCAGCGCTGGAGCGTTTCCGATACCGCGGAGTACGGCGACTACGTCTCCGGCCCGCGAGTCATCACCCCTGCAGTCAAGGAAAACATGCAGGCTGTCCTCGCCGACATCCAGTCCGGTGCCTTCGCCAAGCGCTTCATCGAAGACCAGGACAACGGCGGCGTCGAGTTCAAGGAACTGCGCGCCAAGGCTGAGCAGCACCCCATTGAGGCTGTTGGCCGCGAGCTGCGTTCCCTGTTCTCCTGGCAGCAGCAGGACGTGGACTACGTTGAAGGTTCCGCCGCCCGCTAAGGCTGCCGCGTAGGCGCCATCATAAAGGCAGCAGTGAGGCCGGGTTCACACTTAACAATGTGAGCCCGGCCTTTCCGTCGGCCTAGACTTGTTTCCATCTCCAGGACTGCAACGCAGAGGATCAGCCGTGTCAAAACCCGTAGTACTGCTCGCCGAAGAACTTTCCCCCGCCACTATCGAGGCCCTCGGACCGGACTTCGAGATCCGCCAGACCGACGGAGCTGACCGCTCCCAGCTGCTCTCTGCCATCAGCGATGTCGACGCTATCCTGGTCCGTTCTGCCACCCAGGTGGACGCTGAGGCGATTGCCGCCGCGAAGAACCTGAAGGTTATCGCCCGTGCAGGAGTAGGCCTGGACAACGTGGACATCAGGGCCGCCACGCAGGCCGGCGTGATGGTGGTCAACGCCCCCACGTCCAACATCGTTTCCGCTGCCGAGCTCACCGTGGGCCACATCCTTAGCCTTGCCCGCCACATCCCGCAGGCCAGCGCAGCCCTCAAGGACGGCGAGTGGAAGCGGTCCAAGTACACCGGCATCGAGTTGTTCGAAAAGAAGATTGGCATCATCGGCCTGGGCCGGATCGGTGCCCTCGTCGCGGCCCGCCTGAAGGGCTTCGACACCAAGATCCTTGCCTACGACCCCTACATCACCTCCGCCCGGGCAGCGCAGCTCGGGGTGCAGCTGGTGACCCTCGACGAGCTCCTGGCCCAGTCCGACTTCATCACCATCCACATGCCCAAGACCCCTGAGACCGTAGGCATGCTTGGTGCGGACGCCTTCAAGAAGATGAAGAACACGGCCTACGTGGTCAACGTTGCACGCGGCGGCCTGGTGGATGAGGAGGCGCTGTTCACCGCCCTCCAGGACGGTGCGATTGCCGGTGCCGGCGTGGACGTATTCTCCAAGGAGCCCAGCACCGACCTGCCGTTCTTCAAGCTGGACAACGTGGTGGTCACCCCCCACCTCGGCGCATCAACGGACGAAGCACAGGAAAAGGCCGGCGTATCGGTTGCCAAGTCCGTCCGCCTGGCACTGGCCGGCGAACTCGTCCCCGACGCTGTCAACGTCGCCGGCGGCGTCATAGCCCCCGGCGTACGCCCGGGCATCCCGCTGATCGAAAAGCTGGGCCGGATCTTCACCGCCCTTACCCATGCTTCCCTGACCCAGTTCGACGTCGAGGTGGCTGGCGAGATCTCGTCGATGGACGTCAAGGTCCTGGAGCTCGCGGCTCTTAAGGGAATCTTCGCAGACGTGGTGACGGAGCAGGTTTCCTACGTTAACGCCCCGGTAATTGCCGAGCAGCGCGGCATCAACGTCCGCCTCATCACCACCCCGGAAACCGAGTCCTACCGCAACGTCCTCACCCTGCGCGGCGCCCTCAGCGACGGCACCCAGATCTCCGTGGCCGGCACCCTGACCGGGCCCAAGCAGATCGAAAAGCTGGTGGGCATCAACGGCTTCGAAGTTGAAATCCCCATCAGCGAGCACCTTGTGGTGGTTGCCTACACCGACCGTCCCGGCGTCATCGGGACCATCGGCCACATCCTGGGCATGAACAACATCAACATCGCCGGCATGCAGGTGGCACGCCACGACCAGGGCGGCCAGGTGCTCGCGTTGCTCACCATCGACAGCTCCGTACCCCAGCAGGTCCTGGAAGCCATCAAGGCCGGCATCGGGGCCGAGATGGTCCGCGAAGTGGACCTCGAGGACTAACCTTCGGTCGGCCGAAACGCCGTACCGCCACCCTCCGCTCGGCGCGTCCCCGCGGGGCCACGTATGATTGGCCGGTCTGCTTACAATGGCTGGGTCCTCGAACAGGACCGGGCCGGCAGGCCGGCCAATACCTTTTGCACATCCGTCCGTGATCGTCCACGTCCGCCCCGCGCGGTTTCGAATGTGCGCACGCAATCCAGGTTTCAGGGAGTTCAATGAACGCCGTCCAGAGGTTCATCAGAAGCAAAGTGCTGCTGTTGACCGCGGCCATCTTGATCGCAGCCATGTGCTTGTCGGTCCTCGTCCAAAGCCAGTCGCAGGCCGCGCTCAGCCGGACAGTGGATGAAAATTCACGGGGACTCTACGATGTCCTGGTCCAGGCGAAGGCGCCCTCGGGTGCGCTGCTGCAGCCGGAGATCGCCAACGGCACCGGCGGCATCAGCTTCGAACAGCTGGAGGCCATACGGAAGCTGTCGGGAACCTCGGTGGCAGCGCCCATCAGCCTTGTGTCCCGGGTGACGCAGAACCTTGAGGCCCCGCGGCTGGACGCCATGGACTACCTTGGCTACAACGCGGGGCTCGCAGGCACTGCGACGGCGGACCAGGCCGCCGGGGCTACCGCCCCGGCTGAGTGGCCCGCCGCCGAGTCCGTGTTGAGCGACGAGGTCAAGAAGTACCGGCTGACTGCCAGTGCAGTGAGCTCCGACGGCGTCTCAGAGCAGACACTCTTCAAGTCCACCGCCGAAGGCACCCTGGGCAAAGCCAAGCTTGTGGAAGAACGGGCAGACGGCGGCAACAGCACCCGCATCGCCGCTCCCGAAGGTGAAACGGGCATCAAGTTCGCCGCCCCCGCCGGCGGTTCCGAACACAACTTGTTCAACCTGTCAGTGTCGCTGCCCCTCGCGCCGGAGGTCACGGAATCCGTGGTCGCCGTCGATCCCGCTGCCGAGCGCGCCCTGCTCGGTTCTGCCGGTGACTTTTTAGCCCCGCTGGAAAAGGCCCCGCCCGCTGATGCGCGGGACGCCGGTGCGATCGGCCGTTACTTTGAAGGCCTTTTCACCAACGGCATCGGCCTGGATGAGCTGGAAGAAGGCCCGGACTTCCTGGGTGTGAAGCTCAAGTATTGGGCACCCCTGATGACGCAGTACCAGCAGGCCAAGCGGAACGGCCAGCTGACGACCGATTCCCAGGCCATTCCCCTCATCGTGCGCTCGGGCACGTCCCTTGACCTGAAGTACAACGTCAAGATCGAGGAAATCGACGACGCCGGCAAGGTAGTCAAGGACGTCGGAACAGTCTCCCAGTCGTTGGGGGAGGACTACCTCCCGTTTGTTTCCAAGGATCCTTTCGTTCTCTCGTGGCCCGGATCCACAGATCACACCTCCCTGCTCGGAGCCACCGGCAACTTCAACCAGGGGCTCTACACTCCCGCTGAGTGGAGCACGGACTTCGCTGCGGCCCCGACATACACCGACGGCGAGGCTGCGGCCAATGGCGCCGTCGGCAAGAACGCGGTACCTGGCGAATGGGTCACAGTCAACCGGTTGCCCGAAAAGAGCGCCAATGGCACTCCCGTTGACCAGACCCAGCGCGAGCCCGTCGACGAGCGCTCCTACCGTGAAAACCTGGACACGGGGGACCAAAAGGCAGCAGCTCCCCTTGCCATGGTTTACGGAACATTTGATCCTTCCGCGGTGGCAGAGGCTGCCGGGGACGTTAACAAGCTTCCCTTGGGCGGCTACGACCCAACTCCCTTCACCATGGTCAAGGACGCCGAAGGTAAGGACGTCCCGGCTGCTGAACTTGAACCTTCCTTGAGCGCCACCGGCCTTGCCAGCCAGTCCGCAGGCGCCATCACCGATTACTACGGCCTGGCCGCTGCCCGCGGCTACAAGGACAACGCCGCGGTCATCGACGCCGTCCGTGTCCGGGCCGATGCGCCCGGCAGCTGGAAGGAAGCCCAGCCGGACGTGGAGAAGCTCGCAAGTGAAATCCGCGACATGGGCCTGGAAGCCATCATTGTTGCCGGTTCTGCCCGCGAGGACGCCAGCATCTTCGTCCCCGGCTACTCCAAGGACGACGCCGGCAAGGAATCCGCCCTGGGAACTGTCCAGCAGTCATGGGTCAGGCAGAATGCAGCCGACGCCGTGACGGGGTCCCTCTCCGGAACGAACGTCACGCTGCTCTTCCTGACGCTTTGCGGTGCAGCGCTTCTTACTGGTGCTTCCACCGTGAGCTACATCCGCAAGCGGCGGAGCGAGGCAGGAACACTGCGCGCCATGGGGTGGACCCAGCGCCGTATCCGTAGTTGGGTGCTGGAGGAATTCGGTGTGGGCGCGGTACTGCTTGCCGTTGCCGGACTCGTTCTGAGCCTGGTCAGCTGGAGCCTCACCACAGCCCTCGTGTGCGTTTCCGTCCTGGTCCTCTACGCCGGCGCTGCGTTCTTCGCGGCGCAACAGCTGCGTCACCGCGACGTCATCGACCAGGAGCCGCAGCATGATGAGCGCCTCATACCGGTGGATTCGCCCCTGACCTTCGCGAACCGCCAGCTGAGCACCAACAAGTTCAACACCCTCGCCCTGGCTGTTGCCGTCGGCGTCTTCGGGGCAGCCGTCGGCGGGCTCATCGCGCTGTTGATCGACATTCCCCGCGCGGCCGGCGCCAGTGCGCTGAGCGGGCTCGCCGCTGCCAGTGTGGCGCTGCCGAGCATTCTCCTGGCGCTTGCCGGGGTGGTCGTGGGACTGGTGCTGACCCTGGTTACCGGACGGTTTGAACTCAACGCCAAGCGGCAGTACCTGGGGATCCTCGAAGCCATGGGGTGGAACCCGGACATGCTCCGCCAGGTCCGCCTGTTCGAGAACGCGCTGGTGGGAACCGTAGCGCTGCCGTTGGGCGTGCTCGGCGCCCTGGGCATTGGCCTGCTGCTCGCCCCTTATGCGGCACTGTGGGCAGGCGTGGCCGGCCTCGTGGCTGTACTTTGCTGGATACCGATTGCAACGAAAGTGGTCCAATGACAAACCAGACCAATGTCCAGCGGAGCCGCAGGAGCGGCTCCGGCGACGTCCCCCTGCAGACGCGCGCCAACACCATCGTCAAGGCCGCTGACCACGGCACCCCGCTGGAACTGAGCGACATCACCATCCGCTACGGCGGCGGCAAAGGTGGCGCTGAGGCAGTCAGCGTGGTGGAAGGCTTCGACCTCACCCTGCACGCCGGCGAGATGCACTGCGTCGCAGGCCGAAGCGGCTCCGGCAAGACCAGCATCCTGACGGTCGGCGCGGGGCTTACCCTGCCGACGTCGGGCCGTGTCTTCTGGGAAGGTGACTCCCTTGAGAGCATGGGCGACGACGAAATCGCCGACCGCCGTCGTGCCCTTATCGGTTATGTGGACCAGGGCGGCGCCCTCATTGACGGAATGAGCGCGCTGGAGAACGTCCTCCTGCCGGCTGTTCCGGACGGGGAAGTGGACCAGCGCCGGGACATGGCCAAGGACCTGCTGGACCTCGTGGGCCTGGGCCGCCGCATGCGGCACCGCCCCGCCCAGCTCTCCGGCGGTGAACGCCAGCGCGTCGCCATCGCCCGTGCCCTGATCCTGGGAACCAGGGTCCTGGTGGTGGACGAACCCACCGCGAGCCTGGACCGTGCCTCCGCAAACCGCATCATCAGCATCCTGAAGGACACCACGTCGGATGGCATCGCGGTCCTGGTGGCTTCGCATGACCACGAACTCGTCCGGCTCAGCGACTCCCTGACCGAACTGATCTAGCCTGTCCCTCCGCACCGAAGGTAACGTCCGCACGTGACTGCTTCAGAGAAAACGCCGTTCTACATCACCACGGCCATCACCTACCCCAACGGCGTGCCGCACATCGGCCACGCCTACGAGTACATTGCCACCGACGCCATGGCGCGCTTCAAGCGGCTGGACGGCTATGACGTGATGTTCCTGACCGGCACGGACGAGCACGGGATGAAGATCGCCCAGACCGCCGAAAAGGAAGGCATCACACCCAAGGAACTGGTGGACCGGAACGCAGAGGTCTACAAGGCGGCACACTCCGCCCTGGGCATCACGTACGACCGTTTCATCCGGACCACGGACGAGGACCACTACGCCGCCTCGCAGGCCATCTGGAAAAAGATGGAGGCCAACGGCGACATCTACCTCTCCAAGTACGAGGGCTGGTACTCCGTCCGGGACGAGGCGTTCTACGGCGAGGACGACACCGTGGTGAAGGACGACGGCGTGCGCTACTCCAAGGAGACGGACACCGAGGTGACGTGGACGGCGGAGGAGAGCTACTTCTTCCGCCTTTCGGCCTACCAGGACAAACTGCTGGCCCTCTACGAGGCCCAGCCTGAGTTCGGCGCCCCGCAGTACCGGTTCAATGAAGTCATCAGTTTCGTGAAGCGTGGCCTTGAGGACCTGTCCATCAGCCGCACCACGTTCGACTGGGGTGTTCCGGTTCCGGGCAACGACAAGCACGTGATGTACGTGTGGGTGGACGCCTTGACCAACTACCTCACCGGCGTTGGCTACCCGGACGTCGACTCGGTCAAGTTCCGGAAGTTCTGGCCGGCCGATGTCCACATTATTGGCAAGGACATCTCCCGGTTCCACGCCATCTACTGGCCCGCCTTCCTGATGAGCGCCGGCCTGGAACTGCCCAAGCGGGTGATGATCCACGGGTTCCTGAACAACAACGGCGTGAAAATGTCCAAGTCGCTGGGCAACGTCGTAGCCCCGGCCGACTTCGTGAAGCAGTACGGCCTTGACCAGGTGCGCTTCTTCTTCCTCCGCGAGGTGCCTTTTGGTGCGGACGGCAGTTACAACCATGAGGCAATCGTTGGCCGGATGAACGCGGACCTCGCCAACAACTTCGGAAACCTGGCCCAGCGCTCCCTGTCCATGGTGGCAAAGAACTGCGACGGCAAGGTTCCCGTTCCGGGAGAATTCACGGCGGAGGACAACGCCATCCTGGCCCAGGCCGCAGGGCTCCTCGACGCTGCGCGGGCTGCTTTCGAGAAGCAGGAGTTCAGCCGTGCGCTCGAAGCGATTTGGGGCGTCCTTGGTGACACGAACGCCTACTTTGCGGAGCAGGCGCCCTGGGTGCTGCGGAAGACCGACGTCGAACGCATGAACACGGTTCTCTACGTGACGCTTGAAGTCCTGCGGATCGTGGCCATCCTTGCCCAGCCGGTCATGCCGGCCGCAACAGCGGCGCTCCTTGGCAGCCTCGGCCAGCCGGAAGGGGATGCCCGCCAGTTCACCGCGATCGGAACGCCGATTGCGGCCGGGACGGCACTGCCGGCTCCGTCCCCGGTGTTCCCCAAGTACGAGGAGCCTGCTGAGGCCTGACGCTCTCTCACTTGATGTGGATTGTTCCGCGACGCTCTCTCACTTTCCGCCAGGAAAAATGAGGGGGCGATCGCCGTTTCCAGCACCGTGCCTCCGAAAGTGTTCGGATGCTGAGACAGCTTGACCAGCATGTGGATGTCATGGCTACGCTGAAAGTATGAGCGAATCCTCCATCGATCTTGCAGTTATTCCTGGCGACGGCATTGGCCCCGAGGTCATTGCGGAAGCACTTAAGGTGCTGGAAAAGGCTGTCGCCTCGGAGGGCGTCGAGCTCAAGCAGACGCACTACAAGCTCGGCGCGGAGCACTGGCTGGCCACGGGCGAAACTTTGCCGGACCACGTCCTGGCGGATCTTCGGACCCGGGACGCCATCCTGTTTGGGGCAGTCGGTGCAGCTCCCGGCGATACCCGCATTCCGTCCGGCATCATCGAGCGCGAGATGCTGCTGAAGCTCCGCTTCAGCCTCGACCACTACGTCAACCTGCGGCCCTCTCGGCTCTATGGAACAGTGGGCAGCCCCCTGGCCAATCCCGGCGTTATTGATTTCATCGTGGTCCGCGAAGGCACCGAAGGCCCTTACGTGGGCAACGGCGGCACCCTCCGCGCCGGAACTCCCCAGGAGGTGGCTACCGAAGTCTCGCTGAACACCGCCCATGGCGTTGAGCGCGTTGTCCGGGATGCCTTCCGCCGCGCCAGCGCGAGGGAGCGCAAGCATGTCACCCTGGTGCACAAGCACAACGTCCTGGTCTACGCCGGGCATCTCTGGAAGCGGACGGTGGAGGCCGTGGCACAGGAGTTCCCGGAGGTCACCCACGACTACCTGCACGTGGATGCAGCAACCATCTTTATGGTCACGGACCCGTCCCGCTTCGATGTGATCGTCACCGACAACCTCTTCGGAGACATCCTCACCGACCTTGCCGCGGCCATCACCGGCGGCATCGGGCTGGCGGCTTCGGGGAACATCAATATGGACCGCACTGCGCCGTCGATGTTCGAGCCGGTCCACGGCTCTGCCCCCGACATCGCCGGCCAGGGCAAGGCTGACCCCACCGCCGCCATTCTGTCCGCAGCGCTCCTGCTGGACCATCTCGGCTACGCCCGCGCAGCCCGCAGGATCGAGGCGGCAGTTGTTGCCGACGTCGAAAAGCGCGACGGCGGGGCACGCAGCACCAGTGCGGTGGGCGACGCCATCGCCGCCGGCCTGTAGCCGCGCCTGGGGCTGGCGGCAACGGGCGTAAGCTTGTCTCGAATCACCAAATGCCGCCTTGCCGTTCAATGCTGAAGCCAGGGCGGCCGATCGTGGAGGAACCATGACTCAGACTGCCCACGGCGTCGAATTTACGCAGCAGCTCTCGGACAACCCGAAGTCTGCGGAGGAGCGTGCAGCCATCCTGGCCAACCCGGGATTCGGCCATCACTTCACCGACCACACCGCCATCGTCGACTACAGCGTGGACGAGAACGGCAACGGCGGCTGGCACAATGCCCGGGTGGAAGCCTACGGACCGATCTCCCTGGACCCGTCAGCTGCAGTGCTGCACTACGGCCAGGAGATTTTCGAAGGACTCAAGGCCTACCGGCACGCTGACGCTTCCATCTGGACGTTCCGCCCCGAGGCAAACGCCGCGCGCCTGAACAGGTCCGCCCGCCGGCTCGCACTTCCCGAACTGCCGGCAGAGTACTTCCTCGCGGCCATCCGGGAGCTCGTTACCGCCGACAAGGAATGGGTTCCCGCCGGCGACGGCGAAGCCCTGTACCTCCGGCCGTTTATGATCGCCACCGAGGCGTTCCTGGGTGTCCGGGCGGCCCGCGAGGTTTCCTTCCGGGTGATCGCTTCGCCGGCCGGCAACTACTTCGGCGGCGAACTCAAGCCTGTGTCCATCTGGATCTCCCGGGAATACGCCCGCGCAGGCCGTGGTGGTACCGGGGCAGCGAAGTGCGGCGGAAACTACGCGGCTTCGCTTATTGCCCAGCAGGAGGCCGAAGCCAACGGCTGCAAGCAGGTGCTCTTCCTGGACCAGTTCAATGACAACGCCGTCGAGGAACTGGGTGGCATGAATGTGTTCTTTGTGATGAAGGACGGCTCGCTGGTCACTCCCGCGCTCACCGGCACCATCCTGGAAGGAGTCACCCGGATGTCTGTCATCCAGGTGGCGAAGGACATGGGCCGCGAAGTCACCGAGCGCAAGATCACTTTGGACGAGTGGCGCGACGGCGTTGCCTCCGGCGCGATTGCCGAGGTCTTCGCTTGCGGTACTGCCGCCGTCATCACCCCGATCGGGGTCCTCAAGGACACCACGGAGTTCATTGGGTCCGAGGATGCCAAGGCCGGGGAAACCACCATGGCCATCCGGGAAAAGCTGCTCGGCATCCAGACGGGCGCGGTCCCTGACACCC
>NZ_JBNHFF010000117.1:0-10172 GCF_059089965.1 Arthrobacter sp. SPT-J7
CGTGGCTGCAGGAGAAGATACCTCCCATATCCTCAGCGGGTTGACTAACCAGCTGCCTGATCGTGATCCGGAAGAGACCGCCGAGTGGGTTGAGTCCCTGGATTCGTTGATCAGGGAACAGGGTACCGAGCGTGCCCAATACATCATGCGCAGCCTGCTGCAGCGTGCCGGTGCGCAGAGCGTCGGGGTGCCGATGGTGACCACCACCGATTACGTGAACACCATCCCGGTGGACCAGGAAGCTGCGTTCCCGGGCAACGAGGAGTTCGAGCGCCGGTACCGGGCGTACATGCGGTGGAACGCCGCGGTGATGGTGCACCGGTCCCAGCGGCCGAACATCGGTGTGGGTGGGCACATCTCCACCTACGCCGGGGCCGCGACCCTGTACGAGGTGGGCTTCAACCATTTCTTCCGGGGCAAGGACCACCCCGGGGGCGGGGACCAGGTCTTCTTCCAGGGCCACGCCTCCCCCGGCATGTACGCCCGCGCGTTTATGGAAGGCCGGCTTTCGGAGGAGGACCTGGACGGGTTCCGGCAGGAAAAGTCCCGGCAGGGCCACGCCCTGTCCTCCTACCCGCACCCGCGCCTGATGCCGCACTTCTGGGAATTCCCCACGGTCTCGATGGGCATCGGGCCGATGAACGCGATCTACCAGGCCCAGTCCAACCGCTACCTGCACAACCGGGGCCTGAAAGACACCTCGGACCAGCAGGTCTGGGCGTTCCTGGGTGACGGGGAAATGGACGAGCCCGAGTCCCGCGGCCTGCTCCAGCTCGCCGCGAACGAGAACCTGGACAACCTGAACTTCGTCATCAACTGCAACCTCCAGCGCCTGGACGGCCCGGTCCGCGGCAACGGCAAAATCATGCAGGAACTCGAAGCGTTCTTCCGCGGCGCGGGCTGGAACGTGATCAAGGTCGTCTGGGGCCGGGAATGGGATGACCTGCTCTCCCGCGACACCGACGGGTCCCTGGTGAAGATCATGAACGAAACCCCCGACGGGGACTACCAGACCTACAAGGCCGAATCCGGCGGGTTCGTCCGCGAACACTTCTTCGGCAAGGACCCGGCCACCAAGGACCTCGTCGCGGACCTGACCGATGACCAGATCTGGAACCTCAAACGCGGCGGCCACGACTACCGCAAGGTCTACGCCGCGTACAAGGCAGCCACCGAATTCAAGGGCAAACCCACCGTAATCCTCGCCAAAACCGTCAAGGGCTACGGACTCGGACCCCACTTCGAGGGCCGCAACGCGACCCACCAAATGAAAAAACTCACCCTCGATGACCTCAAGGAATTCAGGGACTACCTTCGGATTCCGATTTCCGATGCCCGGCTGGAGGAGGACCCTTACAGCCCGCCGTATTTCCATCCCGGCCATGATGCACCGGAAATTGTTTATCTCCACGAGCGGCGCAGGGCACTTGGCGGAGCCGTCCCCGAACGCCGGCCAGACCACCAGGCCGTTGAGCTGCCCGAGGCCAACACGTTTGACGTCGCCAAGCGGGGCACTGGCAAGCAACAGGCCGCCACCACCATGGCCTTTGTCCGGCTCCTCAAAGACCTGCTCCGCGACAAGAAGTTCGGCCACCGGATTGTGCCCATCGTGCCGGACGAATCACGGACTTTCGGTATGGATGCGTTCTTCCCCACGGCGAAGATCTACAACCCGGGCGGGCAGAACTACCTGTCGGTGGACCGGGACCTGGTTCTGGCCTACAAGGAGTCCCCGGCCGGGCAGCTGATCCACCCCGGGATCAACGAAGCCGGCGCCGTGGCAGCGTTCACCGCCGCCGGAACCGCGTACGCCACCCACGGCGTGCCCCTGGTCCCGGTCTACGTGTTCTACTCCATGTTCGGCTTCCAGCGCACCGGCGACGCCTTCTGGGCAGCAGCAGACCAGATGGCCCGCGGCTTCATCATCGGCGCCACCGCAGGACGGACCACCCTCACCGGCGAAGGCCTCCAGCACGCCGACGGACACTCCCCCCTCCTCGCCTCCACCAACCCCGCAGTAGTCACCTACGACCCCGCCTACGGCTACGAAATGGGCCACATCATCCGCGACGGCCTCGAACGCATGTACGGGCCCAACTCGGAAGACCGGAACCTCATGTACTACCTCACGGTGTACAACGAGCCCATCACCCAGCCCGCCGAACCGGAGGAACTGGACGTCGAGGGTGTCATCAAGGGCATCTACCTGCTCGCCCCGGCAGAGATCGACGGTCCCAGGACCCAGATCCTCGCCTCGGGCGTGTCGGTGCCATGGGCGCTCGAGGCCCAGCAGCTGCTGGCCGATGACTGGGGTGTCTCGGCAGACGTCTGGTCCGTCACGTCCTGGAACGAGCTGCGCCGCGACGGTCTCGCCGCCGAAGAGGAAGCCTTCCTCAACCCCGGCGAACCCGCCCGCGTCCCCTTCGTCACCCGGCAGCTCGAAGGAGCCACCGGCCCCATCGTCGCTGTCTCCGACTACATGAAGGCCGTACCGGACCAGATCCGCCAGTTCATCCGCAACGAATTCGCCACCCTCGGCGCCGACGGCTTCGGCTTCTCCGACACCCGCGCCGCAGCCCGCCGCTTCTTCAAAAACGACACACACTCCATCGTGGTGAAAGCTCTGCAAATGCTCGCGGCGAGGGGCGAGGTGGAGGAGGGCGCGCCGTCGTACGCCATGGACCGTTACAAACTCCTCGACGTCAACGCCGGGACCACCGGCGGGGCAGGCGGCGACGCCTAAAGGGACGCAGCCCCGGGTTAGGGTGAGGCTATGGGGAACGCGGATCAGATCAGGACGACCGGGGTTGTCCTCGCCGCCGGTGCCGGGACAGGCCGGGACGCGGACCGAAGGCCCTGCTTTTGGAGAAGACGTGGATACCCCGCCCAGTTGCACCTGCTGGGGTAGGAATCAGCGTGCCGCGCCTGCAGCCAGCAACTCCTCCAGTCCGCGTTTGAAGCCGGACCTCCCGCCATGGGATGGATGCCGGACTTTCGGCACGTCCATGTCGCTGGCAAGCACGCTTCGATGTGCCACATTGCCCACGGCCACCACGGTGTGGATGGCAAAAACCTCAACCAGCGCCTGCCAGAACGGAGTTCCAAGCCGCGCTTCAGTTGTCCTCGGCGTGCGGTTGGACTGCGGATTCCCGGGCACGTGGGTGTGCCAGGGGCATGCACTCCACAGCAGGGGAAGGAAATCCAGTTCCG
Organism: Arthrobacter sp. SPT-J7; assembly: GCF_059089965.1. NCBI lineage: Bacteria > Bacillati > Actinomycetota > Actinomycetes > Micrococcales > Micrococcaceae > Arthrobacter > Arthrobacter sp. SPT-J7. Next base: position 3,211 of record NZ_JBNHFF010000117.1, read on the forward strand.
CCAGGACCTCCCACATCACGGTGGCGGTGGGCTCGGCTGCCACTCCCGCCGCCTCGGGAGGCAACGCGTAACCCTTTCCCGGACCGAACAACCCAAAACTGTTGGCCGGGCCCTGGAACATGGTGCGGTTGGTGAAGGGAACACCGGTGATCCTCATGCCACGGAAGCCCGGCGCCTCGCCCAGCAGCAGCACCTTGGGCGAGCGGTCCAGCATCTCCGTCAGGTAGAGCTCCAGGTTGCGCCGGCGCTGCGCATTGGCCCGTTCGCTGTGATCGAGGAAGTTGTTAAGCCCCGGACCCGAAGGCACGGCGGAGAGCCGCTCCACGAAGGTGCTGACGGAAGAAGCTGTCATTCACCGGCCTGTCCGGTATGGCGGCGCGAACCTGTCCTGCCGCCTTACCAGCGCGGGTGGATGGCTTCGCGGAAGTAGTGGTCGTAGATCCAGCGGACGCCGGCGTCGAAGTCTTCACCAACAGCGAGACCGGCCGCGGCGGCATTGGCCGTTGCCTGCTCTACGTTGCGTGCGCCGGGGATCACGCTGGTGACGCCGTCCTGCGCTGCAATCCAGGCGATTGCGGCCTGCGCCGTGCTGGCGCCGGCCGGTACGAGCTGTTCGAATTCCTTGACGGCCTTCAATCCCAGGTCGTAGTCCACCCCCGAGAACGTTTCGCCGACGTCGAAAGAGTCGCCGTTGCGGTTATAGTTCCGGTGGTCGTTCTCCGCGAAGGTGGTCTCCTTGGAGTACTTGCCGGAGAGCAGCCCCGAGGCGAGCGGAACGCGGGCGATGATCCCCACGTTTGCTGCCTTTGCCGCGGGAAGGACCTCGTCCAGGGGCTTGAGGCGGAAGGCGTTGAGGATGATCTGTACGGAGGCGGTGCCCGGGTGGCTGATCGCTTCCAGCGCCTCGTCGGTGCGTTCGACGCTGACGCCGTAGTTTCGGATGGCACCCTCTGACACCAGGGTGTCCAGGGCGTCATAGACCTCGGCGTTGCTGAACACCGCAGTGGGCGGGCAGTGCAGCTGGACCAGGTCCAGGGAGTCTGTGCCAAGGTTCTTCCGCGAGCGGTCCACCCACCGGCGGAAGTTGGCCAGCGTGTAGTTCTCCGGCTGCTGGTCCACGCGGCGGCCCATCTTGGTGGCCACCGTGATGTCCAGGCCGGGGTTGTCCGCGAGGAACTTCCCGATGGCCTGCTCGCTCTTGCCGTCGCCGTACACGTCTGCAGTGTCGAAGAAGTTCACGCCCGCCTCCACGGAGGCGGCCAGGATGGCCTGCGCCTGTGCCGGGTCAACGTTGCCCCAGTCCGCGCCCAGCTGCCAGGTGCCCAGCCCCACGATGGACACTTTCCGTCCGGTCTTGCCTAAAATCCGCTGTTCCATCCCTTGACTATATGGCGTGGCCGGGCAGCCGCTGGAATTTTACGGGGGCAGTCACGGCTGGCGAGCAATTCGGACACAGGAAAACCCCTTCCACCGCGCATGTAAGCTTAATCACACCGAAACACATAACGGATAATCTGGCAGTGATCGCGGGGTACCTTTCCCGGAACCAGAGGGTTTGGTTGAAGGGCGTCGGTCTGGTTCGTACGGGGAGCGTGAGGCATGGACGGAATGGGGATTATCGTCAACGGGCGGGCGCGGGACTGCAGCGGGACCAGCCCCCACACGAGACTCCTCGACTGGCTGCGGGGGGAGGGCTTTACGGGAGCAAAGGAAGGCTGCGCGGAGGGCGAATGCGGGGCCTGTGCCGTCCTGGTGGCCCGGCCGGACGGGTCCCATGCGAGCCGCTGGACATCCGTTAACTCATGCCTGCCTCCTGCACTGGCATTCGACGGCCAGGAGATCGTCACGGCTGAAGGCTTGGGTATCACAGACAGGCCGGGTGCCACGGGTCTTCATCCCGTGCAGCGTGAAATGGCAGACCGGGGCGGTTCCCAGTGCGGATATTGCACTCCTGGATTCATCTGCTCCATGGCGGCAGAGTATTACCGTCCGGACCGGAGTCCTGATCAAGCCAAAAAGGACACCGGAACCGGTGCGGTAGGCGAGGAGCACGCCACCGACCACGAATGCGGGCCAAACGGCTTCGACCTTCATTCGCTCAGCGGCAACCTCTGCCGCTGCACCGGCTACCGGCCCATAAGGGACGCAGCCTACGCACTCACGACTCCCCCGGCCGCAGACCCGTTACTGGACAGGCAAAACCGGCCCGCCCCGCCCCCCAGGCACACCAGGGTGGACGGCGGCGCGGGGTTCCTCCGCCCCAAAACCCTGGCTGAAACACTCCAGGCGTTGCAGGAAAACCCCGATGCAAAACTGGCAGCAGGAGCAACCGACCTCGGCGTTGAGGTGAACCTCCGGCATTCCCGGCCAGCCCTGGTACTTGCGATCGACCGGCTGGAGGAGCTGCGCACGCTGGCCTTTGACGCCGACCAGCTCGAAATCGGGGCGGCCCTTACACTTTCCGAGGTTGAACAGGGCCTCAACGGCCACGTGCCCCTGCTGGGCCAGTTGTTTCCCCAGTTTGCGTCCCGCCTGATCCGGAATGCCGCAACATTCGGTGGGAACCTCGCAACCGGATCACCCATCGGCGATTCCGCTCCGGTCTTGCTCGCCCTGGACGCCAAGGTTGTCCTGTCGTCGCTTGACGGCGAGCGCGAAGTCCCTTTGTCCGGGTACTTCACGGGCTACCGGCAGAGCGTCAGGAAGCCCAACGAACTGCTGCGCGCAGTGCGGATCCCGTTGCCGTTGGCCGAAAGCACCGCGTTCTACAAGATCGCCAAGCGGCGTTACGACGACATTTCGAGTGTTTCCGTTGCCATCGCACTGCAGGTGGCGGACGGCGTTGTAACGTCGGCACGTATCGGGCTCGGCGGTGTGGCAGCAACACCGGTCCGGGCCGTCGCCACCGAGGAAGCCCTGGCAGGCAGGCCCTGGACTGTGGACACCGTGGCTGCTGCGGCGTCCGTTATGGCCGCCGAGGGAACACCGATCGACGATATGCGGGCGAGCGCACTCTACCGGCAGGCCATGCTGCGGCAGGCCCTGTTCAGGTTCCAGGCCGGCAACGCCCCGGCTTTGGTGGCAGCAAAGTGAAGTCCCTGGCAGATCGTCCCGTCAACCCCGTTGTGGGTGTCTCCCTTCCGCACGAGAGCGCCGCCGCGCATGTGACCGGGACAGCCCTTTATACCGACGACCTGATTGTCCGCTCCCGGAATGTCCTGCACGCGTGGCCTGTCCAGGCACCGCACGCCCATGCCCTGCTTACGGCACTGGACACCGAGCCCGCACTCCGGGTGCCCGGCGTTGTTAAGGTGCTGACGGCATCGGATGTTCCGGGCGTTAACGACGCCGGCGTGAAGCATGACGAACCACTCTTTCCCCGTGAGGTCATGTACTACGGCCACGCCGTGTGCTGGGTCCTCGGTGAAACAACGGAGGCGGCCCGGCTCGGCGCGGAGGCGGTAGCGGTCGAGTACGAACCCTTGCCTTCGCTGCTGACCCTCACGGAGGCGATCACGGCCGGCAGCTTCCAAGGCAACCAGCCAACACTTTCCCGGGGTAACCCGGACCGGGCCCTGGCAGCTTCCGTGCATCGGTTCAGCGGGGAGTTCGAGTTCGGCGGCCAGGAGCATTTCTACCTCGAGACGCAGGCGTCCTTCGCGTACATCGACGAAAGTGGGCAGGTCTTCGTGCAGGCGAGCACCCAACACCCGTCCGAGACGCAGGAAATTGTGGCGCACGTGCTGGGCCTCGCCAACCACGAGGTGACGGTGCAGTGCCTCCGGATGGGCGGGGGGTTTGGCGGCAAGGAGATGCAGCCGCACGGGTTCGCGGCCATCGCAGCGCTTGGAGCGAGCCTTACCGGACGCCCGGTGCGCCTCCGCCTCAACCGGACGCAGGACATCACCCTGACCGGCAAGCGCCACCCGTTCCACGCATGCTGGGAAGCAGGATTCGACGGCGATGGCCGGCTCGAGGCGCTGAAGGCCACCCTCACCAGCGACGGCGGCTGGAGCCTGGATCTCTCCGAACCTGTCCTCGCGAGGGCAATGTGCCATATCGACAATGCGTATTTTATTCCCAACATCGAAGTCCACGGCAGGGTCGCAAAAACCAACAAGACCTCCCAAACAGCGTTCCGCGGTTTCGGCGGCCCTCAGGGGATGCTGGTGATCGAAGACCTGTTGGGCCGGTGCGCGCCGATGCTGGGCCTGGAGCCAGCCGAGCTCCGCCGTCGTAATTTCTACGAGCCCGGACAGACCACACCGTACGGGCAGCCTGTCCGGCATGCCGAACGCCTCACCGCAATTTGGCAGTCGCTGCTGGACCGGGCCGACGTGGAACGTCGGAGGGCAGACATTGCGGAGTTCAACGCTGCGCATCCTCATACGAAGCGGGCCATCGGGATCACCCCGGTGAAGTTCGGCATATCTTTCAACCTCACGGCATTCAACCAGGCAGGCGCCCTGGTGCACGTATACAAGGACGGGTCTGTGCTGATCAATCACGGCGGCACCGAAATGGGGCAGGGCCTCCACACCAAAATGCGCCAAGTGGCTGCCACCGCTTTGGGAGTACCGCTTTCCTTTATCCGGCTGGCCCCTACGCGGACTGACAAGGTGCCGAACACCTCCGCGACCGCAGCAAGCTCCGGAGCCGATCTCAACGGTGGAGCTGTGAAGAATGCCTGTGAGCAGATCAGCTCCCGGCTCGCAGAAGTGGCGGCCAGGAAGTTCAACATCCACCCGGACGATGTCCGGTTCGATGACGGCAGAGTCACGGGAATCGGCTTCCACGACCGCCACCTCAGCTTTGCCGAGGTGGCACGTGACGCGTACTTCCAGCGGGTCCAGCTCTGGGCAGCCGGCTACTACCGGACGGAGGGACTGCACTGGGACAGCTCACGCATGCAGGGTGAGCCGTTCAAATACTTCAGCTACGGGGCCGCCGTTGCGGAAGTGGAAGTGGACCGGTTCACGGGTAGCTACCGCCAACTCCGGACTGACATCGTGCACGACGTCGGCGACAGCCTTTCACCGCTGATCGACGTCGGCCAGATTGAAGGCGGCTTCGTCCAGGGGGCCGGGTGGCTGACCCTCGAAGACCTGCGATGGGACGTGTCCGAAGGCCCCGGACGGGGACGGATTGCCACCCAGTCCGCCAGTACCTATAAACTGCCGAGCTTCTCGGAAATGCCCGAACAATTCAACGTCCACCTTTTCGAGAGGGCCACTGAAAGCGGCGTCGTCTACGGCTCCAAGGCGGTAGGTGAGCCGCCGCTTATGCTTGCCATTAGCGTCCGGGAGGCGCTGCGGGAGGCGATTGCAGCGTTCGGTTCAGGCAGCACGTCCGTCGAGCTGGCCAGCCCGGCCACGCCCGAGGCAGTGTTCTGGGCACTTGAACGCATCACTGCACCGGCTTCGGCGTCGTCGTCAGCCTCCACAAGCCATGACGACGACGTCCGCCCGCCGGTAGCAACGTCAGCGCTCTGACATGGACTGGCTCGAAGCCCTGCAGCACTTGCGGTCAGCAGGCTTGCCCGGCGTCCTGGCCACCGTATCCGAGGTGCACGGCCATGCGCCCCGCGAGGCAGGCGCGAAGATGGTGGTGGCGGCGGATGCAACGTGGGGCAGCATCGGAGGCGGCAACCTCGAGGCGACAGTGGTGGACCAGGCCAGGGACATGATGACCCGTGGGATTTCCGTACCCCGAACCACCGAATTTTCACTCAATGAGCATGCCACCACCGAGCACGGGCGGCAGTGCTGCGGAGGCAAGGTGCGGGTGCTGCTTGAACCCTTCCTGTCCCTTCCCACCGTGGCCATCTTCGGCGTCGGGCACGTTGGCTACGAACTTGGGCGCATCCTGTCGCGTTTGCCCATGACTCTGTACCTGGTGGACAGCCGCGGGGAACAGCTCACTCATGCCCGGCTTGCCGACGTTGCCTTGGGTATTGCGGACGTGCGGCCCGTGCATACTCCGGTCCCGGACTCATTCATCGCCGATCTTCCTCCGGGCACCCATGTTTTTATCATGAGCCACGACCACTCCGAAGACTTCCTTCTTTGTCACGCGGCCCTGCGCCGCAGGAACTTGGGCAGTGTGGGCCTGATCGGCTCACGGGCCAAGTGGCTGCGGTTCCGGCAGAAGCTGGTGGCGGAAGGATTTGCGGAACCCGACATTGACCGTATCCAGTGCCCCATAGGTTTGCCGGATGTGGGCGGAAAAGCTCCCGCGGTTATTGCTGTCAGTGCCGCGGCCGGCTTACTCAGGGTCCTTCCGTCAACCCAGCAGTAGAAAGCCCTCTTGGGCGCGGGCTCGTGGACTCACGCCGAGCGCTGGCGTCCGAAGACCGGGAGTGCACGCAACCAGCGTGAGAAGCCGCCGGCGGTCCGGTCACAATCGGCCGGAATATAGAAGTCGGGGTCTGTCCCGCCGTACGGATGGTACAGCTCCTGGCCCGGTGCCGGAAACTCCGTCACGTCCCTTTTATCCTGCAGGTCCATCTTGTCCTCCTGGAATTCGTGGTTGTCTCTTTCCACCTTTTGGAAATGTATTATTGCTTTGTGGAAAAGCTTAGAACGCGCCGAGCTCGAGGTCAAGGATGCCAGCCCCGCCTCCCCAGCTCGCACCCTTCAGAACAGTCACAAATTGTTTTTTCATTTTGTGATGTACACCACCGCCTTGCTGGGCTACGCTGGATGTCAATTCGTGGCGCATGTCACGTAACCTGGGAGCAGCAGGCAGGGTCGTAATGAGCTGGCATCAATGGATGCCGGCTCTTTTTTTGTTGGGTCGGCTCCACCGGAAACGCGCCTGAAACGCGCGCTTAATTTCAGTGATGGAACCTAGGTTCCACTTACCGGAAGTTGGGAACAGACCATGAGCAGCAAAATCATCCTCGGCGAAAACCAGTACGGAAAGGCCGAAGTCCGGGTCGTCAAGATCACCCGCGACAGCGA
>NZ_JBNHFF010000118.1:0-10084 GCF_059089965.1 Arthrobacter sp. SPT-J7
GAGGCTGCCCGCAAACGTCAGGGTGGCGCCGAACTCGCCGAGGCTGCGCGCGAAGGAGAGCACGGCCCCCGAGGCCAGCCCGGGCAGCACCAGCGGCAGCGTCACGCGTCGGAAGACCCGTCCGGGGGAGGCGCCGAGCGTTGCTGCGACTGCTTCGTACCGTTCCCCGCCGGTCCGCAGGGCTCCCTCCAGGCTCACCACCAGGAACGGTAATGCTACGAACGTCTGCGCCAGGACCACAGCGGTGGTGGAGAAGGCAATTTGGAGTCCGAGGACTTCCAAGGTGCTGCCCAGGAGGCCTTGGCGGCCGAACGTGTAAAGAAGTGCGATGCCGCCCACCACGGGTGGCAGGACGAGCGGGAGCAGCACCAGCGAGCGCAGCAGTCCCTGCAGCGGGAACCTGCCCCGGGCCAGAACGAGGGCCAGCGGTACACCGAGGAGGATGCACAGGACGGTGCTGGCAGCGGACGTCTGCAGGCTCAGTCCCAATGCCGATAGGGCGGACTCGGAGGTGACCAGTGGCAGGAAGTTGGCCCAGTTGACCCTTGCCACCATGGCGAGCAGTGGGAGGACGACCACCAGGACGGCCAGGACGGCCACGGCATGGATCCAGCGCGGAACGCCGCTGTAGGCCTGGCCGCTCACGAGGCCTGGCCGCTCACGCCGGACCCGGTCCGAAGCCGGCGTCAGAGAGTAGTTTTTGGCCTTCGGGACTGCTGATGAGTTCGAGGAACGCGCGGGCCTCTGCACTGTTTCTGCTGCTGGACAGCACGGCGGCGGGGTAGCTGGTGACGGCACCGGCCGCTTCCGGGAAGGGAACGTCCTCCACCCTGCCTGCCGCGGACCGGATGTCAGTGACGTAGACGAGTCCCGCGTCGGCTTCGCCGGAGATGACTTTGCCCAGCACGTCCGCCACGGAGTTTTCCTCGCTGGCAGGGTTCAGGTCTGTTCCGGCCTGCTGTTCGACGACGGCCGCGGCGGCACCACAAGGAACCTGGTGGGCACATTGCACCAGAATGGTCCCAGGTTTGGCGAGGTCCGCGAAGGAACGGATGCCGGCCGGGTTTCCCCGCGGGACGGCGATGGCGAGCGTGTTGGTGGCGAAAACCCCGGGTTCACCCTCCACCAGTCCGGCCTCCTGCAGTTTTTCCATGTTGCTGGTGTCTGCGGAGGCGAAGACGTCCGCCGGCGCGCCCTGGTTGATCTGGGTGGCGAGGTCTGCGGATCCGGCGAAGCTGAGGGTTACCGTGGTGCCGGGGTGCCGGGCTTCGAACATCTTTGCCAGTTCCGTGAAGCTGGTTTTGAGGGATGCGGCGGCGAACACAGTCAGTGCCCCGCCGCTGCCGTCAGCGGCCGCGTCGCCCTTGGCACTGCACGCTGCCTGCGTGGCGGTCATCAGTACTGCCAGCAGCAGGGCCGTGAGCGTGCGGATCCTGTTCACAGCGCCTTGCCCTGCGGCGTCTCGATGATGACCGTGGTGGCTTTGACCACCGCGGTGGCCACGGAGCCTGGTTCGAGCCCCAACTCCCGCACGGCCTCGCTGCTCATGAGGGACACCACCCGGAAGGGGCCGCACTGCAGCTCCACCTGTGCCATGACCTTGTCCGCCGTGATGCCGGTAACCAGGCCCACGAACCTGTTGCGCGCAGAACTCCCGGTACGGTGCGGATCGTCCGGAAGCTGCGCCAGTTTCTGTGCATGCCGGGCCAGTTCCAGCCCGTCCACGGCAAGCCGGCCGCCGTCGTCCTTCATGGCGGTGAGCGATCCGTTGTCCAACCAACGCCGCACGGTGTCGTCGCTGACACCGAGGAAGCGGGCAGCTTCAGCAACGCGAATAATGGTCATAGACCCAGTATGGCGCAGCTGCGGTAGGAACAGCATAGCTGAGCCGCATTTTCGGATACCGCACAAAAGCGTGCCCGCACCCAGGGTCGCGTTCCCGCCGAAACCTCATGACCTGTCCCAACTAGACTTCCTCCATGGCCATCTACATCGACCCGCCGCTGTGGCCTGCCCACGGGACCCATTTCTCGCATCTGGTATCTGACACGTCGCTCGCCGAACTGCACTCGTTCGCAGCCGCCGCCGGCATTCCGGAGCGGGCCTTTGACGGCGACCACTACGACGTTGCTGAGCGCCGCTTCGATGACCTGGTGTCGGCGGGTGCCATCCCCGTGCAGGCCCGGATCCTGGTGCGAAAGCTGATCGCCAGCGGTCTGAGGATCCCTGCACGGCAACGGAACAAGTCGCTCAAGGTTCCGCTGTTCAACCGGTGGGACGCCATCATGCCCGGCCACGACGCGCTTTTCCTCGACCTGCTGGACCGGTGGAGCGAGCCGCACCGCCGGTACCACGGCTGCACGCACCTGCTGTCGGTACTGGAAGCGCTGGACCTGCTCACCGATCCCGATGACCCGCCCCGCACGGTGCTGCTGGCCGCGTGGTTCCACGACGCCGTCTACCGGTGCGTCGCCGGCCAGGACGAGGAGGAGTCGGCCTGCCTGGCGGAGGATCGGCTGGTTGCTGCCGGGCTTCCCGAGGCGGAGGTCGCCGAGGTGGCACGGTTGGTGCGGCTGACATCGGACCATCGCCCCGCGGCGGGGGACGACTTCGGCGCCCTCCTCTGCGATGCAGACCTTTCCGTCCTGGGCGGGGAACCTGAGGAGTACGCGAGGTACGTGGCCGATGTCCGCCAGGACTATGCGCACATCGGCGACGCTGACTTCGCTGCCGGCCGCGCCGCTGTCGTACGCCACCTGCTGGACCTGGACCCGCTGTTCCACACCGGCCGGGCGCGGGAACTGTGGCTGGGCGCCGCCCGCCGGAACCTGGAAGGCGAACTGGCGTGAACGCACCCACTTCAAACCCCCGCCACACACTCACGGCAGGTGCTGCCCACCGGCAACTGCCCTACAACGTGCGGCTGGAATGGGGGCTCGACGGCGCCAGGACGGTAACGTCCGGGGCGGACCTCGCCGTGGTGGTGGACGTCCTGTCCTTCACCACCTGTGTCAGCGTCGCCCTGGACCGGGGAGCCGTCGTTTTTCCGTTTCCCTGGAAGGACACCAGTGCCGAAGACTTCGCCGCCCACCACGGCGCCCAACTGGCAGGGCCCCGCAACGGCGGCGGGCTGAGCCTCTCCCCCGCGAGCTTCCGGGCTGCGGGGTCCTTGGAGCGGGTGGTCCTGCCCTCGCCCAATGGATCCGCCCTATGCCATGAGCTGGCGGGCGAGGTCCCCCTGGTAGCTGCGGTATCGCTCCGCAATGCGGCAGCAACGGCCGACTGGGTGATGGCCAACTTCCCTGAAGATGCCGTGATCGCTGTGATTGCCGCCGGTGAACACTGCCCGGACCGCACCCTCCGCCCGGCTGTGGAGGACCAGATCGGCGCCGGCGCGTTCATCGCGGGCTTGGTGGCTGCGGGCAAGGGCGGCTACGAGGCCGAAGACGGCAGGCACGGTTACTCACCCGAAGCCGTGGCCGCGATGGCGGTGTTCGACGCGGCGGAGCCGCGGCTCCGGGATATGCTGCACGGGTGTTCCAGCGGCCGCGAGCTGGCCGGCGCCGGCTATGCCGGCGACGTGGATATCGCCGCGGAACTGGACGACAGCAGCACCGTGGCCCTCCTGATCAACGGGGCATTCACTCCCCGCTGATGGACCTGCGCCCGGCTGGTCCGGCCGGACCCAAGGAATACTTCCAGCCACCCGGACCTTTACGGTTCTGGCAGGAGGATGCAACACTGCTCGGATGACCCTGCGCATCAAGTCCCTTTGCATCGATTCGACCGATCCTAAAGTGCCCGCGGACTTCTGGGAGAAAGCGCTGGGGTGGCGCCGGACGTACGAGGCGGACGATGAGATTGTGCTGGAGCCGCCGGCCGGCAGCCCCGAGGACGGAGTGTCCCCGGACCTGCTCTTCCTCAAGGTGCCCGAGCGCAAGGAGGTCAAGAACAGGCTTCACCTGGACCTGCGGCCCGGGGACCGCGACGCAGAGGTTGCAAGGCTCGTGGGCCTTGGTGCCAAACGCGTTTCTGTGGGCCAGGGCCCTGAGGTTACCTGGGTGGTAATGGCTGATCCGGACAGCAATGAGTTCTGCGTCCTGCGGGCGCTGCGGCCGGATGAGCCAACGGAGTAGAGGGCCCGTCAGCTCATCAGTACCCGGGTGCTGTCGGCGGGGCACCGCCCCGGCTTACCGGTAGGCCGTGACGAACGGCGCGTCGGTGGGCACGATCTGCTTGCCCAGCGGCATCAGGGACACCGGGATGAGCTTAAGGTTGGCGATGGCTAGCGGGATGCCGATGATGGTGATGGCCATGGCAAAGGCCGTGACCACGTGGCCGATAGCGATCCAGATGCCCGCCACCAGCAGCCAGATCACGTTGCCCAGCAGGGAAAAGACTCCTGTTCCGCCGGGCTTGTCCACCACTGTGCGGCCGAACGGCCACAGCGTGTATGACGCAATCCTGAACGAGGCGATGCCCCACGGAATGGTGATGATCAGGAGGCAGCAGATGACGCCGGCCAGGAAGTAGCCCAGCGCAAGCCAGAATCCCCCGAAAACCAGCCAGATGATGTTGAGCAGTGTCTTCATTCATCCATTGTGCCCCGGGGCACTGACAATAGGATGGGGTTTGCCCTGACCGGGCCGTCAACCCGGCTGCTACACGGGGGCAGCCGCGCCCTTCGCCGCCCGCACAAAGGCACGCACCTTGGCCAGGTCCTTCACGCCCCGGGATGCCTCCACACCGGAGGAGACATCGACGCCCCAGGCGTGGGCTGCCGCGGAGGACGCACCCACGTTGGCGGGGTCGAGCCCGCCGGCGAGCAGCCAGTGCCGTCCTTGAAGAACCGGCAGGGCGGCCACGGAGGCGTAGTCCCACGCCTTCCCGGAGCCCGGCACCGCGGCGTCAATCAGCAGCAGGTCCTCGCCCCAGTTCTCGAACTCCTCCGGAGCGGCAGCCATGGTGACTGCCCTGATCAGCTTCATGCCGGCATCGTGCACGGTAGCGACGTCCTCACGGGTGCGGGGGCCGTGCAGCTGGATCCATTCCAGCCCGGCAGCGCGGGCGATCGCCACGGCGTCGGCCACCGGTTCGTGGCGGAATACTGCGATGGGCGAGACTCCTGCGGGGACCTCCGCCAGCAACGAGGACGCCTGGGATGGCGAGACAACGCGGGGGCTGGCGGTGAGGACGAAGCCCACGGCATCCGCCCCGGCACTTACCGCTTCACGGACGGATTCGGGCGTACTGAGCCCACACACTTTCACAAACATTCCCGGCTCCTTGAGGCTGTTCTTGTGTTATTCCCCCGGAGGAGAGTAGCAGGAAGGCGGGCCGCGGGATGTACGCGGGGGAATTAGGCTGGGCAGATGGAGATCATCCGCTTTGCAGACCTTAAACCCGAACCCTGGCGGAACGGCGGCGGGGTGACGCGCCAGCTGGCCAGCCACCCTGCCACAGGTTCCGCGCAGGACGGGTCCTGGGACTGGCGGGTCAGCATCGCTGACGTCAGCAAGGCCGGCGATTTCTCCGCGTTCCCAGGGATGGAGCGGGTGCTGACGGTGGTGGAGGGTGAACTCCTGCTGCTGTCCGTGGACGGCGCCGAACATCCCCTGGAGAAGTACCGTCCTTTCCGGTTTCCGGGCGGGGCCAGCACGCAGGCTTCCCTTCCGACGGGTGATATCCGGGACCTCAACGTCATCACGCGGGCAGGCCGCTTCAAGGGCTTCACGTCCATCATCGAGCTCTCGAAAAAACGTGCCAAGCCCATCTTCGAAGGACAGCTGGGGATCCTGCTCCAGGGACAGGCCACGGCAGCCGCAGGAACCAACGAACCCGAGGCACTGACGCGATACGACGCAGTGGTGGGTTCCGACGTCGACACCCCTGACGTCCTGGGCCGCGGTTTCCTTGCCGTCGTCTCGATCGACCCTGTTGAGGATGGGCCCGGCGCGGAATAGGAGAGCCTCGCCTTTGGGAAGCAGAGCCTTTCCACACTGGTGGCTCCACGCAGCCGTCCCTAAACTCGGGCTATGACCACTTCAACGTTCAATGCGCTCCTGTCCACCCAGATCGGCAACGAATTCACGGCATCGCAGCAGTACATTGCCGTGGCGACCTGGTTTGCCAATCAGGACCTCCCCCAGTTGGCCAGGTATTTCTACCGCCAGTCCGTGGAGGAACGGAACCACGCCATGATGATGGTGCAGTACATGCTGGACCGCGACATCGCCTTCACCATTCCGGGCGTCCCCGCCGTCCGCAACGACTTCACCTCGGTCACCGAGCCGTTGGCCCTTGCCCTCCAGCAGGAAAAGGAAGTCACCCGCAACATCGAGGACCTTTTCCGGGCAGCCCGCGGCGAGAACGACGCACTGGGCGAGCAGTTTATGCTCTGGTTCCTGAAGGAGCAGGTTGAGGAAGTCGCGTCCATGACCACGCTGCTGAACATCGCCGAGCGGGCGGACAACCTGTTCGACATCGAGAACTTCATTGCCCGTGAAACCATCGGCGACGGCGGCCGCGACTCATCGGCGCCCGAGGCAGCCGGCGGCGCCCTATGAGGTCCGGGGCTGCCTGGTGGTGAGGTTTCCCACCATCAGTGGCCGCCCGGCGTCGGGCGTTGCTACGCTGGAGAGGTAGACTCCGCAAACGGGCCTCCGGACGACGGTTCAGTACCCGGCACGCGACAAGACTGGCCAAAGGATCTGTCATGCCGTGGTTAATCCTCATCCTTTCCGGCGCCCTTGAAGCGGTGTGGGCAGCAGCTCTGCACCTCGCCTTCCAGGCGTCCGGCCGGCGCCGCATCGCCCCCGCCGCGCTCTTCCTGGTCTCCGCGGCCGCCAGCACCGGCGGCCTGGCCATCGCCATGCAATCGATACCCACCGGCACGGCGTACGCGGTGTGGGTAGGCGTGGGTGTGGTGCTGACCTCCGCCTACGCCATCGTCACCAAGGTGGAACGCCCGACGGCGGCACGGCTCCTCCTGCTGTCCGGCATCGCAGTGTGCGTGGTCGGCCTGAAGGTGGTGGCGTAATGCTGCGGCGCTCGATTCCTTGGCTTGTGCTTATCGCCTCAGCCGTTCTCGAAGCGGTGTGGGCCACCGCTCTCGGTTTGTCCGACGGCTTCACCGAGCCCTTTCCCACACTGGTCTTCGCAATAACGGCAACGTTGAGCATGCTGGGCCTGGGCATGGCCATCCGGACCATTCCCCTGGGCACCGCCTACGCCGTTTGGGTGGGAATTGGTGCGGCACTGACCGTGGGTTGGGCTATGGCCACCGGCATGGAAGCCTTCAGCGTGGTGAAAGTGGTGTTTATTGCCGGAATCGTTGGCTGCGCGGCTGGGCTCAAAGCGCTGCCCGGAGGAGCCGACGCCGACGAGCCGGAAACTGCCTTCCACTCCAGCCGCTGAAGCTCCCCATGTTTCAGGTAGGCCGATGGCGTGGCCCGGGGGTCGCCGTCGGATGTGGCGTTCCTGGAATGAAAGGATGGGGAGATTCAACGGGCGGTCTAGGCTTTTGCCATGGACTCCCCCGAGATCATCCACGCGATGGCCGCACTGCGGGAAAGGCTCGTCCCTGGTACGCGGACCATCCTGGGCATTGCGGGTGCCCCTGGTTCCGGCAAGTCCACCTTCGCCGAGTGGATCCGGCAGCAGTTCGAGCCCGGGCAGGCCATAGTGGTACCCATGGACGGCTTCCACCTCGGCAACACCATCATCGATGGCACCCCGCTGCGGCAGCGCAAGGGAGCCATCGACACGTTCGACGCCGGCGGTTATCTTTCGCTGCTGCGCCGCCTGGTGCGCCGGGATGAGCCGGTGGTTTACGCTCCGGAGTTCCGTCGCACCTTGGATGAACCCGTAGCAGCTTCCGTCGCCATCCCGGCAGACGTCCCGCTGGTGATCACCGAGGGTAACTACCTGCTGATGGAACAGGAACCCTGGAAATACATCAGGGCGCAGCTGGACGAGGTTTGGTTTGTCGACACGCCCCCGGAGCTGCGCCTGGCCCGCTTGGTGGAACGGCACGTTTCATTTGGGATGGAACGGACTGCGGCTGAGGCTTGGGCAACCGGCCCGGACGAAGCCAACGCGGTGGTGATCCAAGCAACCCGTTCAGCTGCGGACCGGGTCATTCCCTGGCATTAGGACTGACGGAATACAAGCTACCGGGAGGGTGTTCCTGGCTTGGACAACTTGAATGATGGGAGCACGGTCATGGCAGCAGCAGTCCACCTTGGCGACGGCCTCGAGGTCAGCCCTCTCGGCTTCGGCGGAATGGCACTCACACCGGTTTACGGGGAGGTTGATCCGGCTGGCGCGCTCAGGACGCTTCATCACGCCGTCGACTCGGGCGTCAGCTTCATCGACACGGCAGACGTCTACGGCGGTGGCAGCAACGAGGAACTGATCGCGCATTTACTGAAGACGCGGCGGGACGAGGTCCAGCTTGCCACCAAGTTCGGCCTGGTGGGCTCGCCGGCGGACGGCTATACGGACATCCGGGGCGACGCCGTACATATCCGCCAGGCCGTGGACCGGAGCCTGCAGCGGCTGGGCACGGACGTGATAGACCTCTACTACATGCACCGCCGTGACCTCCGCGTTCCGATTGTGGAAACCGTGGAGGCCATGGCGGAGCTTGTGCAGCAGGGCAAGGTCAAGCACCTGGGACTGTCGGAGGTGACGGCCCAGGAGCTGGAGGATGCATCCGCAATCCACCCTATTGCGGCGGTCCAGAGTGAATGGTCCATCTGGAGCCGCGACGTGGAACGCAACGTTGTTCCTGCGGCCGCCGCCCTGGGAGTGGGTTTTGTGCCGTACTCGCCTTTGGGCCGGGGATTCCTCACCGGCACCGTTGACGCTTCCAGCTTGGGGGACAACGACTTCCGACGGCGGATTCCCCGCTTCGCCCCTGACGCGGCGAGCGCCAACCAGGCAGTGGTGGCCACCGTCCGGTCCGTGGCGTACGAACTGGGAGCGACGCCTGCGCAGGTGGCCCTGGCCTGGCTGCTCGCCCAAGGCAAGCTGCTCGGCCTGCCCGTCGTCCCCATTCCCGGCACCCGCAAGACTCACCGGATCGACGAAAACCTTGGCGCGCTGGCCCTGGAGCTGAGCCGTCCGCAACTGGACGCACTGGCACAGGCTTCTGACGGCGTCGTCGGTTCCCGCTCAGCGGATCCCCACTGGGTGTCTGAAGGCCGCGAACAGGCGTCCCTAGACTGAAGCCTATGGACTCACTTCTTTACGACCTGCCGGCGCTGACCATCCGCCGGATTTCCGTCAGCGGGATGGACAACAACGTCTACGTGCTGACTGCCAAAGCCAGCGGCGAACAGGTGCTGATCGACGCCGCGGATGACGTGCCGGCTATCCGGCAGCTGCTACAGGATTCGGCCGCGGATACGTCCGCCGGGCGCAGACTTGCCCTGATCGCCACCACGCACCAGCACTGGGACCACGTGCGGGCGTTGAAGGAGCTAGTGGCCGTTACGGGCGCGCCCACTGCTGCAGGAAAGGACGACGCCGACGCGTTGCCTGTTGCGGTTGACCGGCACCTTAAGCACGGGGACACGGTGGCCGTGGACGGCTTCGAGCTGACGGCGGTCCACCTGCGCGGGCACACCCCTGGGTCAATCGCATTTGTGTACGGGGACCCGGAAGGCCCCGCGCACATTTTTTCCGGCGACTCGCTGTTCCCGGGCGGGGTGGGAAACACCCAGAACGATCCGGATCGGTTCACGCAGCTTTTCACCGACGTCGGTGAGCGGCTGTTCGGCGCTTATTCGGACACCGCCATCGTGCATCCCGGCCACGGCAAGCCGACCACCCTTGGTGCAGAACGGCCGCACCTGGAGGAGTGGCGCGCCCGCGGCTGGTAGCGTTCAGGCCGCGCTGCGTTGGGTGATTCGCGCTGCGCAGAATCCCGGACGCTATCGATATACCCGTAGCGCCCGGGATTTTGGGATCGCCAGCTGATTCGCGCGGCGAAAACGCGAACCTTAGCGGCTGCGGCGCTCGTTCGAGGCCGGAGCCGAGGCGCGACGCGGGCCGCCGCTACGGGCGGGACGGCCGGAGC